>JBDTXM010000119.1:0-11467 GCA_040006215.1 Acidobacteriota bacterium
CGTTTCCGTATGAGAGCGATGAGGTTGCGATAACTGAGGATAAGAAACCGGAGGCCGCAGGGTCACCGACCCCGAGACCCGCAGACGTTCCCGAAAAAATAGATTTTGATGGAATCGAATCCCGTGCGACAAAGGCCCCGCTGCCCGCCGACAATTACGGCGGTTTATCAGCTAACAAAGGCAATTTGCTTTATATCGTTCAGTCGCCGTTTTATTACGGGCGTGCCGCCGAAACCCAGTCGTCTCTCCGTATCTTCTCATTAAAGGACCGTAAGGAAACGACACTGCTCCAGCCTGCGGGTGGATACACCATCTCGACGGACGGGAATAAGATCCTTGCGGCTTCGATCGGCGGCTTCTCGATCCTAGACGCCAACCAGCTCGGCGATAAAACGCGTAAGCCGGTTTCAACCGCCGGACTCATCACCGAGATCGACCCGGTGCAGGAATGGAATCAGATCTTCAACGAGGTTTGGCGGCGATATCGTGATTGGTTCTATGTCGAGAACATGCACGGCTTTGACTGGGCAAAAATACGCGACGAATACAAGAAATGGCTTCCGTATGTTTCGCATCGTTCGGACCTCAACTATGTTCTTTCCGAGATGCAATCCGAATTGACGGTACAGCACGCTTACATCGACGGCGGTGATTTCAACCTTCCGCCTCGCGTACGTGTAGCTTTGCCTGGCGCCAGATTTGAGGTGGACAAGGCCGCGAACCGCTACAAGATCATCAAGATCTTCGGCGGCGAAAATGAAGAGGATATTTATCGATCGCCGCTGACCGAGGTCGGGGTCGATGCTCGGGTCGGCGACTATGTTCTCGCCATAAACGGTGAGAATGTTACGGCTGATCGCGACATCTATTCGTACCTTCGCGGCAAAGCGGATACGACAGTAACATTCACGCTAAACTCTACTCCAAACCTTCAAGGTGCGCGGACCGTCACATTCAAACCTGTCACCAACGAGGGTGACTTGATCTACCTCGATTGGATCGACGGCAATCGCAAGCGCGTGGATCAGTTGTCGAACGGACGGGTCGGCTACCTTCATATTCCCGACATGGGAGCTCCCGGCTTGCGCGAGTTTATCAAGTGGTACTACCCGCAGCTCGACAAGGAAGGCTTGATAGTGGACGTCCGTGCGAACGGCGGCGGTAACGTGTCGCGAATGATCATCGAGAGATTGCGCCGTAAGGTGCTCGGGCTGAACTTTTCCCGCGCAAATGACAGTGCTTCTACCTATCCTGACGGAGTGTTTAACGGGCCAATGGTCTCCATCCTCAATGAAAACTCAGCATCCGATGGCGATATCTTTCCGTACATGTTTCGACAGGCCGGCCTCGGACCGCTCATCGGTAAACGAAGCTGGGGCGGGGTTGTCGGAATTAGTAATCACGGAAATCTAATCGACGGCGGCGTGGTAAATGTTCCTGAATCGGCCCTTGCGAATACTAAGGGCGAATACGTTATCGAAGGATATGGAGTCGATCCCGACATCGATGTCGATAACGACCCCAAATCGGTCCTGGCTGGCCACGACCCCCAACTTGAGCGTGCAGTGGAAGAAATAATGAAGAAACTCAGGACACCTGTCACACTGCCGAAACGCCCGGCCGACCCGGTGAAGGTACCGAAGCCCTAGGCAGAGATGCTCGACTTTGAATTGCGTGGACGAAATAGTCATTCACTATTCATATCCCCCTATGATACGGTATTGCATCAGCGGGAGCGAAGGCGCGTGCAGAATTCCGTCCCCACCGGACGTTTGATTTGAATGACGATCTTTTGGATTATTACAACCGAGACCGAGCTGTTGTCCTACAAATATAGCGCAAACCGTGGAACACCGCGACTCGATCACTGGTTTTGTCCTATTTTCGAACCCTTTGACCGTCTCAAATAGCTCGAACATTGGAACCCGACGATGTAGCATGGACAATGGACGAAGTTAAAAAATGCCCCGTTTGCTCGCTGTAGAAAACCTTCAGACGCATTTTCCGACCAGGGCAGGACTGGTCAAGTCGGTCGATGACGTTAGCTTTCATATTGACGAGGGCGAGCTACTGGCTTTGGTCGGTGAATCGGGCTGCGGCAAGTCGATCACGGCCCTTTCGATCATGCGTTTGATATCGCCGCCGGGCAAGATCGTTCGCGGTTCGATAAGATTTCGGGAAGAGGAGCTGACGACGGCAACCAATGAGCGGATGCGGCAGATACGCGGAAACGACATCGCGATGATCTTTCAGGATCCGATGACCTCGCTAAATCCGGTCTACACCGTTGGCGAACAAATAGCAGAAGCCTTGCGGCTGCATCGAAAGCTCGACCGAAAGGCGGCGTGGACATCGGCGGTCGAAGCGATGAGGGAGGTATCGATCCCGTCCCCCGAACGCCGGGCTAGCGATTATCCCCATCAGCTTTCGGGCGGAATGCGGCAGCGTGTAATGATCGCGATGGCTCTCGCGTGCGATCCCGAACTGCTGATAGCGGACGAGCCCACGACTGCTCTCGACGTGACGATCCAGGCACAGATACTCGAGTTGCTGGATGATCTCAGAAGGGATCGTAAGCTTGCCGTTCTGCTCATCACGCACGATCTCGGCGTCGTTGCCGAAGTGGCCGACCGTGTCTGTGTGATGTACACCGGAAAGATCGTGGAAGAGTCGGGGATCGATGAGATATTCGCAAAGCCAAAACACCCTTATACGCAGGGCCTTTTGAATTCCGTCCCCAAACTCTCCATCGGCGACCTCGAGAAAACATCACGTCTTGCAACGATCGAGGGAACGGTTCCGACACCCACGGCTCTGCCCGACGGGTGTCACTTCGCACCGAGGTGCAAGTTTCGAATGGAACGCTGCGTTCACGGTCAGATCCCGCTTCTCGAGCTAGAGGGTGACGTTAATGTTCGATGCGTTCTTTACGATGAGGAGTCGCGGAACAGTGTAGATCTCGAACAGCACCTGACGGCTTCAAATTGATTTTCGGCTATCATAACTATCGATGACTTCTGTAGCCGCAGCACGCGAACATGAAGAGCTTCTTCAGGTTCATGACCTCGTCAAATATTTTCCAGTTGAAAATAGTGACGATGTGCTGCGCGCCGTCGACGGAGTATCGTTCGATATTCGCAGAGGCGAAACGCTCGGGCTGGTTGGGGAATCGGGCTGCGGCAAATCCACGGTTGGCAGATGTTTGCTTCGCCTTCACGAGCCGACCACCGGTGAGATCTTATTCGAAGGCCAAAATATCGTCGGCCTTCCAAACGCCGAAATGCAGAAGCTTCGCCGGGAAATGCAGATCATTTTTCAGGACCCCTATGCGAGCCTGAATCCGCGAATGAGCATTCTCTCGATCGTTTCCGAGCCGCTGAAAATTCACTCCATTGGCAACAAGGAAGCGCGTCGTGCGCGTGTTGTCGATCTTTTGAAAAAGGTCGGCCTCGACCCCGACTACATGCATCGCTACCCGCACGAATTTTCCGGCGGCCAGCGCCAGCGGATCGGGATCGCCAGGGCACTGGCGTTGAACCCGAAACTGATAGTTTGCGATGAGCCCGTTTCGGCCCTTGATGTATCCGTTCAGGCCCAGGTCGTAAATCTGCTGCAGGATCTGCAAGCAGAATTTGGCCTGACGTATCTGTTCATCTCGCACGGCCTCGCGGTTGTCGAACATATCTCGAATCGCGTCGCCGTTATGTATCTCGGCCGGATAGTCGAGATCGCCGATTCGTTGGACCTCTACAAGCATCCGCTTCATCCCTACACCCAGGCGTTGCTGTCGGCGATACCCGTGCCCGATCCCCAACAGAGGCGAGACAGGATCGTGCTAAAAGGCGACGTGCCGACCCCGATCGATCCGCCCTCAGGCTGCCGGTTTCGCACGCGCTGCCCGATAGCGATCGACGAATGCTCGAAGATCGATCCCGAATTGCGCGAGATCCGGTCCGGACATTTGGCAGCGTGTATCAGAATAGAAGGCTATAATGAAGCTGTCGCAGCAAATTAAGTTGAAACGTCCGCAAGGCCAGTTTCGTATTTAGATGTGCATTCAAATACCGCACTGCTTTTTGGTGCTTCTCATGCAGAACTGAACTGAAAAACGGGAGAAAAAGTAAATGGAAAATATAGAAGGCGGAGGGTTTCAGCCGCAGGCGATGGCACCGCAGGAAGCGCCGCAAATGTCGGAAGCAGCAACCCTGGTAAGCATTTTCTTTGAGCCGGGAAAAGTCTTTGAAGATCTCCGGCGTAAACCTCGCTTTATCATGGCAGGCGTGATCATCGCGATCCTTTTTACCGGTTACGCATTCGGGCTTTACTACAAGATCGGCGACGCGGGGATGAGATCATTCATGTCCGAGCAGTTCGATAAGAATCCCCGGACCCAGGGTATGACCGGAGAACAAAAATCGAATGCGATCGATCTGCAGTTGAAGATAGGGAACATCGTCAGATTCGTCTTGCCCGTTATCGTTTTGATCTTTCTCGCCATCGGCGGCCTTATCTATTGGTTGGGAAGCAAGGCATTCGGCGGGACCGGTGGATTCTTGCACGGTTTGGCCGTGTGGGTCTATTCTAGCCTTCCCCCGACGGTTGTAGGAATGCTCGCAAACTATCTCGTGCTCGCCCTAAAGTCGGCCGACGACATTGATGTTGCCGCAAGTCAGCGGACCGTTCTTCATGCCAATCTGGGGTTTCTTGTCGACGGTAAAGCGATGCCGGTACTAGGAACGCTTTTAGCAACGGTTGATATCTTCTTTATCTGGGGTTGGATCTTGGCGGCTATCGGGCTCCGGATCACTAACCGGCTTTCATCAAGTTCCGCCTGGACATTAACGATAATAATCGCGCTGATCGGAATCGCCTTCCGTGTTATCGGAGCATTGTTCTCGGGCAACGTAAACTAGCGATCGGACAATTACACTATTTGGGCCACTGTCATATCGACAGCGGCCCATTTGGTTATTCGTACCTAAGCGATTCGATCGGATCGAGGCGTGCTGCCTTCCACGCAGGGAACAGGCCAAACACAATGCCGATGCCGACGCTGGCAAAAAATCCCGCAACCGGCGCCCACCAAGGTACATACGATGGCATGATTAGTTTCACTAGAAGTGTTAGCAACCATCCGATCAGCAAACCTACAAGACCTCCGAAGCCAGTAAGAGTTGCGGCTTCTATCAAAAACTGAAGCAGAATGTCGCTCTGTTTTGCACCGATCGCCTTTCGAATGCCGATCTCGCGAGTTCGTTCCGTGACCGAAACCAACATGATGTTCATCACGCCAATACCGCCGATCATCAAACCGACCGAAGAAATGACAACCATCGCGACCGCCACTCCGGCCGTGATCGCCTGAAATTGGTCGATAATACTAGCAGCCGTTTCCATCGAAAAATTATTCGGTTTTCCGTAGTCAACGTTCCGCCGAATTCGCAAGACGTCCTGAACGTCATCCTTGGCCTTTTCGAGCTGGCCTTCCCGAGCGACTGCCAATATGAAGAGATCATCAGCGTTTGGCTTTAGCTTGAGGGCAGCGCCCATCGGCATATAGACCGTATTTGACTGATCGTTGTTTCCTCCTCCTCCGCCGAAAAGCTGCTCTTTCTTTTGAAGAACTCCGATAATGCGAAATTCCGTTCCGCCAATGGTCAAGGTTTCGCCGATCGGATTTTCGTAGGGAAAGTAGCTGTCGATGACCGTCTGGCCAATTAGGCAAACATTGGCCTTTTCATCACTTTCCGTTTTCGAAAACCAGCGGCCGTCCATCAAAACTTCGGAGGTTGTCTTTTCGATCTCTGGATCTGTGCCTTGCAGATTCACGGCAGATGACGTCTTGCCGTTTTTCCCGGTGACGAGGAGCTTACCGCCGAAGAAATCATTTGAAACATCCAGAAACGGTACCGCGGTCTCGATCGAAGGCAATTTCTTTATCGCCTCTGCGTCATCTGTTGTCAGGGGCTTTCGCATCCGCTCTTCCTGCGTGCGGCGGCCTGTCGTGAAACCAATATTGTATTTGTAAAGAAAGATCGAGCGGGTGCCGAAAGACTCGACCTGTTTTTCGATGGTCACGTTGAAACCGCTGATCACAGATGAGATAAGCATTACGGTGATCACGCCAACCACGACCCCGATTATCGTCAGGAACGACCGCAGTTTATTAGACCGCAGCGTATCGAGCGCCATGCGGAGATTTTCGTAAAATGGTCCGGTAACTACTCGCATTCTTTTAGTCCGCTCTCAGTGCCTCGATCGGATCAAGCTTCGCCGCCTTCCACGCCGGAAATAGTCCCGCACAAACACCGACCAAACCGGAAACGCCGATAGAAATTACAGCCGCGTACCAGGGAATTCTAGTTTGAATGAACGTCGCCGAAATGAGGATCCCAATAAGTTCCGCGACGATCAAGCCGATCAATCCACCGATCGCGGAAAGAACTCCAGCTTCATACAGAAACTGTTTCAAAATATCTGACTGGCGGGCACCCAGACTCTTTCTTATTCCGATCTCGCGCGTGCGCTCGGTGACGGCAACGAGCATGATGTTCATCACCACGATCGCGCCAACTATAAGAGCGATCGACGGGACGATCAGGATGATAATAAAGGCCGTGCCAAAGATGCTGTCGCGAAGTCCAGTGATCGCGTCCGGCGTAACGATGCCGAAAGTGTCTTTCTCACCCGGTTCCAATCGGCGGTTGAGACGCATTATCGTCCGAGCCTCGTCAACGGCGTCATTGAATGTTTTGTCCGAAATTGAGGTCGCCTCAAAATAAAGATAGCGACTGCCGCGGAATCCACCAAAATTTGAACCGTATGTCTTTATAGGAAGCTGGATAAAAGCATCCTGCGGTCTTCCGAACACCGTTCCTTTAGCGACTGCAATGCCGAGGATGCGGTAGGGGATTCCGCTGATGACCACCTCGTTGCCAACCGCACCGCCTTGCGGATACAGCTTCTCCGCTACATCCCTGCCGATGTACGCCACACGCGTGGCGTTGCTATTCTCAGCGTCAGTAAAGTAACGTCCGTCCGCCACATCGACCTTTTCGATCTCACCGATCACTGGTTCGGCCCCATCGACGGTGACGTCATCCATGCTGTTGGAGCCGGCCTTCACGCTTCGGCGATTGCCGCCTGCCTTGGCCCCGATCTTGTCGATGAAATGAGTTCTGGCGCGGATGAAAGCAATGTCCTCCATCGTCAACTCTTTGTTCCGCCGCTGAGCTTCGGCGATCGTGTCCGAATCCTTAAAATCTGAGAAGTTGAATCGCTGGACGCTGAAATTATTGGAGCCGATACCCGCGATCTTTTCATCAATATATGAATTAAAACCCTGAAGCACCGAGAACACGACCATGAATGCCGCCACGCCGATGATCATACCCAACAGAGTCAGGAACGATCGGAGTTTGTGGCCCCAGATGGCGTCAAGGGCAAGTTTTAATGTCTCGGCAAAGTTCATCGCTGTTTAGATGGTAAGAGACCGCAGTTTGATACGCAAATTTTCATGAATTGGTTTAGAAACACGAAGTCTATCTTTCCTGCCCCTTTAGTAGATTCCACAATGCTCCAAGGTGTGCAAAAAGCACCACGGGAACTACTATAGTCGGCAGCCAGATGAACGGGAAATAGCTTATCGCGACGTTCGGCTGATCAAACGCGATTCGCTGCATCGGTGATTTGAACGAAAGAAAGGCGATGATCACGACATTTGCGAGTAGGCCAAGTGCAGCGAGATTCCAAACGATCAGGAGCGGCCGGTTTATCTTCCCATTTCGGAAAGACAGGAAATAAATGATCGGAGCCGTGATCCCAGACAAGATGTCAAAATTCCATCCTTCAAATGTCATTTGCCGAGGCACCTGACCTGCCTGAAATAGCCAAAGCAGAACAAATTCTACCGGGATTCGAACAACGTGCAGAATCGTTAAGACCTTTATGGAAAGATTTTCGATCAGCGCCTTGCGAAAGAACAAGAAATAGGCGGCGACAAGAATCAAGACGGGAAAAACGCCGAACAAGAACACCCGCGGGGGAAAGGCATCCATGTAGTGATAAAAATCTCCTATTCCCAGGACGCCCTGAAGGATGAACCAAAAAGGAATAAGGACAAGTAGAAGGCGTGCTGGAAGCGAGGCCGATCGGCCCGGATCTATCGACTTCAATAATAGCCACACCGAAAGCAGTGCCGTGACTATAAAGATCAGCGAAACATACAACGGAAGCTGTTCGATCATTTGATCTTTTCGTCTTTTTCGATCACACCGTCGCGAATCGTGATTACGCGATGGGCACGTGCGGCGATGTCCGGCTCGTGCGTAACGATGATTATCGTGTTGCCTTCGGCGTGAAGCTTTTCAAAAAGAGCCATGATCTCGACACTGGTTTTTGAATCAAGAGCGCCGGTCGGCTCATCGGCAAGCAAGATCGATGGATGATTTACCAACGCCCTCGCGATCGCCACACGCTGTCGTTGTCCGCCGGAGAGCTCGTTCGGACGGTGCATAACACGATCGCCCAATTCTACCGACGCTAGCGCAGCCTGGGCCTTGTCGTGCCGTTCGCCAGCGCGCATGCCGGCATAGATCAGCGGGAGCTCAACATTGTGAAGGGCAGTAGCACGAGCAAGCAAATTGAAGGTCTGGAAGACGAAGCCGATCTCCTTGTTTCGGATTCGGGCCAGCTCGTCGTCCGTCATGTCCGACACAAGATTGTTATTGATCCAGTATTCGCCCTTTGATGGGGAATCAAGACATCCGATCAGATTCATAAGGGTTGATTTACCGGAACCTGACGGGCCGATGATAGCCAGATATTCCCCTTTTTTGACTTCAAAGGAAACGTCGCGGAGGGCGTGAAGCTCTTCCACGCCCATCTGGTATGTCTTCCAGATATTGCTCATGGAGATCAGCCCGCGGCCGGTGGCAGGTGATTCTGCTGTTTTGACAGCGGTTCCGTTTTCTTCTTCCATGAATCTGTACATAAACCTACGACTTAGGAGCGGCGTCGCCCTCTTTCTTGATCTGCTGCTTTACTAAAGCTCCGTCTTTTAGCGTATTTAGGATTCGGCTGGGGCCCGTGATGACATCCTGCCCTTCCTCTAAACCGCTTGTGATCTGAATATCGGATTCCCCGGTAATTCCGGTCTCGACCGCAACGAATTTTGCCTTCTTCCCATCGAGCACATAAACGCCTTTGATTGGTTTTGGTTTATCCGCAGGGGCGATTGAATTTGACTGGATCGTCGGAGCCGGCGTGCCTTCCTGACGTTTTTCAACAACGGCTTGAAGCGGCACCGCAATTACATCGTTGACGGTCTTCGTGGTTATCGTGGCCGTAGCACTCATTCCGGGACGCAAACCGTCCTTGGCATCATCGGGAATGTTTAGGAGCTTGATGACCACCTTCAGCTCTTTAGCTTCCTGGACGTTAATGGTTGTCGAAAGACCGCCGCTGGTTGCCGATTTGCCCACGGCAAGCGGCGTTTTGTTGACCACTTCGCCTTCGAATTCGCGATCGCCAAAGGCGTCAACCTTTATTTTCGCCTTCTGTCCTTTTTCAACCTTGTCTATCTCGGTCTCGTCGACCTTTACTTCGACGTTGATCTCCGACATGTCGGCGATCGTCAGTAAAGCGGTGGTTGAAAGACCGGCGACCGCAAAGGTACCGACCTTCGAAGGGATCTCTGCGATAACGCCGTTGATCGGCGCAACTTGAAGTGTCTTATCCCGTTGGTCCCTTTGGCCGCGGAGAACAGCGGACTGCTGTGTCGCACGCGACTGGCTGCTGCTCACGCTCAGGTTTGCCGTATTAACTGCTCTCCGAGCATCCGTGACAGCGACCGCCTGCTGGTTTAACCGTGCCTGCGCATCCTTGATGCCCAATTGTCTCGAAGCCAGATTCGCCTTAGCTGTGTTGACCGAAGCTCTTGCACTATCGACCCGATCCTTTGCCTCATCGACGACCTGCCTTGAAATGACTCCGCTTTCGAGAAGCTGCTCGTTACGTTTTTGCTCACGAAGTGCTGCGTTTAGCTCAACCTGTGCTTTATCCACATCCGTTTGAGCAGAAACTACTTGCTGCCGAGCCGTATCGATGGCAACCTGAGCGACGTTTAACTGCTGCTGCGACTGCGCGAGCTGATTCTGAGCTGCGACGACCTGCGACTGTGAGACGCGAACCTCATCCTGAGCGGATTGAAACGCGGCTACCTGCGCGTCGGTGCTGGATTGAAGCTGGTCAGGGTCTAGCCGGACGAGGGGCTGGCCTTTTTTAACCAGATCGCCTTCCTTTACATATATTTCCTCGATTCGGCCCTGTACCTCACTTGTGAGGTTCATGAACTGGATCGGACGCACTTCGCCCGATGACGTAACGGTCGAACGCAACTCATGCCGTTTCTCTGTCTTTACGACCGTTACCTCTGGCGTGTCCGTTCGCGTCGCCAATATGCTTATCGCAATAACAGCGATCAGCAGTCCAACGGTACCGGCTCCAATTATTATTTTCGATTTACGGCTTAAGGCCATGCTCTATTTGTCCTCGCAATGGTGAAATACTAGTTTAGTCGACTGTCCCAAGGCAAAATTACAGGTGCTCCGGCGTCAAATCCTTACTACGACGGGATTTTGTCCGTTGTTTCAAAAAACTCGCCCCAGCGGCGAGCATGATTGAAAAGAATACACGACAAAGCGTTTGACCTTGGAATCTCTTGGATTTACGATTTACGAACCGCGAATAACAGGTTAATATATGTAAGTCTATTTTCAGCGAGCTGCGATCGCGGAAACGGAAAGGATTCTACTGATGATACGATGCCAGTCCTGCGGAAACGGAAACCCGGAGTCGTCGCGCTTTTGCGACGAATGCGGCGCCCGTCTAAGAGAGGACGACATTCACAAAACAGATCTGCCTGCTGAGCGACCTCTCACTTTCGAGACGCCCTCGCTTCAGGGAGCGAGTGTGACTTCGGTCGGGATTCCGCCGATGGTCGAAAGCCTCGCCCGACCCGTCAGCCAGTCTAATGGAAATGGATCGGGTCCTTTAGCTTCTGTGCGGGCGAGTCTTACGGTTGAACGCGGCGATGTTGCGGGCGGTGAATTCATTCTTGATCGTGATGAGTCTAACATCGGACGGTGGGACGCAGATAATGGTATATTTCCCGATGTTGACCTTGATTCTCACGACCAGGAGGCCAAGGTATCGCGCCGGCACGCGAGAGTTCTCCGGCGCGATGGCGAGTTCTTTGTCGAGGACCTGGGCTCAACAAACGGAACATATGTTAATCGCGGGCGGCGACTCTTGCCGGGAAATCCGCAATCGCTGGTCGATGGCGATGAGATCATCGTGGGAAAGACATTCCTGCGGTTTCATATCATTTAGGTAGGGGCGTTACAGTAAACCAGCATGATTCCTTGTCACGAATGCGGCTCTGATGTCGCCGAAACAGATGTATTTT
>JBDTXM010000120.1:0-11350 GCA_040006215.1 Acidobacteriota bacterium
CGACGCAACCGTGCCTTTGATCTCGCTGGAAGAATCGGGCCGCGGTCTTGGCGATCAGCAACCAACACCAGAATTTTTCACGACGCCGAACGTTGCCGGAGCGGCCGGTTCGTTTGGGTCAGGAACGTCGGCCGACGCGTCTGAGCAGCAACAGCCGCAGGCGACACCCCCGGTTCAACCAGCTAAACCAGCTGTTGCGCCGAAAAAGAAAGGATCGTCGAAACTTTTTATTGCACTCGGAGCTCTAGCGGTGTTATTCGTTTTGGGCATTGTAGGTGCCGGTGCCGGTTGGTTCATTTACGAAAACTACTTCGTAGCCCAGCCCACTCCGACACCAACACCAGAACCGACGATTGAAGCGACGCCGAGTCCCGAGCCGTCGACACAAATTATTACCAACACCAATTCAGTGGACAATTCGAATTCGTCGAACACGAATTCTGACAATTCGAACAGTCTGACCGTGAGTCCGACGCCGTTCCCGACGCCCACTCCAGAAGTGAGGATCACGCCGGAAGATCGTCCGACTCCGCAGACTAGGGAAACTCAGCGGCCGCCGCGTACTCCGTCTCCGAAGGCGACGCCGGTGCCGAGACCTACGAAACCGCCTATCCTTCACTAGGCAGGAGACGATTTGAGAAATGAGCATGCGACTATTTGGAAGACTTACATTTTTGGCCGTACTGATGCTTGTCGCCGGCGCGCTCGCCGGCGTGGCCCAGGGTCCGAGCAAGAAGGACATCAAGAAGGCAAAGGACCTTTCGGAAAGGGCCGATAAGGCGTTCAATCAGAAAAATTACCAGGCTGCGATAGACGGGTACGCCCAGGCTATTGTCCTCGTGCCTAACGATCCTAAGGCGCATTTTTGGAAGGGATATGCGCATTATTACCTGAAGCAGAACGATCAGGCAGTCTCCGATCTAAACATCGCGCTCGACAAAGGATATACGCCGCTCGAGGTATACAAGGTCCGCTGGTACATTCTGTATGTCAAGAAGGACTTCGACGGAGCTTATTCTGATCTGAAGGCTCTCCTCAAACTAGAACCGAATAATGCGAACTACCTTAATGGTTTAGCTGAGATCAGTTATAACAAGGGACTGTTCGCCGAGTCGTTGGATTCTTACCAAAAGGCGCTGGCCCAGGAGCCGAATAATCCGGAATATTACTACGGTATTGCAACCAACCAGTTTCGGCTCGGCAACACAGCCGGCCAGGCGGCCGCCGCGGAAGAAGC
The DNA here is from genome assembly GCA_040006215.1 of Acidobacteriota bacterium. GTDB lineage: Bacteria > Acidobacteriota > Blastocatellia > Pyrinomonadales > Pyrinomonadaceae > OLB17. The sequence continues at coordinate 1,238 of JBDTXM010000120.1, forward strand.
GATCAAACGGAATACGCAGCATGCGGGCGAAGCAAATTATCTTCTAGGCGACGCTTATGCGAAGCTGCGTAGGACGAACGACGCTATCGCGGCGTATGAGCGTTCCATCAATCAAAAACCGGACGTTCTGGCCACCTATCTTGCGCTCGGCGAACTCTATCGAAGCCAAAGCCGTTTCAAGGAGGCGATCGCCATAACCAACAAGGGCATCGCGGCGTTTCCAGGCGACGGGAATCTTTACAACGCATTGAGCTGGTACAGTTCACTGGATGGCGATAATAAGGGAGCCGTGACAGCGGCCCAAAACGCTGCAAAGCTTCTGCCTAACCAGAGCCTTCCCTTCACCAATCTTTGCCGTGCTTATATCGACACGGAACAGAACGCTCTGGCAATAAACGCATGCAACAGCGCGTTGAAGATCAACCCGAACGACGGCGAGACCAATCTATATCTCGGCCAGGCGTACGACGCTGCATCGAAAAAGGCAGAAGCCGCAAGGTATTTCGATAAAGCGGTCACGGGCCTCGTCGCTTACACTAAGGAAAACGATACGTATTCCGACGGCTTTTACCTTCTAGGCAATGCCTATTATTACGATGACCAGTTGGATAAGGCTGTCGAAGCCTACAGTCGATGCATTCAATTGAGTCCGCGGTTTGCTCGAGCCCGTTACAATCTGGGCGTGATCTATGCATACAAGAAAAACAAGAGTCTTGCGACCGAGCAGTACAACGCATTGGTCAACCTTGATGCAAAATACGCGGCCCAGTTAAAAAGCCAGATAGATAAGCTCTAGCGGACGTTTCAGCAATAAATAAAAGGCCTCGGATACCAACTGGTTTCAGGGCCTTCCAGTTCCTGCTGTCGATCTTAAAGTGACCGGCTCTTTCTCGTGCGTTCCTTCGTGCTTACGTAAACGCTCTGAATCCTAAATATCACTCGGATCGTGTCCGAGCGTTGGTCCAAAGTCGCCGGAACAAACGGTGTGTTTGACGCACCGTAGTCCAGTGCCCTGGCCAATTCATTCACCGCATTGTGATTTCTCGACGGTTCGACGACCTGTGCTATCTGCGCCGAGCCGTTTTCGAATACGTCCGCGACGACTACCACTTCGTCGTCCTGTAATTCGCCTTCGACCAGCGACCGCGTCAGCTCGATGAGCGATCCCTGCGGATTAACGCTCGGCGACATGGCTGCGATATCTGTCCGTGTATTCGCAAAGTCTTTCGGCGATATCCGCCCGTGGCTCAGATCGACATTTGACGCTTCGGCCATCAATACGGGAGCCGTTGACGATCGGCGGGCGATCGAACCTGAACTATCGATGCCGCTCGATAAGATCATAACCAAGAACGCGAGTCCCAGAGCCACCGACGCAAATGCTCCGGCAGTGTACGACATGAACAGCAAACGGAACGAACGAGCTTCCGATCCTGGATTTAGCAAACCATAAACTGGTGTATGGGGAACGGAATGTTCGCGGACCGACCGTTGGATCGTATCGACCAGATTTACCGGCACCAGCGGACGCGACATCCTCCGCAAGCCGACGCGGACCTCCTGCAGTTCGGCGTTCAACTGCCGGCAGACGGGACATGCCGCCAGATGTTCGTGCACCGCCGTCGTGTCTTCGTCGGACGCCGGAGTGTCGGCGAATAGAGCAAGCTCAAATTTTACATCCTCGCATTTCATTTCTAATTTCCAAACCTTAGCGAATGACCGGCCGACCCCGGTGTTTCCCGCTCGCGGAAAACAACGTATGGCCGGGCCTTAACAAAGCTGAATAACGCTGGTCCGAAACTTCGTTGCTGGTCATTTCAAATTTCAACATCTTCAGCTTTCTGAACGGCCCGGACCCTCGTTTTCTTCGACCTAGTTTTGGCACCGATTTAGTCTGTCTTCAAAGATAAACCGGGGCGGGTCGGGCATTCGCTAAATTCTCAAAGATCTTTCAACTTTCTCCTCAGTTCGTCGCGCCCTCGCGCGATCCGCGACTTCACCGTTCCGATGTTCAGCCCGAGGACTTCGGCGATCTGCTGATAGCTTTGGCCCTCGATATCGCAGAGAACGATCACTTCGCGAAATGCCTGTGGCAGATGGGTCAATGCGGCTTCGAGTGCACGTTCGTTTTCCTTTCTTAGCAGGGAAGACTCAGGATCTTCGGCTGAATCCGCCAGCGTATCGTGCAGCGTCGCGTCTGAATCGCCGATCGGGGCGTCGAGCGAGAACGTCGTTTCGCGAAAGCGGCGTTTCCACCATCGATGCCGGTTTCGTGATTCGTTTATCGCTATCCGAAAGAGCCATGTTTTCAATTCCGCATCCGCCCGAAACTTTCCGATAGCCTTGAAGGCCTTTAGGAACGTCTCCTGCGCCAGTTCGCTCGCCTCGTCCGGATTTTGCGTTATCCGGTAGAGGAGGGCGTAAATATCGCCGGAGTATCGCTGGATAAGCGTGTCAAAAGCCTCAGCCTCGCCGCCTCTCAGCCGTTCGACAAATGTGTTTTCGACCGAAATAAAGACGGAGTCGTGTCCGGCCGCGCCAGCAGTGCCGCCTAAGCTATCCTCGTCAAACGTGATCGACTTTCCGAAGATCATCGTCTCCCCTCTTTCCTTTCGTCCGCGGAGAAGTTTTCAAACTGCTGCTCCCGCCCGTTTGGCGGTTGATTGTTTAGACACCGCGGCTTGAAAAAAGTTCCCGACATTTATTCCGTCAAATAATGATCTGCCGTCTAGACGCGTCTTTTTCCTTTATTTATTTGCCCTTGACCGATATTTAAGCTAAATTAGCTCTTTTGGAAAAAGGTCGCGTCGAGGCGATTATATAACGATTAAACGACGATAAATTGCAGTATTTTAACGATGGCAAGAAAGAAGAGAAGATTTGAGCAGCTCGAAGCCGCCGCCGCAACAGCGGAGCCCAAGGTGAAAACGCTCTACGCCGACCGGTTTCAGGAAGATGTGGGCAAAAAGGTCGAAGAAGTCGGCAAAAGGCTTGAGGGCCAAGGCCGGAATCTGCTTTACGGCCTCGCGGCGCTGATCGTGCTTTTGATCCTCGTCAGCATTTTCTGGGTGTGGAACAAGCGTTCCGACGCAGCCGCACAGGCCGCCTTGGGAAAGGCTATCGACACGTCGCAGGCCGTAGTCTCGGGGTCGCCCGCTCCGGCAGGTTCGACCGCGAAGACGTTCAAGACCGAAAAAGAACGGGCGCAAGCGTCGGTGGCCGAATTTCAAGCAGTGGCTGACAAGTTCGGCGGCAGCGTGGCTCAAAAGGCCAAATATCTCGCTGCCGTCAACAAGCTCTCCCTTGATCGTCCCGGTGCGACCGCCGATCTTGAAGCTGTGGCCAAATCGAGCGACGATTCCGCAAAACTTGCGAAATTTGCCCTTGCGCAGATAAAGGCGGAGGACGGCAAGAACGACGAAGCCATTGCGGCATATCAGGAACTGTCCGCGATGAACGATCCGCTTATTTCAAAGGACACGGTGAATTTCGAGCTGGCCAGGCTCTACGAAAAGCAAGGCAAAAAGCAGGAGGCGGCCGACATCTATTACAATCTCGTCAAAGCCGCCAGTGAGGCCAAGGATTCGCAGGGTAAGAACATCCCGATGAGCCAAACCGCCCGCGATGCCAAGGATAAGCTTCAGGCCATCGACCCCGACCGGGCCAAAACCATCGAAGAACCAAAACCCGAGAATCCATTCGAACAATAAGCTATACTCGACGACGATCCACCGAGCGGAGCCAAAAGGTTCCGCTCTTTCGTTTTGGTAACCCTCGGACTCAAAAAACCGCATTTCATAAAAAACCGCTCGAATTGTATATTTCTAGTTAGCGGAGAAGTTTTAAGTAAAGTAACGTGAACAGCGAGATACAAAAGGTCCTGACAGAACGCTCGACGACCAACGCGCGAATCGTATCGGCGGATGTCGTGACCACCCGCGTCTCGCCGGCCAGCTATCTTTCCGCACTGTTCCTGATCTCGTTTATTTGCGCTCTCCTTATGTATCTCGAACTCGACGCCCTCGGCGTTGCTATTCTCGGAGCGTCGATACTAGCGGTCCCGCTGCTTGCCTACACTGACCGGATCGGCTTCGACGGTAAACGGCTGCGGCGGACCGGGATATTGCCGATACTCTGGGCACGAATGATGGGTCTCCGAAACCGGCTCAAGATCGCCGATATCGAACAGGTTGAGACGCAGGCCTTGCGTGCGTTAAAACGCGGTCGAAACATTAAATATCGGTTCAGCACTACTATTCGCGGGAAAGGCGTCATGTTCACATTTCCTTCCGGCGGCGATTCCTATCGCAGGATGATCGCGGCGCTTCTGCCGGTGCTTCCCGAGAACGCTATGGATGCTCGCTCGGTCGAGCTGCGCGATTATCTAACGGATTCTAGTGAAGTACTTCGGCAGGCGGAAAATTCGCGGATACCGCCGGCTGACGTGCTCGAAGGTTCATTTAAACATCTCGTTCGCAGTAAAGATCAGGCTCGATCTGCGGCAGGCGACATAGAGACACATGCGGCCGACCCGCTTCAGCTACGCAATCTCGCAAACCAGCTTCGCCTTTCGGGCTTTCTGCTGCAGGCGCTTGAGACTTTTCGGCGGGCGCTTATTCTGGAACCGCATAACGGTTGGCTTCTGCTCGAATGCGGTCGCTGTCTGCAGTCGCTCGCGGGATCCGAGAAAGACGCGCGACTCGAGCGCCGCTCGGTCGCCCTCATGCGGCTAGCCGAACTGCGTGCGGGCGGCGACAGGGAACTGCTCTCACGCGTCGGGGAGAGTTATTTTCAGGCGGGCGAATGGCGACGGGCGGGGCTTGTGTTTCGCTATGTAGCCGATACTCTGGGCGATAGCTTCCGTTCGGTACGTGGAATGGCCGAGATGGCTCTTCGCGAGGGCAAGATCGCCCACGTCATCCATAATTTCAACGCTGCGAACCGCATCGCCGATTCCAAAGCCCTGAAACGCTGGGCGCGCGGCGAGGCCGATTATTTTTCTCGCCTTAATGACGACGAGGAATACCTCGAACTAGAGGTCAGCCGGATGAACCTCATTGAACGCCTCGAGCGTTACCAAAAAACTGCCCTCAGGACCGTTCTTTTCGGCTTCCCGCTGATAATGGTCGGCGTTCTGGCCGAAGAATACGCAGTAGCCAACACCGGCTGGGCCATAGCCGCCACGGCCATAGCAGCCTGGTTCGGCATGAGCCTCACCGCACGCCTCGTATCCGGCCGCATCCCCGTAGACATGGTCGTGTCCGACGAAGAAGACCTTTAATAATTTTTAACTATGTTCTACTGATTCGGCATCGGCAAAGCCGTGGCAAGCCAGTCCAGGGCCTCGGTTTCAATGCGAAACGCACGGATCACGGCGGAGCTGTTCGATTCGGACCTGATCTGAAATTGGCGAGCGAACCCATACTGCACCTCGGACCCCGTCAGTATCGCCATATAGCTATGCCCGAATTCGTGGTTCAGATACCGCATGACATTAGAGACTGCTTCGATATCAGAAGCGCGGATATCGTCGGTATCCAGATCCCGATCGTCAATCAGGACGGCGAACCCACGCCGCCAAAATGGCTGGCCGACGATGTCAGCAATGAGGTCCGCTATCCTCGCGAGCGAGAAAGCCCCGCCTAAAACCACTCGAACATGATCGGGCGAGTCGCGCCGGTCAATTTCCCAACCCATCGGGTCGTCATGCTTGTCCGTGGGGGCAAAAACTGGCTTGTCAGCGGAACCTCCGGTTATGCTTTCCGTGTGATAGCGGTTCATTGGATAACCAATGTTACAGGATGTTCTAAGGCTTAGCAACAAAGCTTGCTGAGTGAAAATATTGGCGTTTTTACCTTTTTTCCAAGATATTTCTTCAATCTGGTATCTATTTATGATACATTGTTGCATCTACGATGAGGGCACTTCCTTTGCTGCTGTTCGTCAACTGATCTTTGAAAACTAACAGTCGTCAGAAAATGGGTAAGTGATCGGTTGTCAGTGAGAAGAAGAAAGCTTTGTCTTACAAAAAGGGCTCAAATCGTGGAACATGGGAGTCCGGACACTACACCTACGGCTTTACAAGACTCTCCGAAGCACGCGAGTCAGCAATGGCGTAACCTCCAACGCAAGCGAGGATCAAATGAAGCTAAGTTGATATGCGAAAATCTAGAAAACCGCGGAATAAGGAGCATTTATCGGGGCTTGGCCAAAGCCGCTGAGATGACGAAGGCGATGCCGGACATGGCCAAGGCCTCGAATACGGCGGTCCATTCGTTTTGGTTGGCGGCGGCATTAGCGGCCATAATGGCACGAGGTATGTGGAGAAGTATCACCCAAAGAAAGATCATCAACCCGGAGAGAAAAGCGGCCAGGCGGGCCGTCGGCGGTATCAGCATTCCGAGGCCTCCGGCCACTAGGGCCAGACCGGCGAAATAGGTCCAGAACACCGCCCCCGGTATCCAGGCGGGAACCAGCGTAGCCACAAATTGCGGATATATAAAGTGTTCGACACCCCCGATGATCAGGAACGCCCCAAGGCAGAGCCTGCCCGTCCAGAGCAGCAACGATCCCGCCTCCGAGTTGCCAGAGTGGTCCGGGATGCGGTTCTTTACTCCGGTAAATGACCCCGCGACGGCTACGGCGCCGCCAAACAGGGCAAGGGCTTTGCCGGCAGATGTGATCGTGATGCCATTAGGATCGGCGGCCACCAGCGGAAGGTGGCGAAGCACTGCCCAGGCAAAAATGATCACGCCGGCGGTGATTCCCGCGATACGGCCTTTAATGTTGGCCGCGATAGCTAGTCCGCACATGGCAAAGATCGCACCAGAGATGTAGGCCCAGGCGAGCCGTCCGGGAAGTTCCGCCGGAAATACCGGTGCGCGGCCCGGAATGAAGTCTCCGTAAAAGAATTGCTGAATGCCGAACGCGGCCAAAGCCATCGAGAAAAAAAGTCGTCCGATCCTTTCCATTTAGAGGATAGTAGCACGATACGACAACTTTAAAAGAAAAGAGCCGGGCCGAAACCCGACTCTTAAAGGAGTTGAACGTCGTCAGCTACTTGTTGCCCGATTTCGCGCCGCGCTTCACAGTTTTCTTCGGCTTGGCGATCTTGGCAGCGGTCGACGGTTTGGACGCGACCTTCCTCGCAGTCTGTCCACTTTCCGGAGGATTCAGCATGGCCGACCATCTGTAATCAGGAGCGTCGAATCCGGTCTCCAGCTTCCTGAGTATAAAGTCGGTCATGTTATCGACGATCCAGCGATGGTTGTATTCGCCAACTGAGGCCAGCTCTGCATCGGGTGCCGGGTTCATAAAGTCGATCGCGTATGGCACGCCGTCCTTGATCGCAAATTCGACGGTGTTCAAGTCATAGCCGAGGACTTCGCAGATGGTTATCACGTCCTTCTCGACGCGGGCGTGAAGCTCCGGCGTCAGGTAGTTGTCAACGTTCACGTATTGCATGCCCGACAAATACGGCTGCGAGGGGTCGTACGGCATGATCAGGACCTTTTCCTTGCCGACGCAGTAGCAGCGGACGAAATGGTCATACTCAATTCCTTCCTGGAGCGTCATGCAGAGCGTTCCACTTTGGTTGTATTCCCAAAAAAGCTCGTCCACCGAGTGGATCTTTGACACATTCTTCCAACCGCCGCCGTCGAAGGGCTTAAGAAAGGCAGGGAAGCCGACGTAGTTGACGATGCCTTCCCAATCGAGAGGGAATTCGAGATTGCGAAGCGATTCTGGCGTAATGTCCTTAATGTACTTCTCCTGCGGAAGCAGCACGGTTTTCGGGATCGCAATCCCGATCTTGGCCGCCAACGAGAAGTTAAAGAACTTATCGTCTGCCGACCACCAGAATGGGTTATTGATGATATACGTGCCCTCGAGCGCCATGCGTTTTAGCATTGCGCGATAAAAGGGAACCTCATGAGAGATGCGGTCGATTACCACGTCATATTGCTTCTCTTGGTCGAGCCTAATGCCGCCGACCTTGATCATCTCGCCTTCGACTTTGCCGGCGCTGCGTTCGTTAATGTTTTTGATAATAGATTCGGGAAACGTTTGTTCACGTCCGGCCAATATGCCTACTCTTTTCATAATTATTTGTGTTATCGCAGCGAAGTGCTCCGCCGAGTATTCTAAAATCCTAAATGTTAATGGATTGGATGAGGGAGTTCAAGATGTGAGGAGTTTTTGCCTGAAAATGAATGGAGCAAGAAAATCTTGCCCTGAGCGGGCCGGACATAGTATCCTAAGAGTGACCGAGCTCGCCGGTCGTCTGGTTCACACCAAAATTGTTCCAATTTACCTGATTCCCATTCGGGCTGAAGCCTTATCTCCATGAATCAACCATTGACCGATCCGCCATCTGAGCCGAACCCTGTCCTTATGCCGAAGCCGGTGCAGCAGCAGTCCGCCACTCAGAGACCGCCCCATCCGCAAGTCCAGCAAGGTACGCAGCAGCCGCAGCAACGTCCGCCAGCCCAGCCAACGAACGGTTCTCCGATCCTGACGACCGAGATGTTTCACCGGATACTCGGCCACATGCTCGCGGTCGATCCGAAAGTGAGCGATCTGATCTTTTCGCCCGGGCGGCCGCCGCAGGTCGAGTTGACGAGCGATCTCTTCGGCGTGACGACGACCGGCATCGACAAGCTAACACCCGCATTGATCAAAGCGATCGCGGACCTGATGCTGATGGGCAATAAAACAGGTCAGGAAACGTTGGAGAAGACGGGTTCGTCCGATATCTCGTACAGCGCTCCTGCGATGGCCCGTTTTCGCGTAAATATCTTCCGACAGCGCGGAACTCACGCCATCGTGATGCGCGTTATACCCGGGCGAGTTCCAAATTGGCAGGAGCTCGATCTGCCGATGGCTGTTCGGAATGTTTCCGATCTTAAAAACGGGCTTGTTCTCGTGACCGGCCCGACAGGTTCAGGAAAATCGACCACCCTCGCCGCGGTGATCGATCTGATAAATTCGACAAAGAAATATCACGTCGTAACCATCGAAGATCCGATCGAATTCCTTCACGAGCATAAGCTGAGCACGATCCATCAACGCGAGCTGCATTCGGACACTCCGGATTTCGCTCTTGCCTTGCGTGCCGCATTGCGTCAGGCACCGAAAGTCATCCTCGTCGGAGAGATGCGCGACCGCGAAACGATCGAGGTCGCAATGGAAGCTGCCGAAACGGGTCACTTGGTCTTATCGACGCTTCACACCATCGACGCCGCAAAGACGATCGACCGTATAATCGGTGTGTTCCCCAAGAACGAAGAACCAGTGATTCGAACTCGGCTGTCCCAATCGTTTCGTCGCATTGTCTCGCAGCGTTTGATCCCAAAGATCGGCGGCGGACGAACCGCGGCGATCGAGATATTGGTGTCCAATTCCCGAACGCGCGAATATATCGAAAAGGGCGAACGCGAAGGCCGTTCGATGTACGACGCAATGAAGGACGGTGCGATCGACGGCATGCAGACCTTCGACCTCGAGCTCGAAAAAATGATCCGCAACGGCACGATCACCCGCGACAACGGCATTCTCTACGCCAGCAACGCCAACAACCTTATCCTCTCGATAAGCGACCTCGACGGACCACCCGCAGCAAAGCCTGCCGAACCCGCAGCCGTAACGGACGCAGGTCCCGCGAGAAAAGACGTGCCCGTTGGAATTGAGGGGTTTGAACCTTAAGGACTACCGATTGCCTTCGGGAAGCAGTTCGTAATTGCCCATTTGGCGGTTGTAGGAATCGAGCTGGCCGATGGAATCTGACGTGGCGTCGAGCATTTGCTTGGTCATCGCTATCGAATCCGAGAGCTGTTCGAAATCGAGCAGCGAGAATTTCTCGGGCGTCGACATGGTAACGATCTCGTCATTCAGATAGCTGAAGAAGTTTTCAATCGATTGGAGCTGGCCTTCGACCAATTTCACGCTGCGTTCGATCTCATCGAAAGAAGCTATTCTGCGTTTGAGTATCTCGACATTGGTCTGCTGAATCCGGCGCGTCTTTTCATCCCCTGCACCTTCCATCGCACGAAACGCTTGCGAGAGTTGATTGTGAACAGCCTGGCGATTGATAGATTTTAAGTGCTGCTTTCGGCG
>JBDTXM010000121.1:0-11312 GCA_040006215.1 Acidobacteriota bacterium
AAAGCCTGTCGGTTCCGACTGCTACCAGCTTTCGCGAGATACCGGTAAAGCTTCTAGAAGAAAATCGCCGCACGATCAACGAGCACCTGCAGACGCGCGGTCGAGGAAAAGTTTCGTTCACGCACATCATCGCCTGGGCCATCGTCAAAGCCGCAAAAGCCTACCCGCAGATGAATTACGGCTTTGGTGTCGTGAATGGTGCTCCGTCTCGATTGACACATGAACACATCAATCTCGGGATCGCGATCGACGTCGAAAAAAAGGACGGTTCGCGAAACCTGCTCGTACCAAATATCAAAGGCGCCGACGCGATGAATTTCACGCAGTTTTTTGACGCTTATAACGGACAGGTCAAAAAGGCACGCGACGGGAAACTTGCGATCGAGGATTTTCAGGGAACGACTATCTCGCTGACCAATCCAGGCACGATCGGAACCGCAGCATCTAATCCGCGGTTGATGGCAGGACAGAGTGTGATCATTGCTACCGGTGCCATCGAATACCCGGCAGAGTATCAGGCCATGACCGCCGCGGCATTGTCACAGCTTGGTATCAGCAAGAAGATGACGCTTACGAGCACGTATGATCATCGGGTCATCCAAGGAGCCGAAAGCGGACTGTTTTTGGCTCGAATTCACGAGTTCATGCTCGGCCAGTATGCATTTTACGAAGAGATATTCGGTTCGCTCGAGATCCATTATCCGCCGCTTCGGTGGGCTCAGGATTTCAACCCGTCGCTCCTTGGCGGCGATCGCCTTCAGGAGCAGACCGAGAAACAGGCGAACGTTCTGCAATTGATCAACGCTTATCGCAATCGCGGCCATCTGCTTGCCGACATCGATCCGCTGAACATGACCCCGCATCACGCGGTTGAATTGGACCTGGCTAATTTTGGCTTGACGATCTGGGACCTTGATCGAGAGTTCATTACCGGTGGGCTGCATGGAGAAAAGACGGCAGCCCTTCGACGGATTCTGGATATTTTGCAAAAGGCCTACTGCGGAAAGGTCGGGATCGAATACCGCCACATCCAGAAAAAGGAAGAGATCGAGTGGATCAGACAGCAGGTGCGGGAACAGTTTGTCGATACCACACCCCTTGCTGCCGAGCTTAAAATAGAGCTGTTGCAGAAATTGATCGAGGCCGAGCAGTTCGAGCAATTCCTTCACAAGAAATATCTCGGCCAGAAACGATTCTCGCTTGAGGGATGCGAGACGGTCATCCCAATGCTCGATCAGTTGGTGGAAGGCTCGTCCGCTCGCGGCGTCGAGGTAATGTACCTGGGTATGGCCCATCGCGGGCGGCTGAATGTTCTTTCGAATATAATCGGCAACTCGGCCACCGGCGATCTGGCCGAGCGAATTTTCACGATATTCGAAGGCTCATCGCATCCCAGCTTTCCCGCCGATGAGGGCGATGTCAAATATCACCAGGGAGCGGTCGGCACGCGGATCAGCAAAGCGGGCAAGGAAATAACCATCCGGTTGTCGTCAAATCCGAGCCACCTCGAATTCGTTAACCCAGTCGTCGAAGGCATGGCACGCGGGGTACAGGACGACCTTCGTAACGGCTCGAACAAAACGCGGGAAGAGGCGTACGCAGCGATCATGCCCGTCTTGCTTCACGGCGATGCGGCCTTCGCGGGCCAAGGCATTGTGATGGAAACGCTTCAGCTTGCCGAGTTACCCGGCTATCGAACGGGTGGTACGATCCATATCGTCATCAACAATCAGATCGGATTCACGACCTCGCCTGAACTCGGCCGCAGCTCGATCTATTCGACCGACGCCGCCCAAATCACCAAGACACCGATCTTTCACGTCAACGGCGACGCACCGGAAGCCGCTTTTCGCGTCATCCAGATCGCCCTTGCTTATCGTAACCGTTTCTCGAAAGACGTCGTAATCGACCTCGTCGGTTTCCGCAGGCTTGGTCATAATGAGGGCGACGAACCAAGCTATACCCAGCCTGTGATGTACGCCCGGGTAAAGGCGCACCCGGGAACACGTCATATTTACGCCGAGCAATTGATCCGCGAAAACGTGATCACACAGGAAGACCTCGGGCGCATGACCGATGAGACGGTTGCGAAGTACGAAGGTATCCTTCAGAGGGCGAAACAGATCGCATCTGAGCATCCTAAGAAAGCCGCGCTAAATCCGCCGATCGCAGACGAAGACGGCTCGGCCTTAATTGAAACGGGATCGGGAGCCGAAACGCTTCGCCGAGTTACTGAAAAGATCTCGATCGTTCCCGATGGGTTTCATATCAATCCCAAAATGGTCGGACAACTCGCTCGCCGCGCGAAAATGGGTGCGAGCGAGGTACCGATGGATTGGGGATTTGCCGAAGCCCTCGCGGTAGGATCGCTAGTTCTCGAGGGTTCGCCCGTACGCTTGAGCGGCCAGGATTCCGGACGCGGCACGTTCTCGCAGCGGCATGCATCGATGTATGACACCATGACCGGCGACCGGTGGTCACCGTTGACCGAATTAAAAAGCGACGCAAATCCCAACGCGCGTTTTTATGTGTTCGACAGCTCGCTGTCGGAAGCTGGAGTTTTGGGATTTGAATACGGCTATTCCGTAGTATGTCAAAATGATCTTGTGATGTGGGAGGCACAGTTCGGCGATTTTTCCAACGGAGCCCAGGTTATCATCGATCAGTACATTTCATCGTCCGAAGACAAGTGGCAGCAAAAATGCCGCCTCGTGATGCTTCTCCCTCACGGCTACGAGGGCCAGGGACCCGAGCATTCTTCAGCGCGTCTCGAACGTTATCTGCAGCTTTGCGCGGAGAACAATTTGCAGGTTTGCTACCCGACCACGCCCGCCCAGTATTTCCATCTGCTCCGGCGTCAGGCTAAACAGGAGATCGTTCGTCCGCTGATCGTCATGACGCCAAAGAGCTTACTGCGGCTACCCGCTGCGAGTTCGACGATGGCCGAGCTTGAATCCGGTGCGTTCCAACCGGTGATAGATGACGCTTACGTTGCCAACCGCCATGCAGTAAAACGCATCGTCCTCTGCAGCGGAAAAGTTTACTACGACATCGAAGCGTCACGAGAAGAAACGAAAAACTCCGAGGTTGCGATCTTGCGTCTGGAACAATTCTATCCCTTCCCGGCTAAACGTTTGACCGAGCTTTTCGCCTCTTATCCGAACGCATCCGAGGTCGTCTGGACGCAGGAAGAAGCACAGAATATGGGCGGCTGGATATTTGTCGAAGACCGTATTAAGGCCGTCATTGGCGACGATAGACAACTATCATACTTCGGACGTGCTCCGTCCGCATCGCCGGCAACCGGTTCGTACGCTATCCACGAACTCGAACAAAAACAACTCGTTCGTGATACTTTGACTCTTCGACCCATTATCTCCGAGAAACCTGCCGTAGCCTGATCAAATAGATGGATTTTGGACCGGAACTAATGTCAAAATAGTTCCGGTCCTTTTTTTGCATCAAATTAAGCGAATATGACCCACATTTTTGCCCGGGAATTATCCGTGATCTGCGCGATAGCACTGGCCACCCTGGTGTTCGTTGCATGCGACCCCAAAATGCTCGGAAGCGACGAGACTTCTCACGCCGCCACGATCAAACCGACTCCGACACCTAACGACGAAAATAGTATTACGATCGCGGCAGTGGGCGATATCATGCTTGGCTCAACTTCGATCAATAACAGCTTTCTACCGCCCCAGGACGGCCGCGAAATTCTCAAACCGATGATGCCGTATCTTACCGATGCGGATATCACCTTTGGCAATCTCGAAGGACCGCTGCTCGAGGGTGGCACGAGCACAAAATGTCCGCCGGCTGTCGCGGCAAAGCCGGGTGACACGTCGCAGCCCGCGAAGTGTTTCGCATTTCGGGTACCGACACGGTATGGCAAATATCTAAAAGAGGCCGGTTTTGATGTGATGAGCGTCGCTAACAATCACGCAGGCGATTTTGGCGAATACGGCCGCAGCAGCACACGAAAGGTCCTTGACCGTCTGGGAATTAAATATGCCGGTGCCGGGCGGGCGGCGTTGTCGACAACTATACTCGACGTTAAAGGCCAGAAGATTGCTTTCGTCGGATTTGCCCACAATAATATCGTTCCAAATCTCAACGATATCGAAAACGCAAAACAGCTCGTGATCGCCGCAAAGAAGAAAGCCGACCTTGTTGTGGTCTCATTTCACGGCGGAGCTGAAGGCGAGGCGGCTCAAAATGTTCCTAAGCAAACCGAGGTCTTTGTAGGGGAAAAACGCGGGAACGTTTACGCCTTCGCACACGCGGTCATCGATGCCGGAGCAGACCTTGTACTGGGCCACGGTCCTCACGTCAATCGCGCAATGGAAATTTACAAAGGCCACCTGATCGATTATTCGATGGGAAACTTCTGCACCTACGGGATGTTCAGCCTGAATGGCCCGCAGTCTCTCGCCGCCGTTTTCCATTTCACGATCGGACTTGATGGAAAATTCATCGCCGGCAAGATAATTCCAGCGAAGCAGGAAGGCCGCGGCGGCCCGATGCCCGATCCCAGCGGCACCGTGATCACAAAGATCCAATCCCTATCGGCAGCCGACTTCCCAGCGACCTCACCAACGATATCCGACGATGGAACTATCGGACTTAGATAGGCTGTTGCTATTCAACCTTCAAATCGAGAACGGCAGCAGGTAGAGATGGATATTTTCTCCGAATGCGTTTGATCTCTTTGTTTGGATCGGTTCCTTCGATGTTACTGACCTGGTCGACCACCTTCCAACTTCCGCCGGTCTTTCGAAGCACGTATTCAAATGCTTCGGTGTCCACTTCCAGATCGTTCGGATCACGAGCAGCAACCATTGCCCACCTTTGCATGACGTTAAAACCGTAAGGTGTGTAAACCTCATTAGGTGCCTTGCGAAACTTTCGCACAGCATCGAGGATCGCTTTGCGTTCCGGCGAACCCTTTTCAGGGGTATAAGGTCTTGGCTGAGCATGCGAGGTCTGCGCTGCAATGAAGACTGCCGAGAATAGTCCACAGGCGACCAAAAGTTTTTTCATTAGGCTCTCCGATTCTATTTTTTGAGGATCTACAAAACTACTTCTTAATTTTCTCGATCTTTTTGATGATTTTCCCAGCATGATTTCTAGCGATCAGCGGGATGCGTTCGTCTTGACTCAGGGATCGCAGAAATTCCAATAGCTGGGTTGGGTCAGCGATCTCGTTTCGCTGCATGTAGGACTCGAGAGCGTCCATTTGTCGAGGTGCGTCGAGCGGCTGATTTTCCCGGGCGACGTTCACGTCGAACACCCAAATGATCTGGTTGCTGATTCTTCGGTATTCATCAGCGAGGTCCTTCGCATCTTTGTTGGTTGTGTAATTAAAATGGATCTCGCGTTCGCGGCCGTCTTTTCTTAATCGAAATGTGATGTTGCCGAGATGCGAATAATCCTTTTCGTATTGGTAATTTTCAGTTGAATTAAAGAAATCTAGGGCCGTGATAGATGCCACGATCTTATCGAGGATCGTCTGTGATAGTTTGATCGGTTCAGTGATCGGTTCGTCGAACTCACCTTTTTTGAACGTTAGTTCGCCCTTGCCCGTCTCGTCGTGTTTGATCGTGATCTTCGTGATCGTAAATTTCGGCTGCTCAAATTCGTAGAAGTACGGCGGATCCGAAACTGCAGGTGTCGATTTTCCGTTCGCGGTTGAGGACTGGCCGCTGTCAGGCCGCTCATTCCTTTTGCCTGGTAAGGTCGCGGGTGTCGGAGTGGCAGTGGGCTTGGACTCCGCGGCAACAGGATTGGTGGCCGGCTTCTTTACGACTGGTTTTCGGCCCTTAGTCTGCGCCGCCGCGGTTAGCACCGCGAGCAGAAAAACAGCCGCAACGAAGCAAAGTTTAAGCGTTTTTATCATCGTAAGGTCCTCAAAGAATAATAGTCGGACACGTTCAAGATGACAATTTGCCGAGGGACGTTGGAATCTAGCTATTCAAATTTGACTGAGACGACCTTTGACACGCCTGGCTCTTGCATCGTCACTCCGTAAAGCGCTCGTGCGGCCTCCATCGTCCGCTTGTTATGCGTGATCACGATAAACTGTGTCTTTTCAGACATTTCTGCGATCTTGTCAACGAACCGGCCAACGTTCGCATCGTCAAGCGGAGCATCGACCTCATCCAAAAGACAGAACGGTGAAGGCCGATATTTGAATATCGCCAGTACTAGCGAGATAGCGGTCATAGCCTTTTCGCCGCCCGACAGGAGCAGGATATTTTGCAGGCGTTTGCCGGGCGGTTGCGCGACGACCTCAATACCGGCTTCGAGAATGTCGTCAGCCTCCAATAGCGTCATCTCGCCCCTTCCGCCGCCGAAGAGCTCCTGGAAGAACTGCGTGAAATTCTCGTTGATCGCTTCAAATGCACGACGAAATCTCTCACGCGAACGTTCCTTGATCTCACGAAGAGCTTCCTCAGTCGCCGCGATACTATCGATTATGTCTTGCCGCTGCGAGGTTAGAAAGATCAGCCGCTCTTCGGTTTCCGCAAGCTCCTCAAGTGCGAGCATGTTTATCGCGCCGAAATTTTCGAGCCGCTCGCGAAGATGATTTGCTTCTGCCCGGCCGGATTCGAGTTCGAACTCTTCGTCCGTCTCTTGCTGGCTGAGAAGCTCGGCGAGGGGAAGGTTCAAGTCCTGCAAACATTTTTCGTCGATGTTCTTGAGACGCGTGACAGTTTCGGCCTGGCGGATCTCGATAGCGGCCTTTTCGTTGCGGGCGGCGGCGGCGGCGTGATTGGCCTGGGCCAATTCCTCGCTGATGCCGTCAGCCGAGACGCGTGCCTTTTCGAGAACAAGCAACGCTTCCGCAAGCTCGCTCTCCTCATGCTCCTTCTCCTCGAACGCCGACGCGATCGAGTCTGTGATCTCGGCGATCGAAGCCCGCAGCTCCTCGACTTTCGCTTCGGAACTTTCGACCTCTGCGGTCAAAGACGCTATGCGGGCATCCAATTCCTTTTCTTCATTTTCGACACGGCGAAGAGCGGAGAGTGCTGAACGCCGACGCTCGTCGGATGTAGCGGCAAACGTGCGTTTCTCATTTACGACCGCGGCCTTTTCTTCGAACGCAGCGCGGGCCGCAGCATGCTCGATGCCTATCCGTTCGAGCGAATCCTCGATCGTTTGTTTCGCAGACCGTGCCTGGCCGGAATTTTCGCTCGCATCCGTCCGCCGCTGCGTCAGTTCCGCCATCTCGCCGGCAACCAGATCGAACTCGGCGGCGACGACACGCTTGTGTCGTTCGGAGCGCTCGATCTCCTGTCCCGCCGCGGTCTGCTGAATTTCCAAACCGTGAATGCCGCGTTCGACCTTGATGATCACCGATTGCAGATCGACCATCGATTCTTCCTTCGAGGCTAAGAACGAGCGAGTGGAATCGCAATGCGATTCGCATAAGGCGACGTCGCCCGAAAGCTGATCGGCGAGCACACCGAGAGTTTGCATCTCGCGTTTGAACGCAAGCAGCGATGCATTTTTTTCGTTCGGTGCGGCCTTGCCGCTTACCAGCAGCTTGCCGCCTAACAGCAGATCGCCCGACCGCGAAACGACGATCTCCCCGTCCTCCGCGGTGACGGCATCCACACTATCCACGAGCCGAGCATTCATTTCACGCGGAAAGATCGTACGAAGCACCGCTGCGAAACTTGCCGAGATACCGAGATCATCGGCAATTGTCGAACCGCCGGTATTGATCGCCGCTTCACTGCCCTCGTCCGTTGCGACGAGAAGTGCAACACGGCCGATATCATTGGAACGCAGCCACGCCGACACGCGCGACGCATCCTCCAGGCTGTCCACGAGAACGGTTTGCAGATACGGGCCAAAAAGATTCTCGACGGCCTTTTCCGCTGATTCCGAAACGTTGAGCCTGTCCGCGAGAACGCCTGACAGTCGAACCCCGATCTCGTCCTGACGAGCGAAAAGCTTTTGGACCTGCGGGACATAGATCGCTCTTGTTTCCTCAAGCTCACGAAGCGTTTCGAGCCGATTCTTTTTCTGAGCGAATTCGCCGGCAAGCCGTTTGAGTTTTTCTTCCGCCAAACGGACGGCGTCGCGGGCCGCCGCAGTCTCCTCCAACAACGACTGCCTCTCCGCGTGAAGCTCCATCAGCTTCGCCTTATCGAGGCCGAGTTGCTCCGTCATCCCGCTCTCCTGCGAGATGTGGTCGGCATGAGTTTCTTCCGCCCGGATCGCTTCGCGCTTCAATCCTTCGGCACGATCGGAAAGCTTCTCGAGGTTTTGTTCGAGTTGGCGTGCGATCTCATCAAACCGCTCCGCCGCTGAAATATGCTGCATCAGCTCGGT
The DNA here is from genome assembly GCA_040006215.1 of Acidobacteriota bacterium. GTDB lineage: Bacteria > Acidobacteriota > Blastocatellia > Pyrinomonadales > Pyrinomonadaceae > OLB17. The sequence continues at coordinate 8,344 of JBDTXM010000121.1, forward strand.
ACGGACCGCGTCAAGGCTCGTCTCGATCTCGTTCAGGTGTTCAAGCTTGCCCTTCTGTTCATCCTCGGCCTCGCGAAGCAAAAGCTCGGCCTGGCCTGCTTCGGCACGTTCCTTTTCCTCATCGCCTTCGAGGTTTGCGTGTTCTGCCCGCACCAGATCAAGCCGCTCATTGATCGTTTTCAGCTCCGACCTCAACGCCTCGATCCGGCCGTCGAGGCCCATTACCTGCTCGTCTTTATACCGATGTTCGCGTTCGGCCCGGTCGCGTACCAACGCATTCTGTGAATGAGCTTCGCGAATTTCCGCGAGCGCAGATTCGGCGATACGTGCACTTTGCGTGGCGTCACGGACCGAGCCTTCCTTCGCCGTAACTTCGTCCGCGAGGCGAATCTCCAATTGGGTCGCCTCGCGAAGCTGCGTTTCAAGTTCGCCCACTAGATGGGTTAAATGACGGCCTTCAGCGGTAAAAAGCTGACGTAAGAGCACGCGAAACTCTTCCTGTAATATCTTGTAGCGACGCGTTTTAGACGCTTGACGGCGGAGCGAGTTAGCCTGTTTCTCGATCTCGGAAACGATGTCGCTAACACGGCCGAGGTTCGACTTCGCCGTATCCAGCCGCGATTCCGCCGCCCGCTGGCGGGTCCGGAATTTCGAGATACCGGCGGCTTCCTCGATCAGGTTTCGCCGGTCGGCTGGTTTTGCGGACAGGATCTGCCCGATACGGCCCTGCTCGATGATCGCGTAATGGGCACCGGAGAGGCCCGTTCCGGCGAAAAGGTCCTGAATGTCCCGAAGCCGGCACGTCTTGCCGTTCAATTGATATTCGCTTTCGCCCGAAAGATAGAGACGTCGTGTGACGGAAACCGCCTCGCCTGGAGCAAAATCCAAGGCAAACGCACGCGGACGCCAGTGACGTTTTGTCCTTATCTTGGTCTCGATCGTCTGGATCGAACCGACCTGCGCTGCCAAAGCGGTTTCAGCCTCTTCGACTATCTCGCCATCCGACGGATGAAAACCGTTGGTCTCGGCGACCGCTTCGACCAGTTCTTCTTCGGGTTCGCCCTCGATCGCGGCCATATCGACCGACTGCTCGTCTATCTCGCTCAGCGTTGAATCGATCTCCTCAAGCTCACCGTCGGGGATCTCCTGAAAATCCTCGTCGCGGACCATATGCAGCACGACCTCGGCCATGCCGCCCGGCTTGCGGTTTCGCGAGCCCTGAAAGACGACGTCCTTCATCTCGCCGCCGCGCAAACTCTTGGCCCGCTGTTCGCCGAGCACCCACGACATTGCGTCGGATACGTTCGACTTTCCGCAGCCGTTCGGACCGACAACACCCGTGATGCCGTTGCCCGTAAAAACTATTTCTGTGTGGTCGGCAAAGGATTTAAAGCCGGTGATTTCTAAACGCTGAAGCTTGAACATTTATATAGTGCTTGTGGTTAGGGGTACAGCACTATATTTTGAGGTTAAAGCGGCATAAAGTCAAATAAAAATACAATATATAGGTGGGAAGTAAGATATGAGAACTGAGAGATAAATGAGGTTTACGCCATATGCATCGTGATAAAAGGAGATACGTCATCTGACTGATATCTCTGATCGTTTCAGCCACCGGTCCGTCGAAATCCGCAAATTGAAACGTTCGGCCTAGCTAATTAAGATCGAGAAATAGCATTTCCCACATCTCATTTCTGATTTCTCAACTATGATCACATCAACTCGCTGCCCATATCCCGGAGGCCGTCTTTTTCGGCACGTTCGTGATCGAGTTCTGTGAGGACTTCGAGCAGGAAGTTGGTGTTGTTTGAAATGGCGATGACGACCGGGAATTCGTGATCGGCTGTGGAAAATTCGAAGGTACCGCCGATAAGTTCAATGATCTCTCTAAATGCGGCCACCCCGTTGTGACCGTTGCATTCGGCATCTACGATCTTGCCTTCGTTAAAAGCTACGCTGGCCAGATGCAGATCGGATTTTACGATCAAAAGCCCAGTCATCTTGGCGTTTTCGATGACCTGGACACAGTCGAAAATGCTCACGTAACCAAGGTTTCCGGCAAAGGTCACATCCGTTCGGACCTTTTGAGGCGTGCGGTCGCGGTTTACGGCAAATTCCGGTCGGCGGGCACGCCTGATGGCCTCAAGCCCAGGAGCCACTGAGATCCGGGGATCGAGCAGTTTTGCCTCCTGCAGGCGGTCGTACGCAAAATCAAAATCCTCGCGGCCGATATACAGGCTCACCAGCGCCAGACACTGCCGGGCTGCCTCGTCTAAATTCTTCTGTTTAACGCAGATATCCCGCATTTTTTCGCGAAGCGGGATCGATCGCGGGCTGCGTTCCAGCGAGCCTTTCAGCAGATTAAAAGCCTTTTCGGGCGAACTGTACTTTATAAACAGGTCGGCGTCCAGGAGGACGGATTCGAGAGAGACCTCCGTAAAGGGAGCGGCAGCCCTTTCCATTGCGTGTTCCATATTTTAGGCGGGGTGTGAACAAGGGTGTTCAACATTACTAAAATATCATAAACGCGCGTGGCCGGTCACTAGATTTTTTCGCAAAAACGAAAAAAGGCCGAAAGATCCGGCCTTTCGTCAAAATCGCCCTCTCTCCTTAGAAATCGAAACGCAGGCCAAGTCGAATCTGTCGCTGTCGGTACGTTCTCGTGGGAACGAGAAAATTCTGCCTGGCCGCGGTCTGGGTCGCCGTGGGCGGCGTTCCGTCGTTCCGAAGAGCCTGAAAATCGATAAACTCCGCCCCGTAACTAAATACTGCTGCATTGAAAATATTATCCAACTCAAGAACCGGCCGGATCCGCATATGCTCCCAAACTTTCCATTCACGCGTCACATTAAGATCGAATGTGTAGAAACTCGGTCCTCTCCCTGCATTCCTGGGCAGGTTGGTACCGGCGGCTCCAATTGTCGGAAGGGAAAATTGGCCGATCAATGCGTCAGGAATCGGAGAACCGG
>JBDTXM010000122.1:0-11175 GCA_040006215.1 Acidobacteriota bacterium
AAAAACCGTCGACCATATCTTTGAACCATTTTTTTCAACAAAGGGCTCGGACAAGGGTGCTGGTTTGGGACTCGCAATGGTTTACGGAATAATCAAGCAAATGGGCGGTTTTATTTGGGTCGAAAGCGTGATCGATGCGGGCACCACCTTCAGGATCCAATTTCCGAGGATAGACCAGGAATTGGAAAGATCTGAGCCGGAAACGATCGCCGAGAAAGAAGTCTCGGTTCGAAACGAGACCATCCTCCTTGTTGACGACGAAGATGCTGTGCGCCGACTAACAGCCGAGATACTACGAATGGCAGGATACGAGGTTTTTGAGGCGAGCAGCGGAATGATGGCGCTTGAGATCGCGCGCTCGTATAACGAGCCGATCGATCTTTTGCTCACCGATTTTTCGATGCCCCAGCTAAATGGGCGCGAGGTAGCCGAACGGCTCGCGAATCTGCATCCGGAAATTTCTGTTTTAGTGATCTCGGGAAATATCGTCGAATCCATGTCCGAGCTTGGCGGTGCTACCAAGAAATTCTACTTCCTCGGTAAGCCTTATTCGCCGACCGAGCTCGAACTTAAAGTCCGCGCGATCTTTGATGCGCGGTAGAAGGTAAGCTAGTCCGCGGTGTACAAGCTGCAGCCGTACACGAGCGTTTCCGGCACATCGGTCCTTCCGCTTTTTAAGAAGCTTTTGATGCTTTCCTCACCTTGATTGTCGCCTTCATGGCCGCGTCCCGGTGTGATGCCGCCGCTGAACACCAGACCCCCTCTTGCGTTATAAAGTAACACCTGGCCGGATGTGAGTGTACCGAATTCCCTCAATCCATTATCGGCGATCGTCGAGATCATAACGTTGTCGGAGATCTCCGAGGCCTGTCGCCAGATATCCGTTTCAACCCATTCATGCGACTGGTCCGCCGGCTGATAGAAAAAGACGCGAATATCGATCAGATCGTGGGTTTCCGAATCAATTCGTGCGAGTTCAGAAAGCGTTGCCCGGCCACACGAACACTGCGGATGAAGAAAAAGCAGTAAGATCGGGCGGCCTAGTCGAATGCCCGAGATACTTGAGGGAAGCTGAAGCGGAGATATGGCGGCTTGGCCTGGCCGAGATGAGTAATCCGTCATCCAGACGGATCCAGCGCCGACGAGGAGAGTCCATACGACCGTAATCAATATTAAGAATTTTGTTTGCCCAGCCATCATGCCGATATCTGTGCCTTTGTTATTGGCACATTGACCTGGACCGTGCCGTTTATTATTCCCGCCTCCGCCAGATTCATAAGACGAAGAATTAGTGACATCGTGACCTCCTGGCCTGCCGACAGCAGCAGCGATCCGCGTGTCGAAAGAAGCGGATCATCCAGGATCATTCCCGGCTTGAGATCTGCGACGGGCAGTTCCACGCTTTCGTATTCGTCGATCTCTACATCGGTGATCTTTTTCAGAACGTCCAGAACAAACGGGTCGTACCAGCCGACGCGCTCGGAAAGCTCGACAAGGGCCGCGCGAGGCGAATTTCGCGAAGCGATCAGCTTGTCAAAATCGAGAACTACTTTTAGGATCCGCGCACCATATGTCGCAACGTCTATCGTGCCTCGGTCCGCACCCGAGACGGTTTCGTCATTGATGCGGCGATTCTGGTTCGAGATGATCTCCGCAACGCGCTCCATGCGCGGTATTCGACTGATAAGATCGTGCCCGACATGCGGAAACTGGTGATAAAGCCCCGTTTCCTTGTCCGACAGAGGAGCTCCGTTTGACACCTTTTGCAGTATTTCCTCGGGTACCGTGACACAGCCGACCTGCGAGAGCATACCGGCCGCCTCGATCTCCCATGGACTTTGGATATTTAGCTGATCGGCGACCTCCCGCGCCAATTTCTTGACCCGGGTCGCCCGGCTAAAGGCGGTTGGATTAACGATCGCCAGGATATCTACTAACACCTCGAGGCTTCTATTGAGTGTCTCCTCAAGGAGGTGTTTTTCTGCAGTGATCAGCCGATATTGCTGCAAGCCCGCGTCAAGCGTTCGTGCCAATGCCTCAGGCGTGCATGGTTTGGTGAGGAAGCGAAAAATATTTCCTTCGTTGACGGCGTCCATCGCTGTCTGCTGATCAGAATTACCGGTGAGCATGACTCGCACACTGTCTGGTGCTTCGTCTTTTACGCGTGCAAGGAATTGAATACCATCCATTATTGGCATTCGCATATCGGAAACTATCACGGCAAAAGGGCCGTTGTTCGCGATCATGGCCAGGGCCTGTTCACCGCCTTCCGCTATGTGTATATCAAAATCCTTTCGGAGTGTTCGTTTGTAGCCCTGCAGAATGTTTGGTTCGTCGTCGACACAAAGTATTTTGTTATTCATTTTTATTCACCCTTCCAGATATATATAGATCTCTATGCCGCGACATTCATCGCCGCGCAGGTTTCCTGCCAAACCGGGATCCGGTCGAGCAATCCTAATGTAGCCAGATATTCCATATCGAATTCGATCCCAAGTTCTTGACCTTCGCCGCGGTCGATCGACCCCTGAATAACGTTCGCGGCATGCACGGCCGTTATCGCGTTGAAACCTTCACTGCGCGATTCCGCGGGAATGTCGTGAAACGCAACAGCCTGAACGACGTTCGTCGGTAAACCCCACAATCCGAGCAGATATCCGCCAACTTCCGAGTGCGTAGCGCCGAATACCCGTCGTTCTGCTTCCACCCTCGACAGATTGTCCCGAGTCGCAATATCTTGAACGGACTCAAACTTCTTCGGCAGGTTGATAGCGAGCACCACGCGGCCAATATCATGAAGTAGGCCAGCCGTAAAAGCATCGTTCACAACCTCACGGTTTTCCGCCCCCGCGATCTTTGCCGCCAGCGCACCGACAGCGACGCTGTGGTTCCAGATGGTCGCAAATAGTCCCTTAGGCAAGTGAGTCTCAAATTGCGAGATCACGCCGAGGCCGAGAGTCAGGGATGAGATGGTATCTAGCCCGAGGAATTCAACGGCTTCTCTCGAATCCGAAATGGTCCGCCTCAATCCAAAAAATGCCGAATTTACTATTTGCAGGATCTTGACCGTCATGCCGATATCCTTCTTTACTATATCGCCCACCTTTTTTGTGGAAGGGTCGTCCTTTGCGAGCTCATCGGTGAGTTCGGTGTACAGAAGTGGAAGGCTCGGGACATTCGGCAACTGTGATACCAACCGCCTTAGATTTTCATCCGTCAGAAGATTCCGGAGCGAGGAAACTCGCAGAACGGTTGCCTTCAATATCTCAGCGTCGCAAGGTTTTGAGAGGTACTGGTGGGCGATACCGACGGATTTCAGGATCATATCCTTTTCGGAGTAACCCGAAAGTATGATCCTGACCATGTGCGGATACTTCTCCATCACGGCATTGAGAAACTGCGAGCCATCCATTCCGGGCATTTTCATATCCGAAACGACAACATCTATGGTCTTTTCGTCGAGCAGGGCGAGTCCCTCGGCACCGCTGCCGGCGAAGGACATTTCCCATTCATGTCGGAGCGACCGCAGCATTCTCTGAAGGCCTTCCAGAATATTTGGTTCATCATCTACAAATAGGATATTGATCATTTTTAATTGCCTTCCTTTTCTGAACTCTCCGCTCTATTTAACGGCAGGCGAATAATAAAAATTGTTCCATGTCCCGTCTCGGATTCGAACCTTAAAGTGCCGCCATGTTTATCAACGATAACGGTGTGGGAAATTGCCAGCCCCTGACCGGTTCCTTTGCCCACTTCTTTCGTAGTAAAGAAGGGGTCGAAAATGCGGCCTTGAATGTCCTGCGGAATACCGCTGCCCGAATCGCCGATCCTTACCTCGGCCCAGTCGTTGTCAACGCATGTGGTCGATATAACGATCTTTCCTTTTCCCTGGGAACCGTCGCCCACCACATCCCCGATCGCGTGGGCGGCGTTTATTACCATATTGAGCACGACCTGATTAAACTCTCCCAGATAGCAGGGAACCAATGGGAGCGTTTTATCGAAATTCATCTCAAGGTCGGCCACGTATTTCCATTCGTTACGAGCGACGGTCACCGTGCTTTCAATTGCGCGGTTGAGATCGACGGTCTGCTTGTCGCGAGTGCCCGGATGGGCGAAATCCTTCATCGACTGGACGATCTTGGCTATTCTCGACACGCCGTCCATCGATTGCTGCAGAGCGTTCGGAACCTCCTCCAGCAGATATTCGAGATCCGCCTTTTCAACTTTTTCCTTGATCTGGGAGATCATTTCGGGCTTTATCTCTCCTGCCTCTGCGGCCTTGAGAAAATCATCATACACCCCGAGGACCAAACTTATGTCACTAAATGCGTCGTGAGCAAATCTTGTATTGTCCCCAACATACTGAGTCGGAGTGTTGATCTCGTGGGCTATTCCCGCGGCCAGCTGCCCGATCGACTCCAATTTTTGAGCATGGCGAAGTTGGCTCTCCATGATCTTACGCTCGGTAAGGTCAGTCGCCACCCCAATTAGATACTTGTCTCCGTTCTCACCGAGCACAACCGGCTTCTTGCAGGTCTGAAACCAATGTACATTGCCTTGTATGTCTGTGTGCAGTTCTTCAGGAACAAAGGATTCCTGCATATCACCGAGCATTTTTATATCTTGTTCCGTAAATTTGCGTGCTTCCTCGGGATTATGGCTAAAGTCCGCGTCCGTCTTGCCGATCAAAGCGTCCGGCGTAGTTCCAAAAATATCCGCGATCGCCTTATTGGCCAGAACGAAGTTCCCTCGTACATCTTTTACAAAGATAAGGTTTGGCAGATTATCGATCACAGTACAAAGAAATTGTTTTGCTTCGATCGATTCGGCTTCCGCTTTCATACGCTCCGTTACTTCGGTCTGCATCGATTCATTTGCAAAAACCAGTTCAGCCGTTCGATCGGTTACGCGCTGTTCAAGGTCGTCATAGGCTAACTTGAGCCTCTCATCCATCGCCTTTCTTTCGCTGATGTCTTTCACATTCAGGCAGAAGACGCTGCGGCCGTCATAGGTAATGCAGTTAACGCCAATATCCACCTCGACCTCCGAGCCATCGCGGCGTCGATAGATCCGCTCCCCGGTGATCGCTGAACTTTCATCGAGGATAATTCGAGAGAGCTTTTCGAGATCGTCACGATCGACCGTTACAAAATCGAAAGCGCTGATCGTCTTTGCTTCTTCTATGTTCTTGCACCTGATAAGGTCGCTGAACGCCTGGTTGCAATCAATAACACGTAGGCCGTCTGTTTCCATTAGAACGATTCCATCGGAGGTCTGTTCGACAACTGCCCGGTAACGCTCTTCGCTACTCGCATTTACAGCGGACCGGATAGAGATCTCCTTCATCTCCTTTACATTGCGGCGACATGATGCGATCAGAAAAACATCGGTGAAGATCACCCAGGCAGCGTGTTCCAAACTGCGCCACTCGTCCGCATTAAGGACGCCATAGATCGAATATGGATACAGCCAACCCCGAAAAAAGTGGTCAATGGCAGTAACTACCGTTGCCGTAATTAGAACTCGCCAATCACGGTAAAAAGCCAAAAACGCCAGGGAGCCGAAAATATGAAAATGGGTTTCGATCCTGCCACCCGTCACGTGTATCAAAACGGCGGACATGAGCAATTGACCTGCCGCCACGACATGGCGGGTGACGGCCTTGTCCGGACTCGTGATCACCAGAAACAGCGGCAGCGAAGTGATTATTCCGCCAACGAGGATCGCGAACCAAACATGCGGGTTGATGCTGCTCTGCTCGCCGTGCCATGAAAGGGGCGAGAGGGCGTATGCCGCCGTGATTCCGGCGAGCCACTGGAACGGCAGAAGCACCGCGAAAAGCCGGCTTGTGCTCGTAAAGACGGCCCTTTGATGCGCGTCAAAATATTCAGCGGCTCGTGCGTTTTCCGATCTGGTCAATTCCTGAAAATAGGTTATTTCCGACATTAATAAACTCGATCTATAGCCGTGAGCCCAAAAATGCCAAATTCTATTGTGAAAGATATTTTGGCTGAATCCGTTGGGCAGGCTGGGAGGCGATGCAGGGATTCGGGAACCGACCTCTTTGAAAGAGAGATAGGTCCATCCGTCTTCCATATCGGCGTATATTGGCAGGACTTTAGGCGGTCTTAAGTTTTCGCGGAAAGAAAAGCGTCATCGAATGAACTACTCGAAGGCCGTAACCTTTTTAGGCAGCGAATTCCGCCTGCATGTTCCGTGAAAAATGGCTCAGCGTTTCAGCCATCCTTCTCTTATGCGCTTTTGCTGGTGTGACAAACTTCCCACGTCGGTCAATGAAAAGGCTGAGACGTCGCGAGAACCGACCTTCATCTGCATCTCGGTATCGGCGCCGCCGCGGATAACGGTGAGGGCGATGGTCTTTCCTGCGAACGTGCCGAACGCGGCTCGTGCCGGGATTTCTCCGTTGATCTTTGAGATCACATCGCCAACCTTGAGGCCCGCCAAAGCGGCCGAGCCTCCCGGATCGATAGAATTTACCATCAGCCCACCATTGCGGTTGCGGATACCAAACCCAAACTCCGGCGTCTGCTGTGTTTTTTTCTCGATCTTGTATCCGGCGTAGCTGAATATCCGATCATAGTCGGGTACTTCGGTACCGAAAACATACCTGTTGTAAAAATCGTGATAGTCCTTCTTTGTTAGGCGGTTGATGATCCCTATCATGTCCTCGGTCGTAAAGCCCCGGTCCTTTTTATAGTGATCGTTAAATAGTGTCCGCATTACGTCGTCCAGACTATATTTGCCATCCGTATCATTTCTGACCGATAGATCGAGCAGCGCGCCGAGATTCTGGCCCTGCGTGTAATACGAAATCCCGAAGGCGACGGGCGTGTCATAGCCCGCCCAAGTCGAGACTGACGATTCAGCCGGAGAAATATAATTCCTCGCTTCGGTATTCTCGACACCGCTTGCGGCATCGGCGGCGCTTTGCAGGAACATCTCCGGTGTCGTCAGGCCGGCACGATATCTGGCCACGTTTCCGTAATAATTTGTGAACCCTTCCGATACCCACAAGAGCGGCGTTTCATTCTCCCGTGAATAGTCGTACGGCCACATCTCGACCGGGCGAATGCGTTTAACGTTCCAGAGATGAAAATATTCATGAGCCGCGGTGCTGATTATCATCTCCGGCGTCGCAAAATTTCCGGGAGGCGCGAATGAGACGAAGGCATTTAGATGCTCCAGAGCTCCGCTCGCATTCGACTCGGCGGGCGCGAAGAAATAGAAGTAGCAATATTTGTCGTAGGGCAGACCGCCAAACATCGTGCTGTCAGCCTGTGCGACCTTTGCCAACATCTGAACGAATTTGTCTGCCTTTTCCTGGCTAAAGGAGCCTGCCGGATTCGTCACCAAATAATGGGGCTTTCCCTGGACCTCAAATTTCGTCACGTCAAAATTGCCCATCTCCGTTGGAGCGTCGACCAGAGCGTCATAATTGGCCGCCGTGAAAACCATCGGATCGCCCGTTTCACTCAGGGCGGTCACGAGCTTCCATCCCGCGGGAATAGCAAAATGCACAGTACTCGATTCGTTACGGTGCCCTTCCGCCTGTAGGAAGAGTTCGATGCCAGTAAAAAATGCGAAATCTTTTGCGATCTTCGCCTGATTTAACCCCAGAACGGTCGCACGATAGTCATAGTCGATCTTGATCTCCTTCAAGCCTTTCGTGTCGACGTTCCACGTCTGCTTCCGCGACATCGTATGCGGCAAAATCTTTCCGCTCGCATCCGTTATCCTGAATTTCGAAACGTTCTTGAAATAATTCTCGACCGTATACCACCCCGGAGCCCAGGTCGGTAAGCTCAGATCAAGCATTGCCTGATCGATGTTCTTGATGTCCGTCGAAACGTGAAATTCCTGCGTCGATGTATCAGACAACGCAAGTGTGTAGTCGATCTTTAAAGCGCCCTTCTGCGCCTGGGCAGGTTGTCCGCCATAGAGTAGAAAAACTACTATCAAGAATGAAAACGAGTGGAATATTTTGCGCATATTTTGGTTGGTTGTATTACAGCCGATTCGGGCGGTGGGTTTCAATCTCATTCCCATTCGATAGTGCTCGGCGGTTTGGATGTTATGTCATAGACGACACGATTTACGCCGCGGACCTCCGACGTGATCCTCGACGAGACTGTCGCGAGAAAATCATGCGGTAGGTGGGCCCAGTCGGCCGTCATACCGTCGGTCGAGGTTATTGCCCGCAGCGCGACGGTTTTTTCATAGGTGCGGAAATCGCCCATTACGCCGACAGATTGTATCGGCAGCAGCACGGCAAAGGCTTGCCAGACTTCTTTATACAACTCAAAATTTTTCAGCTCTTCGATAAAAATCGTGTCCGCCCGCTGCAGAAGTTCGACCTTGTCCGGCGTGATGTCGCCAAGAATGCGAACGCCAAGGCCGGGTCCGGGAAATGGATGCCGCTGCAATATCTCGTCGGGAATTCCCAGATCTCTACCGATCAGGCGCACTTCGTCTTTGAACAACTCGCGCAGCGGCTCGATCAGTTTGAGATTCATCTTCTCGGGCAGCCCACCAACGTTGTGGTGCGATTTGATCGTAACGGACGACCCTCGCAAACTGACCGATTCGATCACGTCCGGATAGAGCGTGCCCTGCACCAGCCACTTTACGTCGCCGATCTTTGTCGCCTCGGCGTCAAAAATATCAATGAATTTCGCGCCGATCGCTTTTCTCTTTTTTTCGGGATCGAGGACGTCTTTCAGAACGGCGTAGAATTCCTGCGAAGCGTCCACGCCGGTCACGTTCAGGCGAAGGCTCTCTTTATACAATCTGAGTGTCTCCTCGAATTCATTTGCGCGAAGCAGACCGTTGTTGACGAAAATGCACGTCTGCCGATCAGCGATCGCTTCTTGAACAAGCACCGCTGCAACGGTCGAATCGACGCCGCCTGACAACCCGCAAACCACGTTGTCGTCGGGTTCGACGGTCGCTCGTATGCGCTCGATCTCCTCTGCGATAAATTGCGCCGCCGTCCAGTCGCCTTTGCACCGACAGACGTTGAACAGAAAATTACGAAGGATCTCTTTCCCCTGCGGAGTGTGCGAAACTTCGGGGTGAAACTGCACGCAGTATATCCGGCGGTCGGAATTTTCGATCGCAGTCGGAGCCTCGCCGCTCGTGGCGACAGGCTGGAAACCGTCCGGCAGCTTCGTCATGTGGTCGCCGTGACTCATCCAGACATCTAGTTCGAACGGCAATCCCTCGAACAAAGCGGTTTTCCCGCTCAGCACTTTAACATGAGAGCGCCCATATTCCCGTCTCGCTGCCGGCTCGATCGCACCGCCTAGATCGAGCGCCACGAGCTGCATGCCGTAACAGATCCCCAGGATCGGCGCTCCGACTTTGTCGTAGAAACCGGCCTCTACCCGCGGAGCGTCCTCGTCCGTCACGCTTGACGGCCCGCCCGAAAGGATCACACCCTTCGGCTTCTTTGCCGCGATCGTCTCAACCGAAAGGTGAAACGGATGTATCTCACAATAAACGCCCTGCTCCCTCACCTTCCGCGCGATAAGCTGAGTATACTGCGACCCGAAATCGAGAATGAGAATGAGTTCGTGCTGCAAAATCTCTCTCCTTTAATAAAAGTAGAGATTATAGCGTGGAACGGATGATATTCAGAATCCGAAGGACGGCGGCTCGTTTCGGTATCGTCTACCGATGAAATTGGCGATCACTATTTTGGAAGGATGCCGAAAATGCTCGATCTCGCTCAATTCTCTGAATCTTTCTATCGCAAATTGTGCAGTTAGAGCTGTTAGTTGTCCGGCTTCTTCCGAGGTTATTTTTCGTTTTCCGTCACGAGAAATGAGGTCGATTTGCGTCAAGTGCTGTATAGCAATGGCGGCGGCGTTTGCATAGTCTTTGTCGGCGGCAATACGAGAATCGTAATTGCCAGATTCATTGCGATTCTGGCAGCTAACCAGAGTGGTTTGCCAACGTCTTTCGAGGGCCAACTTGGCATCCTTTCCAAGATCCACGCGAACAGGCTGGCCCTCTTCACCTGAGATCTCGATCCACAGATCAGGAGAGGGCTGCCTTTCCATCGACGTTTGCAGATCACCTTCGAAAACTAAATCCGAGTTTTGGCCAGCGACACGCGATTCACCTTTTTAAGGGCAGTCTTGGCTTCAGAGACATTGTCGAGATCTTTCCGTAAGAGCCGCTGATTTGTTACTCTTGCTCTACCCGAGGTTAAATAAGCCCTATATGCCCAAACCAGCATCGAAAGCAAAGCTGCGATCACTACCAAAAGCAATCCAAGTTTAACTCGCATTTGTCGCAAAAGACTTTTGGAAGAGTTGTCCATACGTCGTCTTAAAGGTTGGAAGGCATCCTAACATTATTAACGGAATCTTTGATTACCTTTTCAAGCACTTTTTCATCAACATCCGAAAGCCGTTTAATGTGCAAACATCCGCCGCTTACCTTGTGGCTGCCCAATTTTGCGAGAGCATCTTTTTGCTCTTCGGAACTGTTGGCTACATACAGGGTGAGACTCGACTTTCGAGGCGAAAATCCGGTGACGAGCCAATCAAGCTCGCGGCCCGATTCGTATTTTATCAGGCGATTGCCAAAGCCAATGATCGACGGCCCCCACATCTTGGGCTTTTCACGCGTGACTTTTTCAAATATCTCAACGAGCCGTACGGCGTCAAGGCGTTTTTGCTCATCGTCTATCGAATTCAAAAAGCCTTCGACGCTGTTTTCGGTTTCGGTTGTTTTGTTCTTTGCCTTGGCCATCGACAAGCATTTTAGCCGAGAACGCCTATTTTCCCAATAAACTTGACAATATCTGGCGAACTTCCTAATCTTTAAGTTCGCTTTCGAGCGATATTCCGCAGTAGCTCAATGGCAGAGCATTCGGCTGTTAACCGAAGGGTTGTAAGTTCGAGTCTTACCTGCGGAGCCATTAGAATCAGCAAGTTACGGGCACCGATATGGTGCCCGTTTCGCCTTTGTGACGTAGATTGTGACATAACTTTTGTTGCTTAACCAATCAGAGGCTCTCGTTGCGTGGTGGGTAAGAACGAGCTTTGCTCGACTGAACCTGGGGGCTCTAGTGCGCCGCGGCCTCGTCAATAGCCAGCGACGATGAACTCGCCATCCGAGAGCAACGTCATATTTCGCCCCCTG
>JBDTXM010000123.1:0-11168 GCA_040006215.1 Acidobacteriota bacterium
GGGACCGGTATTCCGACGAGCTCGCCGACTGGGCGATGGAACGCCTGGTCAACCGTCGTGACGTCTGGAGCCAATACACGGTCTCGAAAGGTGAGGTTCGCGTTTTCATGCTGCCCATTCCCGAACGTCGAAAGCTAGGAACCGACATGGTCACCCACGAAAAACTCAAGCGGCATTTCTCCGGCAAGCAACCCGGCCATCTCATCGGGCTTCATTCGATCAGTGATCATGCTACGGCCAAATGGTTTGCCATTGATGTCGATCTTCATGATGAAAAGGCGATCAATGCGGGCGAGCTTGCACGAGCGAATTTTAACGCGGCGTTCGAATGGGCACAGCGGCTTCAGGCCGACGGATTCGATCCGTTTTTGATGGATAGCAACGGTGTGGGTGGCTATCATGTCTGGACGCTGCTCGATAAAGAGTATCCGCTCGCCGATGTCTACGATTACGCCAACGAGCTGCGTTCCGATTACGCGGATTTTGGCTTGCTGAAAAAGCCCGAGATCTTTCCACCTCGCCGCGAGGTCGATAAAGATTCGCTTCCGTACACCTTGCGCCTACCTGGTCGCCATCCGCGACGCCAGCATTACAATCGTCTCTGGAATTTCGATCCGCTCGGCGAAACACAATGGATGGAAGGCGGCGAAGCGATCGAAGCAATGATGGCAACGCGTCCCGCAAAACTTCCGCGACGCGGGGTAAAAAATCCCGCTAAATTTCGTGAGGTAGCTCCAAAACCGTCAAAGAAGATCCCGAAAACCAAAAGGACGCGCGTCTGTCTCGACCTCGACGGCGTGCTTGCTGAATATCACGGCTGGGAAGCCGGCGAAACGATCGGCCCGCCGCTGCCGGGCGCATTGAAATTCGCCAAAGCCGTCGCCAAGCTTGCCGACATCGTGGTTTTTACCAGCCGATGCTCGACTGAGACTGGCGAACTGGATTCCGAGTCTCTGCTCACACCCGGCCAGCTTAGGATAAGAGTTGTCGATTGGCTCGAGCGAAACGGATTTCCGTTTGCGGATGTCTATGTGGGACAGGGCAAGCCAAAAGCCGCAGCCTTCATCGACGACCGTGCGATAAATTGTTCTCCGCAATACGACGACGAGGCATTTATAGATGCTGAGAGAGAGTTGCGAGCTCTATTAAAACGAAAATCTCCGAACAGAACGGTGAAGGAAAAGAAGTTCAACATCCATCGGGGCAAAATAGAATAGCTCTAACGACTAAGATTTGACCACACGCTCGGCGATCACGGCTTTTGCCTCTTCAAGTGTTAGTCCTTCAAACTCATTCTCGAACCAGAACTCTTTTCCGGCTTCAAACTGGTGGATCGTAATCCGCGTTTCTTCATCAAGAAGAACGTCGATCTGCAGCAAGTCAGTTACTACGGGTCCCGAAGCTCCATCAAACCTTGTGGTCGAAGATACCAAATAAATGACGGCGTCTCGAACGGCTTTAGCTACGACGCGCTTGCCGATCGCTTCTAATCCCTTTTCGACTGCTTCATCGTTTAGCGGCGGTTCCAATCCATAAGCTCGACGAACTCCGTGGCATCGGTCACTTCCGGCTTCAAAATCACGACAGGTTTTCGGCCGGCCCTCGTAAATGTTGCAGCCAACTTCTCTTTTGATCGTTCCGCCAAGATGGGCGCATGATCCAGTTTCCGAGTCGCGAGGAAGAATTCGATCAACAACTATCGGCCCCGCTTCGCCCTCGACCGTAAGTTCGACGTACGCATCCGTCGATCGGGCGTCATCGGTAGTTACTGGCACCATGAGAAAATAATTGCAGCAGACTCCGCACGGCACGCACTCAGGAATCGGCTCATCCGTGCCGGTTATCAAATTATCCCTGATCTCGAGGGCCAGCCGCCCAAGCGGGATCTGCGGCTTAGTGAGATCGTCCAACAAACGTCGGCCCATCTGTCCGATCGCAGAGTAGAAATCCTCTTTTGGAACACGGGTTATTTGAACAAGGTCGTCCATTAAATTCTTCGGGCGTAGTTCTTGCCCGGCAATACCCGAATAAGGTCGCGAATATCGAGAGCGACCAGCGCCGTGTTGAGTTCGCCAAACGACAGCCCGGACGTCGCCAGCAAGTTGTCGATATGTACGGACTCATCCGCGGGCAACAGAGACCAAACCTTTCGCTCGTTATCATCGAGGTCGACCGGTGCCAGTTCGGGCTGTCTCCGATTTCCATCCGATCCCTGCTTCTCGATTTTAGGAGGAAGTATTGCGGCCGAGATCTCGCTCGGCAACTCGGCGACAACATCCTGCCATTGCTGGACGAGCTTTGCTCCGCTCTTTATCAAATAATTGGTACCAAACGAATTGCCCGATGTTATATTTCCGGGGATAGCCATCACCTCGCGGTTTTGTTCGGCCGCAAGCCGGGCCGTGATCAGCGAGCCGCTGCGCTCGGATGCTTCAACTATCAGAACGCCGAGGCTGAGGCCGCTAATGATCCGGTTTCTATACGGGAAATTTTCCGGTATCGGGGGCGTGCCGAGCGGGAACTGCGAAACGACCGCACCACCGCTCGCAAGTATCTCGTCGACCAGCTTCCGATTTTCCTTCGGATAGACGGCATCGATTCCTGTGCCCATCACTGCCACCGTTCTGCCCTGGCCGGCAATTGCTCCGCGATGAGCCGCCGTGTCGATCCCGCGGGCAAGCCCTGATACGATACACAACCCTCGAGACGCCAGGTCGCGCGACAGCATTTCCGACGCATTCTGACCGTAGGTCGAGCAGTTTCGCGAACCGATCACGCCCACGCAAGGTAGATCGAAACACGCCTGCCAATCGCCGCGAACATACAGCGTGATCGGCGGATCGTCGATCTCGCGAAGCATATTCGGATAACTCCCGTCATCCAGATTCAGCACGTCGCCGCCTAGTTGCTTGACCCGATCCAACTCCTCGACCGCTTTGTCATGAAACTCGCCCTTAAGAATGCTCTCGATCGTCTCCGGCTTTAGCCGCAGAGATTCCAGCTCATTCCGGCGCGCATGAAACACCCCGTCCGCAGAACCAAAACGCTCCAGCAGCTTAGTAGCTGCCCGCGGCCCAACACCCGGAGTCATGTTTAAAGCGATCCAATCTTTCATATTTTGGATTTTAGATTTTGGATTTTGGATCGCTCAACTTCTTCGATCTCATAGTTTTTATCGAAGCCACGATCATCGCGACAATCTCATTCACGTCACTCACAAGAACGGAAAGTTTACCTTCTGGCACAATGTTGCCGTCAACCAATAATTCCATCCAATACAAACTCTCGTCAGCTTCTTCCTCCACAATAGACAATTTGTGAAGTACATCGGCAGTAGATTTGCCGCGACAAGCCGCCCGATAATTGGCGCCTATCGAAGTCCCAGCACGCGGCAATTGTTTTCCTATGACCTCAGCCGATCTTGAATTGGGCAGTGATTCGACCAGTTTGAGGATTCGCAGAGCTATTTCTTTGGTCCGCTTCTTAAACTCTCGTTCGGTCATAGATCTGAGCGTTCCGTTCTAATCCAAAATCCAAAATCTAGAACCCAAAATCGAAAATGGCGGAGGCGTGTGGGAGTCGAACCCACCTAAGCGTGCTCTCGCAAACTCACCAACGGTTTTGAAGACCGCGCCCATCACCGGACAGGATGCACCTCCGAAAAATAGCTTAGTTTACCGAACTCAGAAGCAGGGTCACCAGCGTCGCTCGCTTCCTAATGTCGCTCACCAAAATATGCTCATTCAATGTATGAGCACCCGCACCGGTAATGCCCAGGCCATCCAAAACCGGAACACCCAGCGCGCCGACGAAGTTTCCATCTGACGCACCACCGACCTGGGTTTCGCCCAAATCGTAATCAAACGACGCGGCGAGATCACGCGCCTTTTTATAAAGCTTGACCACCTGCGCTGTTCGCTCCATGGGCGGGCGGTTTATGCCGCCGAGAATTTCGAGAGTGACTCGGTTGTCAAACGCCGTCAGCCCGCGAACCTCGTTTTCGATACGCTCTGCTTCAGCCATCGACGAAAACCGAACATCAATTGTCGCTTCGGCGTGCTCGGGAATGACGTTGGTTGTTGTTCCGCCTTTGACGGTGCAAACATTGACAGTCGTGCCGATCTCAGGATCGTTAGATAAGTGAAGCTTTTCTATCTGCCGTGAAATTTCGAGGATCGCGCTGGCCCCTATTTCGGGTTCGAGGCCAGCGTGGGCCGGAATTCCATGCGCACGCAGCGTAAACATGCCCGTTCCTTTGCGGCCGGTTTTTACCATTCCGTCGAGAGACGGCTCGAATACAAAACACGCCTCGGCGTTCGCGGCTTCTCGTTCGACAAGTGGACGGCCGGTAAAACTTCCGACCTCCTCGTCGCACGAAAGCAGGATGGCGACCGGCCGCGCGGGCTGAATGCCGGTCTCAGCAAGGAAACGCAGTGCCTCCAACATCAGTACGATGTTGGCTTTCATGTCGAAAATTCCACAGCCGAAGAATTTATCGCCCTCGATGCGTGTTGGGTTTTGTTCGTTCGTTCCAACCGGATGAACAGTGTCTGTATGGCCCAGCAAAAAGAAATGCTTTTCCGCCGATGGAAACGCTTTTATCAGAAGATGCCGGCCAAACCCGTCAGCGTCAATCTTTTCTATATTCAGATCGAGGTTTAGGGACCGCGCTGCATGCTCAACGACCGAGACGACCGTTCGGCTTCGTTCGACGTCGTGCGAAGGCGATTCCTGATCGACGATCTCGCGGATCGATCCTGTGATCTCGCCTTCGCGCTTTCGAAAATATTCGTGGACCTCGGAAGGAGTCATGCAAATATCGGGTTACTTCGAGGGCGTCGCGACCGGCATCGGGCCCTGGGTGGCAAACACCTCGTTGAAAAGATCGGCCATCCTGTATCCCGCCAACGCCATCCGCTCCTGCGCTATTCCAAACGCCTTTTTCTTGTAGGCATCTGACGGCATTTCAAACCAATCAATTCCCTTATAGACCTCAGTTGATGATATGTCGTAGCTTTCGGTTTTCCATGCATCGAATTTTCCGGGACTGAGCCGGCCCTTCAGGCTCTCGTACGGATAGAGCTTCATGATGTCCTGCGCGATCGGATCGAGGTAGTCGGCGTCGCACTGGTCCTTAACATTCGGCATATAACGGACGACGATCGAATCCCAAAACCAGTGGAGATTTTCCTGTTTTTCACGAGGCGTTCCTTTAGGTGTGAGTAAAAATAGATTCCCTCCTTGGTCACCTTTTGGATTTGAGGACGTGGTCCGCGACGACGCATGCAGCGGTTGGTGCATATCGCCTATCAAATGTTCAAGCCATGCGATCGCTATCGCTTTGTCGGCGTCGGACGCAGTACCGCGGATCACCTGATTAAAATCCGTGAGTTTCTGCATCGCCAGGCCGCTCGGTTCGGCATCCGACACGGGTTCGGCCTTGCCGTCCTTCCAAGTCCAGAACGTATCGGCGTAGTGCCAGTTGGAATTGGCGTATTTTGTAAAACGCGTATTGAATTTTTTATCGCGGATGATGTCCGGCCACGTGGCGATCGTCATGAAGAACTCTCGATTTCGGGTATCTTCCGACCGCGATCCATAGCCTGAATAAAACGTAGCGAGCTGTGCGTCTTCCGGTGCCGTCAACAATATTTTTATGACCCGAGCACGCACGTCCGGCGTCATCCGCTGCCACGCGATATAGGCAGTGAGTTTGTGACCGACCTCGTCCCAGGCGTGCACGGAAAATGCCAGTCCACAAGTAACCACGCTTAAGAGCAATGCTTTCGCGATAAATTTTTTCATTAGAGCTCCTGAATCTTTTTGGATGATTTTAACGAATTAAAGGGATTAGAGAAAGGGGTCGATGCGTAAGCGAAAAAACCAAGCAAACGTTTTCACGCGCGTTGCATCGAAATAATGCAAAACTCACGTAGTTTCTCGTTCTATATTACAAGCCGGTCACAACAAAATGACGTGACCAAGGATCAAAGGTATGCAAGCGGTTTTGGAGCAAAATTTAATATCAGATTCGGCACAGGGTCGAACTGGAATACATTTCGAAAGCAAAGTCGGACTTCTGGCAAAACTTTTCGGTTGCCGGCACAAAAACATGAGCCGCCCGTTCACGTCAGGAAGGTCGTCCTATCGCTCATGCATCGAGTGCGGAGCGCGCAGAAAATTTAATACTCAGAGTCTGGTAACGTCCGGACCGTTCTTTTTTCCCCCGTCGGCGGGGTCAGACAAGCTCTGACGGCCGCCTTTCCTGTCATAATAACCATCCATTAATACCTACCGGGTGCGGCTTACCAAAAAGTCCGCACCCTTTAATTTTCTGGTAGCTGGTAAGAGAGTTCAAACCTTCTTTAGGATCAACGCGGAGTTTTTCGATCCGAAACCGATGCAGTTGCAGAGAGCCGTATCGATGGTAGAAGAATTGCGCGCGGCGTTCGGCACATAGTCAAGATCGCATTCCGGGTCTGGTTGGTCGAGATTGATGGTCGGCGCGATATACCCTGTGTTCATCGCAAAAAGCGTCGCGCCGATGCCGGCAGCACCCGTTGCCCCTTGCGGATGGCCGATCTGCGATTTTGTACCGGACATCGGCATGTTGTAGGCATGTTTGCCGAAGGCGTTTTTTACCGCCTGCGTCTCGATGCGGTCGTTGAGCTGCGTGGAAGTGCCGTGGAGATTTACGTATTGGACGTCGTCCGGAGCCATACCCGCATCCGCCAACGCAAGCGTCATCGCCCGAGCGGGTTCGACGCCATTCTCTTCGAGCCGAACACGATGGTACGCGTCGCATGTAACGCCGTACCCGGCGATCTCGGCATAAATTTTCGCTCCCCGTGCCTTTGCCGAGTCAACCGTCTCCAAAACAAAGACCCATGAGCCTTCCCCGATGACAATGCCGGAGCGGTCCTTGGAAAACGGCCTCGACGCTCGTTCCGGTTCGTCGTTCCATTCCTTCGTGCAGACGGTCATCACCTCGAAACCCTTCAAAATTCCGCGGGCGATAGGCGAATCCACGCCCCCCGTCAGCATCATATCCGTCCTGCCGAGAGCGATATGCTGAGCCGCGTAGAACATCGCATCGGTCGATGAAGTGCAGCCCGTCGACACAATATGCGAGAGGCCGTGCAGCCCGAACACCATCGAGAGCTCCGACGACAGTCCACCGTGCGTCGACGACGGGATCGTATAAATGCTTCCCTTGCCTGCATGGCCCGAAAACCAGTAGCCAAACTGCTTCTCCGTAAACGCAAGCCCGCCGCCGCCCGTACCCAAAACGACGCCGAATCTGCGCCTTTCCTCTAACGATAAATCCTCGGGAGAGATCTTTGAATCGGCTACTGCCTCTCTTGCGGCAGCCAGCGCTAGGGGAACGGTGCGCGGTACGTGCTGGCGGTCCTTGGCGTCGAGTTGTGCCTTCCAATCGAATTCCGGTATCTCAGCCGCGATCTTTACCGTTGCATCCGACGTGTCAAAGCTCTCGATCCGGCGAACGCCGCTCTTGCCCGATTTGAGCGATGCCCAAAAAGCGTCGCGCCCGATACCTATCGGCGTGACACAGCCGAAACCCGTGATAGCTACTCGCCGAGGACTCGTAAAACCGTTAAACATAAGAATTTCTGAAAACGAGAATAGCACGCCCGATGCAAATTCAGGCACTAACCCGGATCGCTAAGATCGGAGAGAGATTGCGATTCTTTATTGAGATGCCAAAAACTTATTCTCGGGAACGCCGTAAAATCCGCCTGTCTAATAGTCGAGCCAGGCATCGAACACCCATCCGACATGGTCGCTGTACGTTACCATGCACCAGCGTCCCGTGCGGTCGCCTATACGCACACGGTCCCGCTGGCAGTTCTGGATATTAACGACGGCGCCATTTGGTATCTTGTAAACCCGCTCACCATAATCGGCGCTCGGCTCGCTTCGCATTGCGAGAAAACCGTCGCCCGGCGAATTCACGCGAGCGGTCACGACACCCGGTTCGCCTTTCTTTTCAGGCGTCGGAAATGCCGGAGTCAAATTAGCCGCTCGATTTGCGTTCTTTTGCTCGTCCAGCTGCTTTTGCGCATTCGCCAGCTGGTCCTGGAGCCGCTGCTTCTCCGGATCGACGGTCGGTGACGGCAAGGGAGTCGGCGGAGCGGGTTTTGTATTTTGATTCGATACGGTACCTGAAGTACTGAAATAAAAGATGCCGCCGATCAATCCCAGAGCACCCAACCCGATAATTCCGAGAATGATCACCCCGATCAGAACTTTAACTATCGGAAATCCGCCTTTCTTCTCCGGCGCCTGCCGCGAAATTATCGGAGCGGAGTTTGCTGTCTGGATATCCACGCGAAGCGGGTTGGTCCCGGCCGACCGTACAAATGTTTCCTGCTCTATCGCTTCCAGCGTTGTGCCGTCGGTCAGGCAATATCGCAAACTCTGATCTGTGTAGGTCGTATTGCAGGATGGGCATCGCTTCATTACCGCCTATTTTATAGTTGAGTTCGCGACGAATGGCAACCCGAACAATCCGACGGCTCTCACTTACTTGTCGGCCGTTTCTTTTTCGGCGAGATAGATTTGACCACGGTCTGTCCGTGCGGAGCCGACCCGAGGTCTTTCGCATTCGCAAGCGAACCGATATTCGCCTCTGCAAGTAGTTCTTTTATGTAATCGGCCGGGAAATCCTCTTTTGACGTTACGCGAATAAATCTGTATTGCTTTCCCTCGCCAAGCAGCATCTTTTTCGGATCGGCGAGCCGCGAGCCACAATAAAAACCCCAGATGCAGCTTCTCGTTGCCGTACACCGCGACCGAGCCGAAAATGTCCGTGATCTTCATCGTCGTCGACCAACCGAAGGCGACCGCATGTAGTTGTCATAGATCAGCTCATTAGCTCGGGGATACTTTTTCCACACGAATTTTCGCAGCCAGAGGGCTAGTTCGACAGTCTTCTCGTCGAACGGATCGAGGAACTTGATCCGGTCTTCGGTGTCGCGAACTCCCATATACGTTCACAGCCTTTTTTCTTCAATGCTGAAGGCGATAAGTTTCTCTAGTCGGCTCTGCCGCGTCGCTTCCTGTTTGGCGGACATTACATGATGGATCATCAGGCGCCGATAACCGGCGGGCTGCTTTTCGAAAAATGCCCAAGCCTTCTTCTGCTTCCGAAACGCCTTCTCATATTTCGGATCGAACTCCTTCGGCCGGTTCTCATATGCGTAAATGACAGCACGATGGTCTTCCTTCTTGTCATACGCGGCCAGCCCTGCGGGTTGCATTAATCCCTCTTTTGTCAGCCGTTCGACTTTATCGATGTTGATCCTGCTCCAGATACTTTTCGGCCGGCGCGGCGTAAACCGTATTGTATATGCCTCTTCGTCGACTTTCCTTCGAACGCCGTCGATCCACCCGAAACACAGTGCTTGATCGACCGATTCCGACCATGTCATCGAAGGCTTGTTTGATCCGAGCTTCCAGAACCCGACCAATAGCTCATCGGCCTTTTGGTGGTTCTTTTCCAGCCACTTGCGGAAATCTTTCTGGGTCGCAAAATAGGTCGGCTCCATCTCGAGATAAAGAATAACTGCGAGTGGCGTTCCTGACAATCTGTCATTTTGTAATGTTTCGAGACGATTTCACGGCACGCGAGGTGCGTACCAATAAGCAGAAAGGAGTGATCACTTATGTTCACTTATGTTAAATAATAAAGGAACTTTCAGCAGTTTTTCTGTGGACGATATCGCAAAGGCAAAGGAATTCTACGGCAAAACCTTGGGTCTTAGGGTCAAAGATGATGAGATGGGCATTCTAGCACTCGAAGCAGGCGATTCGACCGTTATGATCTATCCCAAGCCGAATCATCAGCCAGCCACCTTTACGGTGCTGAATTTCCCCGTCGAAAGTGTGGAAAAGGCAGTACAGGATCTAAACGCTAAGGGGATCGAGTTCGAACACTACGATACGCCTGACCTTAAAACTGACGAAAGAGGGATCAGTCGCGGTGAGGGCCCGGTGATCGCGTGGTTCAAAGATCCGGCGGGAAATATTCTTTCGGTCCTGGAAGCTCATTAAATTTTATACTTAACGACATCGAAAGGCGCCCGAACCGCAGGCGGGCGCCGTTTCTTTCTAAAATGAACACCGTGAACAGCGTGAACACGATCGAACAGACATGAACGTTTTGAACATGTGAACGCTCTGAACACCCGAACATTGCACACGAGCGAACTGATCTAATTGAGCTTGGTCACCCGCAGGGTAAAATGGGTGAAACTCTTGAAAGTATAGACAGTCAACGGGAACGCTCCTGACGAACCGAGTGTTCCGGTCCATGTTGTGGTGGTCGAATTATCATTCAACGGATGCCAGTCGTCAGGAGTGGCGATCGAAAAGATCGCTCCGCCCGTTTCAGATGTAAGGGTGATCCGAACACGATCACCCTTGTCCGCGTTCAGTGTAAACCTCATCGAATTACCGTTACCACACTCGGTTGGACCGTTTTCTGGGCACGGATGGGTTGGCTGTACGGTTCCCTTCCTTACGTAAACACCTTTGACGAATTTAACCTCATAGATCGGCGGCGACCCCGCGGACTGAGCCCGCCCCTGAGTTCCCAACGCCCCAACGGCAATAATTACCAATATCAAATATTCAAGACGGAATTTCATTTTCATTTTTTTAAGCATCTTGTTTAACTGAACGCCAGCCCGATAAATTACTTGCAGCCGTCAGTGTCTACAAACTTATAAGCTGTGCAAGGTAAATACTTTCTGTTTAAATGGGCCATTCACGACTACGGCGTAACCCTGCACCGCTCGACAAGCGTATTTGAGGGTAATATCCTAATTGCTGCACTGGAATAATTAGTTTTACCAAATGACCGAAGGCACAGCATTAGACGCGTCCGAGATCGTTGACGGTGCACCCGTCGAATCCGAACGGCCGACTCCCAAAGAACGAAAATTCGATCTCTCGATCACTGAAGGGCCGCTGGGCCGCGCCGTCTGGAAGATCGCCTGGCCGACGATGCTTACCAATGTGATCGCCGGAATGCAGAATCTGGTGGATCAGATAATGGTCGGAAATCTGATCGGGTACAAGGCCAATGCCGCGATCGGCGTAAGTAACCAGATCTTTATCCTTGTCATCGTCTTTATATCGTCGGT
>JBDTXM010000124.1:0-11102 GCA_040006215.1 Acidobacteriota bacterium
AATCGAGCATTTCCCGGAGCTTTCGCCGGTTTGTTGCCCGGATAAGGATCTGAAGGCGTTGCTCGCCCTTTAACCGTGCGATCGATGCGGGTGCAGGTCCCGTGATCCGGATCGAGCGGTCGGTGTTTGCGGCGTCCAGCAGGGTTCGTATCGTTTTAGCCATGGTCTCCGCTCGTTGTTGGTCTTTGTGATGGACGAGGATCGTGGCGAGCGAAAAGAACGGCGGATACCCAAGTCGTTCACGATAACGGATCTCCTCCGCGTAAAATCCCGCATAATCCTGTTCTCGGGCGTGCCTGATGGCGTAGTGTTCTGGATAGTAAGTTTGTATAAGAACTTTTCCGGGCAGCTCGCCGCGGCCTGCTCGTCCGGAAACCTGTGTTAAGAGCTGAAACGTCCTCTCCGCCGCACGCAGGTCGGGAAGGCCGAGTCCAAGATCGACAGAAACGACTCCGACAAGCGTGACATTCGGGAAATCGTGGCCTTTCGCCAGCATCTGAGTTCCGACCAGCATGTCGATCTCGCGGCGGCTGAACGCCAGCAAGAGCTTTTCAAGTTCACGTCGTCGGGTCATCGTGTCGCGGTCGATCCGAGCGATCTTCAGATGGGGAAATCGTTTATTAAGGATCGTTTCGATCTGCTCCGTTCCTTCACCGACGAAATATAAATACTCGCTTTTGCAGAACGGGCAGATCTCGGGTACGGCCACGCGGTAGTCGCAGTAGTGGCAAACCAGGCGGCTTTCGCGTTTGTGATAGGTGAGCGTGATGTCGCAGTTTTTGCATCGAAGCGTTTCGCCGCAGCTCCGGCAGAGGACGAATTGAGAAAAGCCGCGACGGTTTAGAAGAATGATCGATTGCTCGCTTTTCGCGTGCGTCTCTTCGATCGCTTCGAGCAGCCGCGGCGAAAATGCGACGTCCTTTCCCGCGAGCTTGAACACGTCGCGCATGTCGATTATTTCGGTCGATGCCATCGCACGTTTTCCGATACGCGTGGGCATGGAGAGGTATTCGTATTTGCCGCGGCTTGCGTTGTAATAGGTTTCCATTGCCGGAGTCGCCGAACCGAGCACGATCGCGGCCCCGGCCATGTTGGCCCTGATCACGGCGACGTCGCGGGCATGGTAAAACGGGTATTCGTGTTGGCGGTACGAGGAATCATGCTCCTCATCGACCACGATCAATCCGATGTTTTCAAGCGGGGCGAAAACCGCCGAGCGGGTGCCGATAACCACCCTTGCTCTTCCCTTATGGATGCGCCGCCATTCGTCGAAGCGTTCGCCGGGCGAGAGATTGGAATGCAGGATCGCAAGCTCGGTCCCGAAAACGCCTCGCAGTTTGCGTGCAAATACCGGCGTCAGAGCGATCTCAGGCACGAGCATCATCGCTGATCGACCCGCGGCCAGCGTTTTTTTCATCGCCCGAATATAGACCTCGGTTTTGCCGCTGCCGGTGACTCCGTGGAGCAGAAAAGCTTTGTATTCGCCGGCCTCAATGGCAGATTCGATGGCGCCTAGTACCGTTTGCTGATCGGCGGAAAGCGTTAGGTTCTGAATATCGGGTATGGTGGCATGAACGAGCGGATCGCGAAGGACCTCAACGACCTCGATCCGCACGATCCGACGTTTTTCAAGCGAATTGATCGTCGCCCCACCGACCGGCCCCGCATCCTGTAGAGCGGCAAATAACATTTCGCCGCCGTGTGCCCTGAGTACATCTATCGCTCGCTTTTGCTGCGCCGTGAATCTGCCGGGATCTTCACCTTCAACCAGGGTCACGTTTTTTCGCCGTTTTGGTTTTACGTGATTTTCAGCGGAAGGATCGATACCTGCCGGGAGCGACGCCTTGAGGACTTCGCCCCAGGACGCGAGGTAGTAGTCGGACGTCCACTGCGTAAGCCGAAGGATCTCTTCGGTGATCAGCGGTTCTTCGTCGATCAGCTCGATCGTGTCTTTAAGCTGTGAATCTTTGAGCTCGGAATCAGAGGGCAGTTCGTCGTAAAATTCAACGGCAAAGCCGGTGAGTTGGCGGTTGCCGAAGGGGACCGTTATGCGCGCGCCGAGCTGCACCGTCTCACGAATGCCTTCACCGAGGCGATAGGTGAACGTTCGCCGTAAGGGAAGCGGAAGAGCGATCTCAACGTATAGAGGGGATGCCAATTTCGTTAGGCGTGGCCGAGACATTTAAGGTTAATACTTTAAAATGATAACCTAATGAAACTTATTAAAGAAATAGATGTCTAATCCAAAGCAGGCGTATGGATACCTTTCTTACACCCGAACCTAAGAAAAAGGGAATCAACAAGATCTTTATTGTCGGGATCGTGGTCGGCCTGATCGCGGTTGCAATTGGGATCTGGCTTTTGACGTTCAAACCTCCAATGGATCAGCAGGTCGCGAAAATACTCGAAGGAGCGTACAAAGAAGGTTCGCCCGAATATCCGGATCTGAATAAAGACATCGTGATCTCGCGGGACGAAAAAAATACGGTCGAATCACCGACCGGCCTCGGAACTATTTCGGTCTTCATTCGCGGAAATATTCACAACAAGGGCGATAAGACGATCGATATCCTCGAGGTAAACGTCGCCATGGTCACGCAGTTCAAGCAGGTTTTGAAGGAAAAGAAAATACTCGTTGTTCCGGTTCAGCAGGCGGTACTCGGACCGGGCGAAACGATCCCGATAACCCTGACCCTCGATGGCTTCGATCGAGAGGACGACCGCGCCGACATTCGATGGAAGGTAACGGCGATCCGCGCGAAAAACTAATCTAGGTTTTCTTTAACGAATAATTCCTCTAATGACTGCTTAACCGGCTGGACCGAGATCAGCTTGCCGCCGCCGTCTCTTGCAGCCGCCAGAACAATGTCGATATTGCTTTCGTCTGGGGTGACGACAATTACGCCCTTTGGTGCGGCGTGAATTTCGAGACCTGCGTTTTCTTTTAGATTCGCTCTCAAGCCATCCTCGGAAATACCGGCAAGACTTATTTCAAATCCGCGTTGCTGATCGTCCGCCTGTAACAGTTGATCGAGGCTGCCGGTCGCGGCGAGTTTGCCTCCGCGAAGGATTGCCACCTCATCGCATAGCGATTCGATGTCGGAGAGAATGTGAGTTGACATAAAAACGGTGGTACCGCGGTCACGCAGGCCCGAGATCAACTGCCGGACCTCGCGGCGGCCGATCGGGTCGAGTCCGCTCATCGGCTCATCGAGAAATACGATCTCAGGATCGTTGATGAGAGCCTGGGCAAGTCCGACGCGTTGAAGCATGCCTTTCGAAAATGTCCGAAGCTGTTTGTTCCAGCTTTTTTCCTCGAGGCCGACGCTCGTGAGCAATTCTTCTGTCCGGGCTTTTTGGCGGGACCTATCGTAGCCGAAAAGCTCTCCAAAATAATTCATTAGCTCACGGGCCGTCAGGTAGTCGTAGAAATACGGATTCTCGGGACAGTAACCGATCTGACGATGCATATCGACATCGGCGATGTCGAGCCCTAAGATGCGTGCCGAGCCGCTCGATGGAAAAAGGAGACGCATGAGAAGCTTGATCGTAGTCGTCTTGCCCGCACCATTTCCGCCGAGAAAACCGAAGATCTGACCGCTGTGGACGGTGAGCGAAAGATCGTCTAGTGCCCGTACCCTTCGCTTGCGCACGAAGCCTAGTTCATAGTCTTTCGTCAAATTTTGGATCTCGATAACGTTTGACATACTTTTATCTCACAGGGATGGTGGTGTGTGCTTCGTCGAGACCGACAGTACACGTAGATCTAACAAATTGATACGGAACCCCGGTGGGATCTACCGGCGTATTGTTTTCGTTGACTCGAAACGCTCGTCCGTTCGGCAGCGCCTGAGCCGAGAAAAGCCTCGTGATCTCGCTCAACGAATTGGGACACCGTGAATTTGCCGATTGAAATTTCGCGATGGCGGTACGAATGCCATCGAGGTCGTCCAACGCGTCGAGTTGCAGCAGCCTTCGTTTGGCGTTGTCGCGGGTCGTCTCGTCGCCCGAATTCTCGACCATCTGGCCGTAGATGGCACGGGCAGTGTCGCGGCTTCCGCCCTGCGTCTTCATCGAAGCTGCCATCATCGGCATGAACGAAGGAGCGCCCGCGATCTTGGAACCTTTCTCGTAAACCTCCGCAGCTTTATCGTATCGCCCAAGCCGCCAATAGATGTATCCGAGATGTTGATAAAGCCGCCACTCGTTAGGATTGTTCGCGATACCCTTCTCGCAAAGCTGGATCGCCTTTTCCGGATCGATCGCGGGAAGGACCGTCGCTCCATATTGATATGCCGCGAGAAACTGCGGGTCCATGTCGGTGGCGGTATCCAGGTACGGATAAAGAAGACGCGGGTCTAGGTTTCGGAGATCGTCGATGTTGATATCTTGATCTGGTTCTTTCATCAGCTTGTCCCCTATGTACTGCAGCGATCGTACCCAATACCAATCCGCTATAAACCCATCGAGGCCAAGCGTGTAGCCCTTCAATTTCGATCCTTGAAGAGCGAGGTCTTCATCCTCATATTGCGCGGGAAGCGGAGGCCTAACGGTTTCAATGTATGCAGAAATGAAAAAGGCCAGTAACAATCCTACGACGATGAGGATCGCCGGTGCTGCCGGGAAATTCGAGATCTTTGTCGAAGCGGAGTACATTTATTAATTCTGACGGCTTCGCAAGGTGACGCGATAGATGACGTACTTGCCTACTTCCTCGCCAGCGTCTCGGTAATACCACCTATCGACAGCGGACAAGTCCTCGTTTTTTTGGCCGGGACGGACGATCACAAACGAAAGTGGAAGAGCCGCCGCCATGTCGTAATTAAAGTTTGAGGCAAACTTACCGTACTGGTCCGCCGCCTCTAAAACCTGCGATGGCGTGGGACGCTCAGATTCGTTTATGCTCGGATCGTTCGATCGTATGCCACCGAAAAATCCGAGAACAAGCAGGTTATTTCCGCCGCCAAGCTGAGTCAGGACCCATTCTTTGTCCAGATCCTGATAATAAAGATATGTATTCAATCGCTCAAGGGACGCGTTGCTATCGGTATCCGGAAACATCGGCAGATGAGGCTCCCATACGATCGGCTGAGAGGAGATCGCGGGCAGTTCGACACTGTCGATTGGAAACTGCTGCTGAAGATCCAGGGAAAGTACTACAGGAGCTAACCCTCCTATGGTGGCTTTATTCTCCATACTCATTTCCCGTATTCGTTTTCCCACGGGAAAAAGCTCGTCCCTCCATACATTGAACGCCCGCAGATCTGCCGCCGCATAGGTCGCATCAAAGAAACCGATGACAAGAGCTAGTACACACACAGATACAGCCACGGTGTTGAGGATCTGGATCGCGCAATATTTCTTTATGAGCAAAAGCAGGATGCCAAAAACCGATAGAAGGGCAATATAATTTGCACCGAACAACTGATAATGAAACGGCTGAAGCGAACGGCCAGTAACAACCTGTTGGTTAAACACAACCAAAGGAACGAACGCGAACGATAGCAAAAATAGAATGGAACGTTCGCGGATATCGATGATCCGCGCCGCGGCCAAGCCGATAACTATTATGGCCGCAGCGATGCCGACAATGGTTGGAAGCCGAGAAAAGTCAGGCGAATGAGTAAACCTAAGTATCAATGACGAATCAGTTTCCGTCGACCGGTTGAGCAGCATAACTACATAAGGGGCCAGTACGATCAGGAAACCCGTTGTAACACCGGCAAAATATATTCTGTTCGTCGCTAGATCATCCCACCGAAAGATCGCCCAAAGTGTAACGAGCACCGCGAACCAACCGAGAGCAATGGTCCAGTGGTAGAAATAGCTATATACCGTGAAGCCAAAGAGCAAAACGCTCGACATCGCGTAGGCGATCTTTGGTACCACGTCGCGCGAAGCCAGCATCCTCCAAATAAATACAAAAAACAGAAGGAAAGCTGGAAAACTCACGGCCGGAACCGACCGGCGAAGAAATAAGAAAGAGCTAGAGTAGTGGACTGTGTCCGGCGAGACAAAAGAGGATATTCCACCCTGCCCAGCCAAGATCCCGCCGCATAGCAGTACCAGAAGTGTTATCGCAAATGACCCGGGCGACGACTCGATGAGCGGATGGATCAAAAAAAAGAGAAAGATCGCGGATAAAAATCCGACAACCGGAGCGAGAACGATCATTGCAGTGGAGGACGAGAGGCCGACGACCCTCGCAATGATCGCGACCGGATAGAAGGAGAGGAACTGGATCGACAAATATGATTCTTTCTGAGGAGATTCTATCGAATCCCTTACGCCCGTGTAGGGGGAATTCCGGCGGGGCTTGCCGTCGATCACCGATTGAAGGTATGCGGCATAGAATGGCTCGTCGTAATCCACGGTTGCAAAAGAGCCTTGCCAATCGCTGCCCCGTTCCCGCCACAGATCGATTTGTAGGCTGAATGCAAACGCCGACACGATGAGGCCTGCTGCAAGCGCCCACAAAATGACGAGACCACTAATTCGCGAAACTTGAAGTGTCACACTGACTCTTTTGGCCGAATGTTGGGATCAATTGAAATTTCGACGGCGAAAAATGGTAACCGCGATCACGACAAGAATGCAGTCATAAACGGCGGCGTATAAGATCGCCCCACCGAGCATAGATCCCGGAACCATTTCCCCGTGCGAAGCATTCGTAATGAAACTAAAATTTGAAAGATTTGGAAGAAGGTAGTACATCGCGTCAAAGACCAGTCTCGCCGATGTCGAGCCGAGGGACTGAGCAAGGTCACGAAGGGAGGCGCTGAAATGGCCGATGAGAAAAACAAAGAATGTAAGGAGAGCCGATAGTGCCGGAGTCGAGAACGAAGAAAAAACGATCGCCACGCCGGTCAATATCGTCAGTTCGAGGTAGATCAAAATGATCGCCCCCCATATCGTCAAGGCAAGTTTTCCGCCGCCGACATAAAGGACCGCCAAACTTACCCCGACGCCCATCACGATAATGTTGACGAGAAGCGTAAGACACAAGCCTAAATATTTGCCGATTATAAAGCGGCCGCGAGATACGGGCTTGGCGAATATTGCGAAGACCGTTCGTTTCTCTATCTCTTTCGAGACGAGGCCGATCCCAACGAAGATCGAGATAAATGCACCGAAAAGTAGCATCGCGCTGAGGCCGAGGTTGACGATAGTTCGCTGCTCTTGTCCCGCAGTTAGATCGCCAAGAAAGATCGCGGCGCCCGTAACGAGCAGGACGAACAAGACGAGGTTGTATAAGATCCGGTCGCGAACCGCCTCGCGAAACGTGTTTCGCGAAATCGCAAGAATAGTTGAAAGAAAACCGATTCTTTCGTGTGATGAGTTCATTTGAATGGATGGCCGGCAAGAACTCCTAAGCGAGGCCTGCAACCAAGATTTTATCACAAAACACAGTCGCCAAGGATGCGTTTTAACCGCCGCTGATGATCAGCTAGAGTTTACCTCTTCTCACGTATATCCATGACAGGGCCCCGATCGCAGCGAGCCAGGCAACTATTGAAATGTATATTGATGCTGACAACATCGCTGGTTCCTGAAAGTAGAGATGCAGATGTGAAGCTTCACTTGGTATATTGAGTAAAAGCACCCCATTTTCGTCCTTACCTACATCGGTAGCCTCATTGTTGATCGTCGCCTTCCAATGGGGATACCAAAAGGTTGCGATCCGCATCGTGTGAGGCTCACCCGCAGCGATCTCGATATCGCGGGTCTCGGCTTCCCAGGATATTATCTGGAATGAGCGGGTCCCAATGACGACCTTTACGGTGTTATCAAACGCATACTCGTTCGTTCCGGTTGGCAACCAGCATTCGCAAGCCCGCCGATCAGTTAAAATGCCGAATTTTTGGACGAAGGCGGCCCGGGTGAACGGAGCCGACGCGAGGATCAGGTCCCCGGCGTCGTAGATCACGACCGCGGAAATGAGCAGGATCGCAGCATAGGCGATCGGCCGTTTCAGCCTTTTAGCCCGTTGGTAGAGAACTGGTACGGCGATCGCAAACGAAATCGACGCCACGATCGACGCGGGAGACAAGAAACGCCATGGAAATTGTATTTTGCCAAGCATCGGAGCATGCTCCCAAATGAACTTGCTTGGGGCCATCGTCATAAACAAAAGAACGATCCCTGTTACGATAAGAGCGGCAAATACCTTCCGCTGTCGGAGATCCGCCAGCGACCGATGGAATTTGAACACGAGGCATATGATCCCAGGCAGCAATATCAGGAGCGTGAGGATCGTATTGTCGTCCAATAGCCACAGCATTTTTAACTGGTAAAATTCCGGCCTGGCCATAAAGTAGATCGGAAACAGATGATACGAAAAGGCCTGGGAACCTGATACAGCCTCACTTTCGCTGTGCATGACGAGCGCCAGCTCGGAAACGAGACGCAGCCAGTAAAAAGCGGTAGCCGGAAGGACGAAACACGCGGCTGCTGCCAGTTTGAGTAGGGTTTTTCCGGGCTGCTTCCAGTTGATCAAAATGAGAGCGTATACTCCAAGACCGATAGCCCCGGTGATTATCGTCGGCAGATGGGTAAGTATCAGGACCGATACTGAGACTGCGAACAACAGAACGTCGATGAACTTACCGCGATCAATTAGCCGGGTGATAAACCAGAAACAAAACGGTAGAACCGCGGCGGCGGCAAATTCAGATGTAAATGCGTATTGATATATCTGAAATACGTGATATGGCATTACCGCAAACAAGATGGCGGCAAAGGCAGCTTGCGAACGGGAAACGACTTCTTTTGCCCAAAGATAAATACCGATCGAACCGGGGAATATCCAGAATAAAGCGCTGACAAGAAAACTGTTGTACCAATCGTTGGTAAAAATATTTATGACGCCGGTCAGAAAGTCCGCGATAGGCGGATAAAATCTGGTTCCAACGCTTCCGAAGCCAAAGTTATCTGCGGCGCCCCATCGGACGATCAGGCTCCCTTTAAGGATCGCGTCGTGATAGGCCGACGCAAATAAGAGGTGGTCGAGAATGTCGTAGCCTTCAGGCACGCCCATTACTACCATCGGCAGCATCACACCCGAGCAGGCGATAACTATTAGAACCAGCCAGAACCGATCGCGCGAAGAATAGACTTTGAGTTTTTCCGATAGTGTTTTTGCCATTAAAGAATTGAGGTCGCGCGAGGTTAAAACTCAAACATCCTGAGGATCATATTTGTGGGAAGAACCCGACCGAATTTGGGGGCGTCGCTTTATCGCTTTTCGTGCGATCAGCCCGACAAGTATGACCGCCCAGGCTAAAAGCGAAAAGTAGCGCGCGCCTTGAACAAAAAATGGTTCGCGAAACTCGAGATGGACCTTGGATCGTTCGGCTGGGATCGGTATCAACGCGGCCCCATAAACGTCTGGCCCGCTTGCCGCTTCGTTTCCATTTATCGAAGCTCGCCAATAAGGATACCAAAACGTCGCTACCCGTAAATTGCCTGGAGAACCGGGATCCACGATGAAGGTGCGGCTTTCGTCATTCCATTCCTGAATGGTCACGGTTCGCCCGTCCGCCGCCGCCTGAGTGCGATCATTGAACGCCCTCGAGTCGGCCCAGATCGGCCACCAGCACCGGCAGGACGCGAGTTCGTGTGCGGCGGCCATCTTTTCGTCGAATTTAACTCGTTGATCGGCCTCGCTTGGAATTATTATTTGCGTCAGCGAGAACAGCGAGGTCGCGAAAAGGACGCCGAAAACAAGATAGCCGATGAGCTTCGTTCTCCGGCGATACGCTTTGAGAATTGCCGAAAGGGAAATAACGGTCGCGAGGGAAGCAATGATAGTCGCCGCCGAAAGAAATCTAAAGGGAAATTGGACCTTTTGAAGCAGCGGTAGAGCATCCCAAACAAAAACGCTTGGATAGGACAGAATGAAGATGAGGAAGAGTCCCGCTGCCGTCAAAGCGCCGAAAAGCTTTGCTTGCCCCGTGTCGAACTTTGATCTTACAGATCTTAACAACAAGCACAGTACGGGCGGCAACAAGAAGAGAAAGGTCAGAAAGATCGGGATATCTACGAGAAATACCATCTTTTTCCAAAACGGCTTTTCCGGATTCAACACCATTGGAAAAAGATACTGTCGGTAATCGTAGATGCTGTTCGCGAAGAATTGCTGATCATTGTGTTTTACCCATGCCAGCTCATTTACGAGACGAACGAGATAAAAAGCCGTCGCCGAAAGGCTCAGCGCAAACGCGACCGCGAAACTCACCGCGACCCTTCGAAAATCCTTAAACTCGAGAAGAAATAAGCAATAGATCCCAAGGACCATCGTGCCGATAATTATCGACGGCAGGTGCGTAAGAATGAACGCGGAATAAAGCACAGCGAAGAGAAGGACATCCTGGGACCTTCCGCGTCGTATGATCCTTGTCGCAAACAAAAAACAATATGGGAGCAATGCGATCGCCGCGAACTCCGCGAGCAGCATATATACATACAACTGCATCAGGTGGTAGGGCAAGGTCGCGAACAGCAGCGACACGATAGCAGATCTTGCCCCCGACAAAAATTCCCGTGCCCACAGAAATATCCCGATAGCCCCGACGCTCATCCAGAAGAATGACGTGATAATGATCGTGTCGTACGAGTCACGCGTAAATTCCTGCACGGCCGACATGAGGTAATGGGCCAGAGGAGGATAGAATCGTATCCCGACGCTCCCGAATCCATAGTTGTCAGCCGCGGCCCAGCGTGGCATGAAAATGCCGGATTCCATCGCTCGAAGATATGTTTCCACAAACCGTAAATGCTCCGGAGTGTCAAAACCGTCCGGAATGCCAAGCAGGGGAAGCGGCATCATTAGGGCGCAACATGCAATTACAATAATAGAGATCCAAAACCAGTTCGAACCGCGGTATTCTGAATAAAAGCCGGACAGATGTTGAAGCATCGGATGAATTGAAACTGAAGGATGGGTGCGAGCGAGCGTGGGAGCCAGAGCAATTTTAGACAAATGGAGGCCAAATTACAATGAATTTCTAAATGTTAAGGAGATTTGTCAGGACGAGAGGTTCCCAATGAGACAAAAAAGAAGCGGGAAACATTTCTGTTTCCCGCTTCGGTCCAAACAAGAG
>JBDTXM010000125.1:0-11070 GCA_040006215.1 Acidobacteriota bacterium
GTTTGAACTCGCGCCAGATGTAGTACATCCGGTGAACGAACGTCCAGACCGAGCCAACCGCGAGCACCCAGAGGACCTGCGGCATCCGGTTCGCGAAAAAGTTTTGCGAGTTCCAGTTCCAGGTCGAAAGCGCTCCGATTATCAATAGCACAACCCGTTCCGGCCTCTGCAGAAAACCTACGTTCGCCTTTACGCCAAGCCCTTCCGAGCGAGCCGTAGAATAACTAACCATGACCGACGCGATCATCCCGACGCCAGCAAGCGAAACATTCAGCAGTGAATGCTGAGGCGAATTGCCGGCGTAAAAGATCATGATCCCGAAAAACGAGACCATGTCGGATAGCCGATCGAGCGTAGAATCGAGAAAGCCGCCGAAACGTGTGACGTTCCCCGTCAGACGTGCGACGTTTCCGTCGAGCATGTCGAACAGATTTGCTACGATCAGAACGATCCCGGCCCAAAAGAATTCACCGAACCCAAAGAGAACGCCGCACCCGAGGTTTATGGTTAGTCCGACTCCCGTCAGTATGTTCGGGGGCACACCCGCGGACGCCAAACCGCGCACCATTGCGTTAATGATGCTCATTGCCGCGCGTCCTATGCCTGCTCCAAGCATTCTATTTGATGACCTAACTGTTCTTTTGATCGTGAACGGTACTCAATCGGCTCAACTCAAAGTTTCGCACTCCGTTCGGTGTCTTTACGTGTATCTCGTCGCCTTCCTGCTTGCCCATCAATGCCTGGCCGATGGGCGACACCGTCGAGATCAAACCTTTTTCAGGATCGCTTTCCTCGGACGAAACTAGCCGGTACGAGATCTTCTCTTCCTTTTCCATGTCGAAAAGAACGACATCCGAACCGTACGCCGCCCGATCGATCGGCAGCTTGCTGAGATCGATCGATTGAACTTCGCTCAGCCGTTCATGGATCTGGCGAATTCTGGCCTGAACTATAGACTGGCGCTCCATCGCCGCTTTGTACTCGGCGTTTTCGCGAAGATCACCGAACTCCCTGGCTTTCTGAATTTCTTTGGGAAGCTTGAAGTGGAGTTCTTCCTCCAGCGAATCGAGTTCGGCCTGCAGTTTCTTTCTTACTTCTTCCATATGTGGTGTTGTCCGCGACTCAAAGACTCAACCGCCGCAGAACTGAAAATCGTATTTTATTTCCTATGATTTGGTCTCTCTCGGTGCAGCAAACGAGATCCCAATGTCACGAGCAGTTCTCACCAACTGTCCATCCACAGGAACGGTCTTAATATTGGCGCACGCCTCTGAAAGCGGCACCGTGATGATCGTGCCCGCCTGAAGAGCGACCATTTTTCCCGTCTGTCCGTTAGCCAGATATCGCACAGCGCAGGCACCGAAATTGGTGCCCAGCATGCGATCGAAGGCGTTCGGGCTTCCGCCGCGTTGCAGATGGCCTAGGACGACACAGCGCGACTCTTTACCCGTCATCTCCTCTACCCTTTGCCGAACGTGTTCACCGACACCGCCCAGACGCAGCGCACCCGAATCCAGATACATCTCGCCTTTACCGACCTCCTTTGCCCCTTCCGCTACGACGATATTTGTGAACCGGGAACCGCTCTTTTCCCGTGCAAGCACCTTTTTCATCATTGATTCATAAGAAAACGGTATCTCTGGGATGAGAATAATGTCCGCGCTACCGGCAAGTCCGGCCTGCAAAGCGATCCAACCGGTATTCCTGCCCATTACCTCCAGTACCATTACACGGTCATGCGATGCAGCAGTGGTATGGAGACGATCGAGCGCCTCGGTCGCAATATCGATCGCTGTCATAAAGCCGAACGTCAGCTCGGTCGCGGCCAGATCGTTATCGATCGTCTTCG
Source organism: Acidobacteriota bacterium (assembly GCA_040006215.1). Lineage (GTDB taxonomy): Bacteria > Acidobacteriota > Blastocatellia > Pyrinomonadales > Pyrinomonadaceae > OLB17. The sequence goes on from JBDTXM010000125.1 coordinate 1,850, forward strand.
GCACACCGATCACCGGAAAGCCGCGTTTGTGAAACTGTTCGGCGATCGCCAGGGTTCCTTCGCCGCCGAGGACGATCAACGCCTCGATCTCGAGCTTTTCCAGGTTGACGAGAGCTTCCTCGATCGGCAGTTCCGGAAAAAAGGGTTTACCGTCAACCATCTTTACAAAACTGCCGCGATTGCGTGTGCCGAGAATGGTTCCTCCGCGCGGAAGAATCCCGCTAACGCTCTTCGTCGTGAGCTTTCTCGTATGCGGCTCGCCGAGTATGCCCTCAAAGCTGTCCTCCACGCCCACGACCTTCATCCCATATTCGCCTACGGCCGTCCGGACCACTGCGCGAATGACGGCGTTGAGTCCCGGAGCGTCACCGCCGCCGGTTAAAATTCCGATCTGTTTGTACATAAAACGAAAAGAGTTCGCAGAGCAGTATAGTTTACCCTACGAGGTCGAGTTTTCTAAAACTATGCAATTAACAGGGAGAAGGCTGTTCAGGCCTTATACAGATTGATCAATGGCGGTTCCAAGCGAGATTCTCGTTCAATTTTTTGGCGTCTGACATGGCCTCGAGAGCTTTCAAGATCTGCGGGTCCTTCTCAAGCAGTGCCTGAACGCCGGCCTCGTTTGAAAAGTTCGCTGTCGCTAACTCCCCCCGAAGCCTCGTCTTAGCGTAATCGGCGTGGCCGGACACATTTTCGGAGGTTAGTCCAAGATCTTTGTTTGCGGCGGCAAAGTTTGTGAACGCCTCGAACAATTTATCTGTGACGGGTACGTCGTCCGCCTGAAGTGTGGCCTTGAAATTCTGGTGATCGATCTTGTAATTCTCAAAGCTCGAAACACGCCCGGCAGCGAGTTGGCGAACGAAAAAGAAAGCAGCGTCGCCGATCCGAGACCGAAGCGGCGTGAAAGGCACAGAAGCCGCGGTGACATCAGGTGCGATCCCTAGTCCACCGTAGAGAACTCGCCCGTTCGCTGTCGCAACCGGGCTGCCAGTCGGTTTGGGCGTCGTTTCCAAGGTCTCGTCAACGTCTTCGCCGTGCGTGTAGTAATCGTAGATCGAGCCATTCGAGTAGTCTCGCTGGAGCGAACGTCCAAACGGCGTGTAGTAACGCGCAGTGGTCAAAGTAAGGCCTGTCCCGTACGACAATGGGAAGATCCGCTGAACCAGGCCTTTTCCAAAACTGTTTGTTCCCACTATGAGACCCCGTCCGTAATCTTGAATTGCCCCTGCTACGATCTCAGAAGCAGACGCCGAACCGCTATTCATCATCACGACCAAGGGAAAATCCTGATTTTTGCCCTCGCTTGCTTTTAAATCTTGACTAGCCGCGTATCGTGACCGCCCTTTTACTGAAACGATCGTCTGGCCGCCGGGAATAAAACGGCTTGCTACCTCGATCGCCTGCGGGAGCAGCCCGCCGGGATTTCCTCGCAGATCCAGGACAAGATTCTTCATCCCCTGCTTTTTCAATTCGGCGATCGCAGTATCGAGCTCCTCGGCCGTTGTCTCCTGGAATCCGCCCGTAAGGCCTACGTAGCCAGTTCCATTTGGCAGCATGAAATAGTTGCGAACGGACGGAAGCGGAACGCCGCCACGTGTTATCTCATAATTGGTCGTTCCATTCGACCCAGCCCGCTCGATCGCCAGATCGACGGCCGTGTTCTTTTCGCCGCGGACATTTTTCGAAACTTCTGAAACTGTCCAGTCCTTGGCATCTTTCCCATCGACCGTGAGTATCCGGTCACCGTAACGAAGGCCGGCTTTCTCGGCGGGCGTGTTCGGTATCACCGACTGGACATAAACACCGCCAAGAGTCGGCCCGTCATGCCGAAGGATCGAAACGCCGATACCGTAGAACTGCGACGCCTGCTCTTCGTTCAGTTTTCGAAATTCATCACGCGTAAAAAATGACGAGTGCGGATCGAGCGTCCATAACATGCCCTGGATCGAACGGTCCGAGACTTTTTCGTGATCGACGTTTCCAACGTAATTTTTATCGATCAGATCGACGGCCTCTTTGTAGTCGTTTTCGATCCGTTCGGGCGTCACGGCCGAGCTGGCCGAACCTCGCGACGGCAGTCGGCCCAAAAGCCCGCCAACGAGTGCCCCAACCACTACCAGAACAAACGCTAGAATCGCAAAATTTCTCTTCATTACCTACGTACCGCCGTCCATAATTGTATCATACGCTAAGGTGCAGGCTCGGGTTCTCAAGTTGTGGTCCGAAACTCGGAATTTACTTTTTGTTCGCAAAAACTTACCATAACCTTTTTGTTTAATGAGACCCGAAGTTTCCATTATCGTGCCGGCTTTCGACGAACAGGCTAGGTTGGGTGAAAGCCTGCTTAAGATAGCTGCGTACGTTGCCTCGAACCGTATTTCCGCCGAAATAGTAGTGGTGGACGACGGATCGCGAGACTCGACCGAAAAGGTAGCCATCGACGCGTTGGCCGCCGAACCTGAAATTCCGACGCAGGTGATCCGCTACAAAGAGAATCGCGGGAAAGGATATGCAGTGAGGGCCGGCCTGATGGCCGCACACTCCGATATTGCGTTGTTCAGCGACGCAGATCTTTCGACGCCGATCGAGGAGATGCATAAATTGACTGACCCGATCAAGGCGGGTGAATTCGATGTGACATTTGGTTCCCGGGCTCTCGATCGCACCTTGATAGGCACACATCAGCCCTGGCGTCGGGAGCAAGGAGGAAAGGTTGTGAATTTTATTATCAAAACCATGTCCGGACTTCCCTTTGCAGACACCCAATGCGGCTTCAAGGCGTTTAATATGAGGAAGTTCGGGCCGCTTCTCGACGTCATGACCATCGACCGGTTTGGATTCGACGTGGAGTTCCTGTATGTCGCGAACTATCACGACCTAAGATTGAAGGAGATCCCCGTGCGGTGGGATAATGTCGAAGGCTCAAAGGTCAGTGTCGTTCGAGATACCCGGCGAATGTTCTTCGAACTCAACCAAATCCGACGCAACGTAAAACGCGGGAACTACGACCTACCCTCTGACATTGAAACTGCCGAAAGCTCGGCCACCTCGGTGTGAATTTATGACCGCCAGACTCAACGTAAATATCGATCACGTAGCAACAATCCGTGAGGCCCGGAAAACGATCGAGCCGAGCATTCTTGCCGCTGCTGTTATCTGCGAGCAAGCCGGTGCCAGTGGCATCACCGTACATCTTCGCGGCGACCGAAGGCATATTCAGGACCGCGATATCGAGTTACTTCGGGATGTTGTGACGACGTATCTCAACGTCGAAATGGCCGCGACGGTCGAAATGGTCACGATCGCCACAAAGACCAAGCCCGATGCCGTTTCTCTTGTGCCCGAAAATCCTAACGAGATCACGACGGAAGGCGGCCTCGATGTCGTCAGCAATTTCGAGAATGTCAAAAAAGCTGTCGTTGGCCTTAGGGCGGCGAGAATTTTTGTCAGCATTTTCATCGATCCGAATATTGAGCAGATCGAAGCTTCAAAAAAAGCCGGGGCCCAGCAGATCGAACTTTGCACCGCCGAATACGCGGAAATGACCCTGAGCTCACGTGCCGCTCACGGCGAAGGCGCACGCCTGGCCGCAGCCGAATGCGATCGGGTGGGAAAAGCGGCTGTGCACGCAAAGGAACTCGGGTTGATCGTCGCCGCCGGACACGGTCTTACCTATCGCAATGTGGGCGACCTTGCGGCTATACCGGAGATCACCGAGTTTAACATCGGCCACAACATCATCTCGCGTTCAGTGTTTGTCGGACTCGATCAGGCGGTGAAGGAAATGATCCGGTCCATTGCCCTCTAGTTTTTTTGAACCTTAATACAACCTTTTCTTTGTCTGCAAGCTCTTTTAATCCGAAACGTTCTAAATTTTGGAGATCAATATGAGAGCTTTTGGGAAACTTCCGCTTCTTGCCCTGCTACTTCTACCCGTCATGCTTCTCGCGCAAAACGCGGACGAAGCCAAGATCAAGCAGGAACGACGCCGTCTGCTGATCGAGCAAACTTTAGCCGATCTTCAAAACCTTAAGCTTGGTGAAAATCGGGCAATCGTCTTTGCCAAGATCGGCGGCCTTGTTTGGGATGCCGATAAGAAGCGTGCTCGGGCGTTCTTTCAAACTGCCGCGAACGAACTCATGAATGCTCAGGCAGTCGCAGAGGCCGCTCCCAAAAGCAGCTCGTATCAAAATGATCTGTTGATTGGAAGCTCCACGCGGCCCATGGTACTCAACGCGATCGCATCGCGGGATGCCGAACTCGCTTTAGATCTGCTGGCTCGAAGCCGTCCAGCCGCTGTCGTAAAAGCCCTTACATTTTCCTCGGTCAAAGATTCAAAGATCACCAACGCCGGAAACTCCGCGTATCTCGTTCAAAATGAGATCAATCTTGAGCAGAGCTTTTATCGAATGGCCGCCGACCAAAATCCGGAAAAGGCCGAGAAATTGCTCAAAGAGTCGCTGTCTAGGAGTGTGTCGAGCGAAACTCTTAATTTACTGAAAAAGCTCGCCGAAAAAGATCCCAATTCAGCAACCGAACTTGGATCGAGGATCGCCGACAAACTTATCCAGGCCAAATTTTCTAAGGACGGACAGGCCGACTATCAAACCCTGCAAGCCGTGATCGCGTTTCTGAACGAATTTGTCGCCCCCGGGAATTCGACGGCGAAGCCGTTAAAGCTTGACGACGGTCAAATGCGTCAACTCAGTGAGAAGCTCATCTCATACTTTCTGGGCGAAGGCGGCAGCGAGGCCTATTACCTCGCCTATTCGATCATGCCGATCGCGGAAAAACTTTCCCCGTCGTCGGTCGAATCTCTCAAGCGTGTTGCGAAAACATCTCCTCGTGGAGACATGGGTTTTCCATACGATCCCGATGTCCAAAAACTGCTGAGCGGCGAAACGACACCCGACCAGATGCTGGCGGAAGCAAAAAAATATTCGTCCAATTGGCAGCGGCAGATCTATCAGTCCGCGGCAAACAAACTGGTCAACGCGGGCAACATGTCGCGTGCGATGGAAGTTTTGATGGAAAACTTTTCGGACGACGCACTCGAAGAGGCTCTTCGAAATCTCAATTCGCAGTACGCGAACAGCCTGATAGGCGCCGGAAAGTTTACTGAGGCAGAGCAATTGATCGATCTAATGCCCGAAAGCTCCCGTCCGAGCGCATTAATAAATCTGGCCAACTCGCTATACCCGCGAAACCCATCGGAAAACAAAACGCTCGCCCTCGCGATCCTTAACAAAGCCAGGGCCCTGGCCGGTGAAAGGCCGGAGACATCCAACGACATGTATCCCTTGATGCAGATCATCTCAGCCTACGCGAACATCGAACCGGTCGAAGCCTTCCGACTCTACGAAAGCCTCGTCCCCCAAATGAACGAGCTCACGGATGCCGCGGCGGTGATCAATGGTTTCCAAGGAGGGGCAAATATTCGAGACGGCGAATACGTACTGAACCAAGGAAATTCCTTCGGTTTCTACGGAGCTGATTTCTCAATGCTTTCAACATTTTCAAAAAGCGATTTCGACCGAACCGTAAAGCTCATCGATTCGTTTAACCGGAGAGAAGTTCGAATTTCTTTGAAACTACAGTTGATCGAAAGCTTGAACTAGAAACGGAAATTTCAACCTGTTATTCGAAATATCGAGAACGCTAAAAAGTCGTTCGAGCTGTGAGCTACGATCGAACTCCACAACGACTTCGTGAACCGGAGGAGCATCGCCATGACAAAACCGAAGACGAACACCAGAATAACCCCGCGGCCGGTCATCAGATTCAGAGAGATCCAGCCGGGGAAATGAATAAGCAAAAATAGAACGGACGAGATCAGATTCGCGAGCCAAAAGTTCATCCGCTCTTGCAGCTTTTGCAGGATAAATCCTCTGAAAGGAATCTCTTCAATAAATCCGATAAGTACCGACGTACCCACGACACTGTTCCACGTGAACGCTTCCGGTTTTATCGTTGGCACCCCATAGGCGACCAGGCTCAGAGCAAAGTTCAGAGCGAAAAACCCTAACCCGACTACCACACCGCGCTTCCAGTATTGTCGTAATTTTAGATATTCGAACGGGTCGACGTGATCGATAAAACGCAGGTAGAGAAAAACCGGAAGCACCCAAAAAAGCGACCGAAGCAGGATATTGATCAGAGCATACAAGAGGGTCGTGTTGCGTAATTGAACGAGAAGCGGATAGATCTCTAAGACCCAGATTATCCAGGCACCGAAGAACAGAATGAGATAAACAAGGAATGGAAGGAACGGCCGCTCGCCCTCACTGTCGTTTAGATCTTCGCGCATCGACATTATCCGAGGACTGCCTTTAGGGCTTGTCCCGTATACGACTTTCGAACACGCGCTACTTCTTCCGGGGTGCCTTTCGCCACGACCTTTCCGCCGCCTTCGCCACCTTCGGGGCCGAGGTCGATCAGGTAGTCCGCCGATTTGATCACGTCGAGATTGTGTTCGATCACGATCACCGTATTTCCAACCTCGACAAGCTGCTGCAGAACTTCCAACAATTTATGAACATCCGCAAAATGCAGGCCTGTCGTCGGCTCGTCGAGGATGTAGATCGTCTTGCCCGTCGCTCGCTTTGAAAGTTCCTTCGCGAGCTTTATTCGCTGCGCTTCGCCCCCGCTAAGCGTTGTGGCGGATTGGCCAAGTTTGATATAGCCGAGGCCAACGTCCAGCAAGGTTTGAAGTTTTTGTTTGATCTGCGGAATGTTTTCGAGTATCGGCAAAGCGTCCTCGATCGTAGTGTCTAGAAGATCCGCGATCGAGAGGCCTTTGTACTTCACGGCCAGTGTTTCACGATTATACCGATGGCCGCGGCAGATATCGCACGTCACGTAAACGTCGGGCAGGAAATTCATCTCGATGCGCTTCATGCCGTCGCCTTCGCAGCCCTCGCACCGGCCGCCTTTTACGTTGAACGAAAACCGGCCCGCTTTGTAACCGCGCGTACGCGATTCAGGCAGCATCGCATAAAGCTCGCGGAGCGGCGTGAACAAGCCGGTGTATGTGGCAGGATTTGAACGGGGAGTGCGGCCGATCGGACTTTGGTCGATCTCGATTATCTTATCGACGAGATCGAGCCCCGCGATCGAATCGTGTTCGAGTGGGTCGATCGCCGACTTGTAAACGTGCCGATAAAGCGCGGGATATAAGATCTCCTCGACGAGCGTCGATTTACCCGAGCCCGATACGCCGGTCACGACCGTAAACAAACCGAGCGGAAACTCGACGTCGATGTTTTTGAGATTGTGTGCCTTGGCGCCTTTGACCGTGATGCGGCTCCCGTTCGGAAGCCGCCGGACATCGGGAACTTCGATGGCGAGATCGCCTTTTAAATACTGGCCCGTAAGAGATCGTTCATTTTTCTCGATATCCTTTGGCGAGCCGGTCGCGATCACCTCGCCGCCGTGTGTTCCGGCAAGCGGGCCGAGATCGATCACGTAGTCAGCGTGCTCGATCGTCTCTTGGTCATGCTCGACGACGAGGACAGTGTTGCCCAGATCACGAAGCATATGCAGCGTCTCCAAGAGCTTACGATTATCGCGCGGATGAAGACCGATGCTCGGTTCGTCGAGCACGTAAAGCACTCCGCGAAGCTGCGATCCGATCTGTGTGGCGAGCCGAATACGCTGGCCTTCGCCACCGGAAAGCGTCGCCGACGAACGGTCGAGTGTAAGATAACCGAGCCCGACCGCAGACAGGAATTTTAGACGGTCGCGAATCTCTTTCAGAACAAGCCCCGCGATCTTTTCCTCGCGAGCTGTCAGCTTGATCGCCGAAACAGCATCTGTCGCTTGATCGATCGGCAGCTGCGTGTAGTCGGCTATTCCCAGGCTGCCGACCTTGACCGCAAGACTCTCGGGCTGCAGCCGTTCGCCGTCGCAAACCGGACACTTGATCGGCGCCACCAGTTCTTCGAGAGCGAGCCGCACGCGTTCCGACGGCGGATTTTCCATCCGCTCGCGCATCGCCCGTATAGCTCCCTTCCAATCGCTTTCGTATTTGTAGCCATCTTGGTTGAATGTCAGCCGCCGCTTGGTGCCGTTAAAGAACGCATCATGGATCTCTGCCGGAAGGTCCGCGAACGGCATGGCGAGGAGATCTGCCGCCTCGGCATTCGGCTTGCCTAGAATCTGCTTTATTTTTCGGCCAACCGTCTTTTTTACGGACTTGACCGGCGGTTCGAGTTTATCGCCGTCCGTAAATTTATCGATGATCGCACGAAGCGCCGATTGCAGATATCGTGCGCCGGAACGGTCAACATCGTTCAGATATTTCAATCGCCCCGCCGGCATCGACGGATCGATCACGATCTTGTTCTTGTCGATCTCCATTATCGTCCCGATACCCTGGCAGCGTCGGCAGGCACCAAAAGCTGAATTGAACGAGAACGATCGCGGTTCGAGCGGAGCGATATTGATCCCGCAGTCGATACACGCCATCCGCTCCGAGTACATCTTTTCATCGCCATCGATGATCGAAACGATGACCGCTCCGTCCGTCAGTTTCAGCGCCGTCCGGACCGATTCCGTCAGCCGCTCGATCACTCCAGGCTTGATCAGCAGACGGTCCACGACCACCTCGATTGTGTGGTTCTTTCGCTTGTCTAGGCGAATATCTTCATCGAGCTGACGCATCTCGCCGTCGATGCGGGCCCGGACAAAGCCGTCCTTGTGCAGTTTTTCAAGTTCTTTTTTGAATTCGCCCTTTCTCCCGCGAACGAGCGGCGCAAGGATCATTACCCGTTCGCCATCTGGCAAAGCGAGTATGCCGGAGACGATCTGCTCGACCGATTGACGCGTGATCGGTGCACCGCACTGGTGACAGTGCGGCTGGCCGATCGATGAAAACAGCAGGCGGAGATAATCGTAGATCTCGGTCACCGTTCCGACGGTGGATCGCGGACTTCGCGAAACGGTTTTTTGCTCGATCGAGATCGCCGGGCTTAAACCTTCGACCGAATCAACATCGGGTTTTTCGAGCTGATCTAAAAATTGACGGGCGTAAGCGGAGAGCGATTCGACATATCGCCGCTGCCCCTCGGCGTATATCGTGTCAAAGGCAAGCGAAGACTTTCCCGAACCCGAGAGACCAGTGATCACGGTAAATTTATCGCGGGGAATATCGACGTCGATATTCTTAAGGTTGTGCTGCCTCGCTCCTCGAACCGAAATGCTTTTAATGCCCATTACGCCTT
>JBDTXM010000126.1:0-10948 GCA_040006215.1 Acidobacteriota bacterium
AGGTAAATACCGTGGATACCTTTGTTCTCTTTTATCACCGTGTCGATAACGTGCGATAGCGCAATATAATCCTGCGAGTTTTCAATGATCGGCACGATCTCTCGGTGGACATGCGTTTTAACGCCAGAAAGGCCCTTGAGCATTTCGTAACCTTCGATCTCGATGCCGCCGTCCTGGAAACAAACGTCCGACAGGATGGTTCCCCAAACCGAATGCGTGTGGAGAATGGAACGGGCTTTTGGAATAAGGCGATAGATCGTCAGATGAAGCATCGTCTCCGCCGACGGCATGCCGAATCCTTGTAATATCTCGCCATCGTCATCAAGTTCAAGAAAATGCGTTTCCTCGAGATTACCCTTCTCATTGCCGCTGGCGGTGATGCAGAGACGCATCGGTTTTCGCGCAAGCAGCATGCTGAAATTGCCGCTGGTCCCGAGCACCCATCCGCGATCGTAAAACGCGCGTCCAACTTCGGCAAGTTCCGCGGCAGCTTTTGGTGGTGAAGGTCGCGCAGCCATTCTCTACTCCTCGTCCTCGCGCAGTTTTTCGAGCACCGAAAAATCTTCGAGCGTCGATACGTCGCCCGAAACCTGCCCGCTTGATGCAAGTTCACGCAGCAGGCGCCGCATTATCTTCCCCGAGCGCGTCTTCGGCAACGCATCCGCAAAGCGAATATCATCCGGCTTGGCCAGCGCCCCTATCTCCTTCGCTACGTGTTTTCGCAATTCTTCCTTCAGTTCGTCATTACCCTTCCGGCCGCCCTCAAGCGTAACAAAAGCTGAGATCGCCTGACCCTTCAGATCGTCCGGCCGTCCGACGACGGCAGCTTCCGCAACTGCTTCATGCGACACAAGGGCGGACTCGACCTCCGCCGTTCCCAATCGATGGCCGCTGACGTTGATCACATCATCCACCCGGCCCATTATCCAGAAATTCCCAAGCTCATCCTTGCGGGCACCGTCACCGGCAAAATAACAGCCGGGGATCTCTGACCAGTATGCCTCGCGGTAGCGTTCGTCATCTCGCCAAAGAGTTCTAAGCATCGCCGGCCACGGATGCTTGATCACAAGATAACCACCCTCGCCCGGATTAACCGGAACACCGGCCTTGGTCACCACATCGACAATAATGCCGGGTATCGGCTTTGTCGCGGTTCCGGGTACGGTGGGCGTCACACCGGGAAAAGGTGAGATCATCGCGCAGCCGGTTTCGGTCTGCCACCACGTATCGACGATCGGACACTTGCCCTTTCCGATCACCTGCCGGTACCACATCCATGCCTCGGGGTTGATCGGCTCGCCAACGGTCCCGAGAAGCCGCAGGCTCGAAAGGTCGTGCTTGAGCGGATACTGCTCCCCCCATTTGATGAACGCACGTATGGCTGTCGGCGCCGTGTAAAAGATCGTGATCTTGTGACGCTCGATGATGTCCCAGAAACGATCGAAATCAGGATGGTTGGGCGCCCCCTCGTACATGAATACAGTCGCACCGTTTGCCAAAGGGCCATAGACGACATAGCTGTGCCCGGTGACCCAACCTATATCAGCCGTACACCAATAAATATCCTCGTCCTTCAGGTCGAAGATCATTTTCGTGGTGTAAGCCGTCTGCGTCAGGTAACCGCCGGTCGTATGCAGGATACCTTTCGGCCTGCCGGTCGTGCCCGATGTGTAAAGTATAAACAGCGGGTGTTCGGAATCGAGGTGCTCAGCTTCGTTGTTGGCATCGACCGTCTTGGTAAGTTCGTGCCACCAATGGTCGCGCCCCGGCTGCATGGAAACCTTGGAGCCCGTCCGCTGGAAAACGACAACGTTCTCGACGCTCGGGCATTGGCCCACAGCCTCATCAACTACATCCTTCAGCTTTATTTCAGTGCCGCGGCGATAGCCTGCGTCGGCGGTCACGATCAACTTGCACTCGCCGTCATTTACGCGATCGCGGATCGCATCAGCCGAAAATCCACCGAAGATCACCGTGTGCGGCGCGCCGATCCGTGCACAGGCCAGCATCGCCACGGCCAATGCCGGGATCAGCGGCATGTACAGCGCTACGCGGTCGCCCTTTTCCACGCCGAGACGCTTTAGAACATTGGCGAATCGCGAGACTTCTGAGTGGAGCTGCAAATAGGTGATCGTCCGGATCTCTCCCGTTTCGCCTTCCCAAATCAGAGCTGCCTTGTTACGCCGTGATGTTGTGAGATGCCGGTCGAGACAGTTGTACGAAATATTCAGTTCGCCGCCGACAAACCATTTTGCGTGCGGCTCATTCCATTCCAGAACGTTGTCCCATTTCTTGAACCAGTCGAGACTCTCAGCCTGCTTTGCCCAAAAAGCGGCCGGATCCTTCGCGGCCTCATCCATGAGCTTCTCGTATTCCGCGTGGTCTCCCAGATGCGCCTTCGCCGCAAAATCTGCGGGCGGCTGGAACACGCGGCTCTCGTTCAAGATGGATTCGATCGCGATCTTTTCGGTCATAGAAATCTCGGTTAAGTTGTTACAAGTATATGATAACGGCAAGGCAAGGCGAAAGACCTATCGGGGTTGCGCGGGTTTCGGTGCCGTCGAATCGCGAACGATCAGTTTGGGCTCGACCATATGGATCTTAGGCTCCGCTGCCGGAATTCCGCGACCGACGACGTTAAGCAGGGTTTCCGCCGCGAGCCGGCCCATCTCGAATAGCGGTTGGCGGATCGTCGTCAAGGCCGGCTTATGAAAAGCCGCTGCATAGACGTCGTCAAACCCGAGCACCGACACATCGTCTGGCACGCTCAACCCGGCCGCCTCAAGCGCCTTGATCGCACCGATCGCCGAAATGTCGTTGAAGGCAAAGATCGCCGTAAAATCGCTGCTTTTTGCGAGGATCTCCTGCGTTGCCATAAAGCCGAGCTCCGGCGAGGGTATATCTCCCTTTAACTGCGAGACCAATTCGTTCCTGATCCTGATCCCGCGTTGATCGGCCGCCGACCAAATGGCGTTCCAGCGAACCTCCGTGTCCGAGCTGAAATCCTGTCCCTTGATAAAGGCGATCTCGGTGTGGCCAAGTTCGATCAGATGGTCGAGCGCGATCGAGGCCGCATGGTCGTGATTTAGGAGAATATTCGCAGCGCCGCGTGGGTTTCGTCCGGAAACCGAAACCACCGGCAGATCGATCGGCAACTCGGCGTTAGTATCGACGGCTATTATGCCCTCGACCCTACGGTCGACAAACATTTGTGGATATACATCGAGTAGATTTTCGCGATGGCGGTGACTCGCGAGAAAGTAAAAATATCCCGCCTCGAGCAAGGCCTCTTCGACTCCGCTTAAAACCATTGCGGAATATCCGTCGCTCAATTCGGGAACAATAACGCCCAGCGTATGCGTCTTTTGCGCTCTAAACGATCGGGCAAGAAAATTCGGGCGATAATTAAACTCTCGTGCCGCTGCGTGGATACGGTCTTTTGTCTGCTGCGGGATCGATGTTGCCGACGGTGAATCGTTTAGCACCCACGAAAGAGTTGTCGGCGAAAGGTTGAGATGGGTAGCAAGCTGCTTTAAGTTGACCGGTGTGCGGCCGGCTTGAGTGACCAGTTCAATCTCCGGTTTTTTACTCGGCATTTCGGCAAAGAGTTTCTCACACAATATCCCAAGAATCAAGAAAATGGACGAGTTGGTAAGACCAATTTCATATTGGGCTCTAATGTGCGGTCGGGCATGAAACGTCTTGACAAAGCAATTTATGATGCTATAAATAGTTGTTACTTAATCGATTTACTAAGACGATTTACTAAAACGTTTAATTTACGGCGACCGCCGTGAAACTTGAAGGCCAAAGGCGTCTTGCCCGGTCAACTACATCTTTTCGAAAACTTGTTCTGTATTTTGGAGGAGCTTATGCGGCGAATTTCGTTGAAGCTGACAAACCTTTTCGGGTGTCTTGCGCTGATCGTACTGTTTACCATCATCGGAAATGCTCAATTTAGAGCAGGAGTTCAGGGTGTAGTGACTGACAACGGAGGCGCTGTAGTCCCTGGAGCTACGGTTACCCTGACAAACAAAGAAACTAATCAGGTTCAAACCGCTCAAACTAGCGACGAAGGTTTCTATCGATTTTCGGGCTTAGGCCCGGGAGCCTACTCGATATCCGTTGAGAAGCAAGGCTTTAAAAAAGGTTTGGTCGAGAACGTGAAGGTAAACGCCGAGGCACTTAATGGTCAAGACATCGTTCTTGAGACTGGCGGTATCAGCGAGACTGTTACCGTGGAAGCGGACAATGCTGGACTCGAAACCGAAGATTCAAACGTCAGAAAGACGATAAGCAATGCAGAAATCTTAAGGCTTCCTCAAGTAGGGCGCGATCCATACGAACTTGCGCGGCTAACCCCGGGCGTTTTTGGAGCAGGTTCCCGAGGATCTGACGGCGCTTCGATCGGGTTGCCGAACACTACGGGCCCTGGAGGCTCTAAGGTTTCTATTTTCCAGACTGAAAACCAGGTTCCGATTTCAGCAAATGGGCAACGCGTGTCCGCCAATAATTTTCAGATCGATGGTGTAAGCGTAAATAGTCAAACTTGGGGCGGCGCGGCGGTGGTTACTCCAAGCCAAGAGGCAGTGAAAGAAGTTCAGGTCAGTTCCAGCACCTACTCAGCTGAAGACGGAAGAAACTCCGGTGCGATCATTAAGGTCGTAAGTCAGAACGGAACTAATACATTTCACGGCAGCCTATTCTTTAAGTATGCCGATCCCAGTCTTAATGCGTTCAACGAATTTCAGAATGGCACTCGGGTAGGCAATAGGTTTCGCCAGTACGGTGGTAGCGTCGGCGGCCCGATCTTTCGTGACAAACTATTCTTTTTCTTTACATACGAAGGGGCTCGAAATAGTAGTAACGTACCAGTCGATGCCTGGGTTGAGACGCCTCAGTATCGGCAACAGGTCATCTCAATGCGACCTGGCAGCGTTACCGCAAGGATATTCCAGGCTACGGGAATTGAGCCGCGAATCTCTTCCGTGCTATCAGGTGATTGTACATCGGCCAATATACCGGTCGCTCGCTGTCAGGTCGTCAGTGGCGGGCTCGATCTCGGCTCGCTGACCGGTGCTCCCGGCACCTACGTCGACGGATTTTCGCCTTCGGTCGGAGGCGGATTTGACGGCGTTCCAGATATTCAGTTCGTTAGGCTCAACAATCCTTCGACCTTTAAGGGTAACCAATACGATCCAAGGATCGACTATCAGATCACGGATAAGGATAAGATAGCAGTCAGCGCTTTCATTACACTTTCTGATGGATTGAACGCCGACACTGCTGGCAGAAGCAGGCCAATGGCGGACATTCGGGCGCCCCGTAAAAACTGGTCTCTCGCCGCTCTCTACGACCGGATCTTTTCTTCGACCATTTTTAACGAAGCTCGATTCAATATTACAAACTGGGAGTACAACGAAGTAACGGCAAATCCGGATACGAATTTTGGAATACCGCGAGTTGAGGTCGAAGGTTTTGCGTTCGACCGCATCCGCTTCGGAGCGGATCGCTCCGAAGCAACTCCTGGCATCTTCAAGGAAAGATCTCTTGACCTTCGCGATACCGTCAACTGGGTCCGCGGTAACCACAGTTTCAAAATAGGCGGTGAGTTTCGCAAGGACCTGAATAATAACAGTCTCATCGGTGGAGCGAGACCGCTTTTCTCGGTAGAAGGTTTGTGGAATCTCGCGAATGACGCTCCGATCTTTGAATCAATAAACGCAGATCCGGCTACGGGCGGGGCCGCGACGGGAACACGCGAATACTCGGGAAATAATTACGCATTGTTTCTTCAGGATGACTGGAAGTTTCGGTCAAACCTTACGTTAAATCTAGGATTGCGTTGGGAGTATTTCTCGGCGTTGAATGACAAATCGGGCCAGCAGAGCAATCTATTTCTCGGTCCTAATGGGTTGGTTGACGCACAAGTTAGGCCTGTCGATCGCCTTTATGATCCTGACTGGAATAATTTCGGGCCCCAGGTCGGTTTTGCTTGGACACCTAGAATCCTTAAGGAGAAAGGAGTTATTCGCGGTGGATTCGGTATGGGATACAATCGGTTACCGAATACGATATTCCTAAACTCACGAGGAAATCCCCCGTCATTTGCTCGGTTTAACATTTGCTGCGGGAATCCCGGAGATCCCTTTGCAGGCGGTCAAATACTTTATGCTCTCGGTGCAAACGGTTCGCCGGATAGTTATCCGCGAAACCCGGTTCTAGGCCAAGGAATTAATCCCACCACGGGCGGTCCAGTATCGGGATCGGTCGAGATCTATGGTGCTCCTCAGGAACTCCCGACCGCGTACGTGTACCGTTATTCATTAGAGGGCCAATACGAGCTCCCTTATAAACTAATTACCACGCTGGGTTATCAGGGAAGTGCTGGACGCCACTTTGTGCGCCTGGTAAATCAGAATTTTATTTTTTCGCAAACGAATCCCGCGTTTTTCGCGACTTTCTTCGCCTCACCGGATGTAAATACTAACTACAATGCGATGAATGCCCGCCTGCAACGTAGATTTTCGCACGGAATCTCTTTTGACGCGATCTATCGATGGGCGAAGAGCTTGGATAATCTCTCTTACGAAGGGCCAGGTTTCGTTACCAATCAAACCTTCCCGGTGGATAACAGTACGGAACGTGGCCCGTCAGACTTCGATGTCCGGCATTACTGGGTCGTGTCCGCGTTGTGGGATATTCCTCCGTTTGTCAAGGGAAATTCCTGGGCAAAGAAACTTGTCGGTGGATGGCAGGTTAACGGTATTTGGACCTACCACACTGGTTTTCCTTGGACGCCAAAGATCGGCCCGGGAATCAGGTCTCTCAGCGGAGATTTTTTTGGACCTATTCGACCGCTTAATTATCTTGGCGTCCAACCGGAATCAAATTCGAATGGAAACTTTTTGAATGGCGGCATATTCCCAGGCAATTTCATACCGGGTGCTGATTGCAATGTCGCCCCGGGTTGTAACAGCAATTTCCAGACATTTCTCAATCCTGGCGATCCGAGCTACTTGAACAACCCGCCGGGAGTTGGTCGTAATATTCTGCGCGGTCCTAAATATCGGGCTCTTGATATCAGTTTGATCAAGCGTTTTCAATTGGACGGGGTATTTGGTTTGAAAGAGGGCGCCGGTTTAGATCTAAGAGCCAACTTCTTCAATATTTTCAATCAACTGAATTTGGACAATTTTCAGTTTGGCGATGACAGCACATTTGCTGACCGGTCACAGTTTGGCAAAGCCCAGCGTGCGCTAGCTGGGAGAACCGCCGAACTTCAAATCAGATTCAGTTTCTAACTTAGGATCGATTTAAAGTGAACGCGGGGATGTTGCGTCCCCGTGTTCGCTTTTTCTCTACCTTCTCTTCAGATTTGTCGTCGAAAATCATGCCCAGAATAAAAATCTTCGCCGCCTCTCTGCTAGTGATACTAATTGCCGGAGGATCGCTCTTTGCACAGCGCTCCAATGCTGATACTGAGAAAAAGATAAACGGATTGCTTGCTCGGATGACCTTAGCCGAAAAGCTAGGGCAGTTGCAGCAGCTTGATGGCGACTATGCGGGGTTTGCGCGGCCGGATGAGATCGAGATGGCTAAGAAAGGGCTGCTGGGTTCTACTCTGAACGTTCGCGGGGCAAAGTACACCAACGATCTACAACGTGCCGCTTTGGAATCGCGGTTGAAGGTCCCGATCTTGATGGGTTTTGACGTGATCCACGGTTATCGGACGATCTTTCCGATTCCGCTTGCCCAGGCCGCGAGCTGGGACCCTGCGATGGTCGAGCGTGATTCCGCAATAGCGGCGGCAGAATCACGAAGTGTCGGCCTGCACTGGACGTTTGCCCCGATGGTCGATATTGCGCGCGATCCGCGTTGGGGCCGGATAATGGAAGGCTCGGGCGAAGACCCGTACTTAGGGTCCTTGATGGCGGCGGCCCAGGTTCGCGGGTTTCAAGGAACCGATTACAGCCAACCAGACAAGATCATGGCGTGCGCCAAGCACTTCGCAGCCTACGGAGGTGCCGAAGGCGGACGCGATTACAACACCGTCGACATGAGCGAACGGACGCTTCGCGACGTTTACCTCGTTCCGTTCAAAGCCGCAAAAGACGCTGGCGTAGGCAGCTTTATGACCGCCTTCGACGATCTCAACGGAGTTCCGTCCACCGCCAATTCGTTCCTGCTTCGTCAAGTGCTTCGCGGCGAGTGGAAATTCGACGGCATGGTGATCAGCGACTACAACTCCGTTCTCGAGCTGATCAACCATGGTTTCGCAGCCGACCAAAAAGAGGCCGCGATGTACGCGCTAAATGCTGGCACCGACATGGAGATGGTCAGCCGCACCTACAACAAGTACGGCGAGGAACTGGTAAAAAGCGGTAAGGTCTCGATCAAGACGATCGACGACGCAGTCAGAAACATCCTCCGCGTTAAGTTCCGTCTCGGGCTTTTCGATAGACCGTTCGTCGATGAAAATCTCGAAAAGGTAACGTTAAAGAAGCCGGTATTCATGCAGGCCGCGCGCGAATCGGCGATCAAATCGTTTGTCCTTCTCAAGAACGATCACGAAACGCTTCCAATAAGTAAAAAGCTAAAACAGATCGCCGTTGTTGGCGGCCTGGCAGACGACAAGCCTAACACTCTCGACTGGTGGGCCGGCGACGGAAAAGCGGATGACTCCATAACGATTCTTGAAGGGATCAAACAGAAGATTGGAACCTCGACAAAGGTGCGTTATGAAAAAGGCTGCGAGTCGGTCTGCGACAGTGATAAGGATTTTGATAAAGCGGTCGACGCCGTCAAGGATTCCGAGTTCACGATCGTCGTCGTCGGTGAGATCCGCGACATCAGCGGCGAAGCAGGTTCGCGATCGAATATCGACCTTCCCGGAAAACAGCTTGACCTCGTTAAGGCCATTCACAACACCGGAAAGCCTTACGCAATCGTATTAAAAAACGGGCGGCCGTTGACGATAAATTGGCTCGCCGAAAATTCACCTGCGATCCTTGAAACATGGCACTCGGGAACGATGGGCGGGGCCGCAGTGGCCGATGTCCTATTCGGCGACGCAAACCCGAGCGGGAAGCTCCCGATCACATTTCCGCGTTCCGTAGGGCAGATCCCGCTTTACTACAATCACAAATCAACCGGCCGGCCTTTCAAGGCCGACGACCGCTACACGTCGAAGTACGTTGACGTTCCGAACACTCCGCTCTATCCGTTCGGCTATGGCCTCAGCTATACGCAGTTCAAAATAAGCGACCTGAAATTAAGCAACAGCGAGATCCGGCCTACCGATACGATCAAGGCTAGCGTGACCGTTGAAAACATAGGCAAGCGTATCGGCGACGAGGTCGTGCAGGTCTACGTTCAAGATGTAGCAGCAAGCATTACTCGCCCGGTACGCGAGCTGAAAGGATTCAAACACATCACCTTGAATCCCGGCGAAAAAAAGAATGTCGAATTTACCCTGACTCCGAATGATCTCGGTTTCTACAACGGCGATCGAAAATTCATCGTCGAACCAGGTAATTTCAAGGTCTATGTCGGCGATAGTTCTGATGCTTCGCTCGAAGCTAGTTTTGCGGTCGGGACGAAACTGACTGCCGCTATAGCCCAGGTAAGTCGCGACCCGAAAAACGATCTAATCAACAAAACCGTTCCGGCCGCCAATCTTTCTCCCGAGGACAGTGCCTTTCTCGAAGACCTCGAAAAACGCACCTTCCAATTTTTCTGGGAGCAGTCCGATCCGAACACGGGCCTGACGCTTGACCGATCAAAAACCGACGGCACGCCGCCTCAGATAGGCGAAGATCATTACCGCGTCGCAAGCATCGCGTCCACCGGATTTGCATTGAGTGGATTGTGCATTGCCGCAGACCGGAACTGGGTCACGCCGTTAAAGGCTCGAGCCCGTGCAAAAAATACGCTCGAATTTTTGGCCCACCGGGCGGTGAATCAAAATGGCTGGTTCTATCATTGGATGGACGCGGTTTCGGGCGAGCGGCGTTGGAACAGTGAGATATCTTCGATCGACACGGCGCTGCTCTTGGGCGGCGTTTTGACTGTTAAGAACTGCTTTGCCGAAGACCCGCAGATCGTCAAACTCGCGGACGAGATCTATCGCCGCGTGGATTTTGAATGGATGCTGAACGGCGACCAATACCTGCTCTCCCATGGCTGGCGGCCGGAGAGCGGTTGGATACCGGACCGCTGGCACGACTACAGCGAGGACATGATCTTGTACCTACTGGCGATCGGATCTCCGACGCACGCCATCTCGCCCGACGCGTGGTATGCATGGGAGCGGACCTGGTTCACCTACGACAAATACCGGTATCTTGCGGCGGTGCCGCCGCTGTTCATTCATCAGTTTTCTCATGCCTGGGTAGATTTTCGCGGCCGCCGCGAGGCAAAATCGCCGTTCGTGGACTATTATAAGAACTCGGTCGATGCGACCAATGCTCAAAGACAATTTTTTATCGAGGTATTGAGCAAGGAGTTTCCGCAGTATTCCGCGAATATCTGGGGCCTGACCGCTTCCGATTCCGCAAATGGGTACGTCGCGTGGGGAGCTCCGCCGCGTGATCCGAACACGGATGGTTCGGTGGTTCCGGCGGCACCGGCCGGTTCGCTGATGTTCACGCCTGATATATCGCTGGCCGCACTCAAGGAAATGAAGGCCCGCTTCGGCGACAAGGTTTACGGCCGCTACGGATTTACCGATGCGTTCAATCCGGGCAACGGCTGGGTAAACCCTGACGTTATTGGTATAGATCTAGGTATCACTTTGCTAAGCGCCGAAAATGCTCGGTCCGGTAAGATCTGGGGTTGGTTCATGCAAAACCCCGAAATGGAAACGGCAATGAAGCTCGCCCGGTTGGAGCGCTATTGATCGCCCTATGTCCCTGCTTGAAATGAAGGCCATCGTTAAGGAGTTCCC
>JBDTXM010000127.1:0-10937 GCA_040006215.1 Acidobacteriota bacterium
CTAACACAGAAGCAATAACGTTGCAACAATGAAACAACTGGTTTGGCTGAAAAATTGATGGGTTGATCAGCCGGCGAACAAGTTAATGCGGGCAGTGTAAAATAACCGCCGGATAAATTCAAGGACGCATTGAGCGAAACTCTCAAACCTCTCTCGTTACCCCGGAGACCTACCCAGTGTTCCACGGTTTGAGCAATTTTTGTAAAGTACTCGTCTCCTACCCGAGAGATCACGCTGTCCCAAGTGAATAATCTGGGACAAAATCTTGGGACAAATAAGTTGTGTGTTATCAATAGTTTAGCTGACATTTATCTATTTTGTCCCACTGTCCCAGCCTTCCACACGCACGTTAAACGCGTTCAACGGGTCAAGGGAGAAGTACAAATGACCGACTGGCAACCGACAAACCTTTATTTCAAAGAGCAAACGCTGACCGAGAGATCGAGTTTAAATAAGCTTGATTTCCCGCTCTCAATTTTCTCGTGGGTGATATGTCGCAAAGATTATTATGCCCGATCCCGATGGAGGCGGCGTTATTATGACCACCTTCCTGGGAATCCCGCGGCCGTCGTCGGCCTATTTATCGGCACGTTTGTCGGCTACCCGATGATCAGCGATTTCTACAACATCAGCCGATCGTCCCGAACTTCATCTCGTCATCGGAGCCATCGTGATCCTGGCCCTGTTCCGCCTGATCTCCCGCCGCGGGATATAGATTGACGGCAGGGTAATCGGCCGTCAAGCTATGTTCGAGAACTTTTGATTAGACACAGATCACGAACCGCCAGACGATAATTAATTGCTTTCAGCGGATTTACGATTGAGAGTGGCGAGAGATGTCAGGGCTGAGATGAATCTTTGATCAGGGCTATGTCCTGGATTTCGTTGATCTCTGCTAAGACCAATCGTTGATTGTCGGGGGACCAGTCGAAGGAACTGACTTCGCCTTTGCCCAAACCCGTTAGATCCTGGATCGGTCCCGGCCCCCGCGGCTGTGAGATAATTTCAATATCCTCGCCCACGTAGTAAACGTTAGTCAGGCTCTTGCTGTCCTTTGTCCAACGCAGCACTCGAGCCGCAGTTGGTTTTGGCAGCGCGAGATCTACCGCTAATTGATCGGTTTCGGTTGAGATCAGACCTATTCTCCACGTTGAAATTTCGTTTGCGTCTTTCATGAAATAGTAGGCAATGGTTTTCCCGTCGGGTGAGAGTACGGGTCGAATGCCCTGGACGTTCGAAACGGGAGCCGAATTCTTTCCGTCAATCGACACTTTCCAAACAGTGGCCGAGGTCACCGTCAAGCCGCGTTGGAAATAGACCTCGCGGCCATCGGGTGAAATGCTCGGATATGCATCTTGCTTTCCATCGGTCAGTTGTACAGGATTGCTGCCGTCTGCGTTTATACGCCAAAGCTGGCTGCCTCCCGCCTTACCGGATGGGTAGACAATGAATTTGGCGTCCAGCGATATAGCCAGGCCGCGATCGATAGCATAGGCTTCTGTGGAAAGTTGTCTTGGATTTGTACCGTCAGCTCTGACCGTCCAAATCTCGTTTGTACCCGTTTTGCGGGACGAATAAATGAGATCCCCATTGCTGCCGAAGATGACATTTCCAATAGTTCCGGTCTCGGACAGGACGTTGTCGCCTTCGACCTTTGCCGTCGTCCGATCGACCATGGCAACGACAAGGCTCGTTTCTGTCGTTTTAACTGTGGTCAATAGTTCTTTGCCGTTGTTTACTAGGCTGACTGACGAATAGTCGTTCAGATCGGCCGTTAGTTTGCGGGTTGAACTACTCGATGTCAGCCATATCTGCTCATTTGATTCGGCTTGTCCGGAACCTGTGAGAGCCAAGCGATTACCATCAGGCAGCCACGCAATGTGCGAGATTTTCTCCCAACGGCCAACCGTCAGCGGCATTTCCGTTCCGGTCCGAAAGTCGACGCCAGTAAGACTCGCAGATCCAGAGCCGCCCTCAACATTTTCAACGACTGCAGCGATCGTTTCCCCGTCGGGCGACCAGGCCAACGGGGATCCTCCGTAGGTGGAAAAAAGACTCGGATTACGGCGCGAAGCCAGAATTTTCGGGTTACTACCGTCGGCATCCGCCACATAAATACTTGTCGACTGCGTCTGATTGTCGGAATGGGTGTAAGCGACTCTGCTGCCATCGGGAGAGAAAGTAACAGCTGCTGCGGTCGAAATACTGATTCTTTCCCTGGCACCACCGAGAAGAGCGACGCGGAAAACCAGGGTATCAGGATCGTTGTTTTCCAAGGTCGAGCAATAGATATGTTATTGTCCGGCGATACTGTGATACCAAGATAATCAATATTTCCGGGCGGAACTATCTGCTTTTCGCTCTTTGTCTCATATTGTTTCAACCAGAGGCTCTGGCCGCCCCGTTCGGTTTGCACGAAAGCCACGAATTTCCCGTCGGGTGAAAATGTCGCGAGTCTTATTTTCCCGGAGTTGGTAAAGGCCGATATTCTTGTTTGCTCAAACGTCGCATGATGGACGCTGAACGCTCCTCGTAACCATACACCGATCGCGATCAAGAAGATCAATGAGCCTGCGGGTAATATTACCCGCAGGTTTCTATTCCGGCGGACCGAAGTATCCACTGGTGGGTCGATGATGATGTCGCCGACCCTTACCAGATCGACCTCCTCTATTTCAGTGACCTCTTCAACGAACTGGTAGCCACGACCGGGCCTGGTCAAGATAAATACCCGCTCCCCCTTTTTTTCTCTGAGGGCCTTTCTCAGAGCTGAGATCTGAACGGTCAGGTTCGAGTCCTCGACCAGATTGCCTTCCCATACAACGTCGATCAGTTCTTGCTTCGAGACAAAGTTCCCTCGCCTATCGATCAGGACGATCAACAGGTCAAATGCGCGACTGCTTAACGGTACGATCTCGTTAGCACAAAAAAGCTCCCGTTTTTCAGTGTTCACCGTGAATTGTCCGAACAGATAGTTTGTTTTCTGCATAGCCGCATCACCGTCTTTCGGAACATTTCGGAAACTTTCGGACGGATTTGTTGCAAAGGTCCTCATTATTATCGCTCAATTACTGGGCAAAGTTAATTTGGGCTACGCGGAGATCAAAATGGAAGCAATAACAGTCGCTTCGGATTTCTTGGATTCGAGTGATCGGACAACTTCCAGCGGGTTCACAACGAAATCAAGGTAAAGGTAAATAAATTTATGATGGATATAAAGGCTGTATTCAATGTTCTCGCGGATCTTCGTCCTTCGACGATACGGTTCAAAACCAGCAGGAGTGCAGAAGCAACCGGCAGCGATGGTGCTCCCACCCTGGGCGCATGTATTGACGGGGTTAAGCTTGAAGATATCTATACGGGGAAGACCGCATGGTTGAACTTTTATGGCGTTGGCTCCGGAGTGTCTTTTGGCTTCGGAAATCTTGGAATAAGCGGAAGCACCCAAGACATGCCATCTTTCGGGAGCAACGTTCTGAAAGGGACCACAAACTGGGGGGACTTGGAACTCTCCGATCTGACCGGCGGTGGCATTATTTATTCGTTCGGTCTTATGCCCGTCGGCGGGTCGCTAATTTTCTTCAACACGATCGGAGCCTCACCGTTTATTCCACCTGTGATCTTCAAAGCGGCTTTGTGGGCAGAAGGCCTCGTCCTAGGCACCCCCGGCGGCAGCCTCATGACCTATATAGGGCTCTGGAAAACAGAATGAGTCGCGTCTCGTATTCTCTTGGACCTTGAGCAGCGGACAATTAGAGTGATCGCAGGGTGGCCGAGCCAATTCAATACGGCGTACGACTTTTCAGCCTTTTTCACGATAGGACTTTCAACGCATTTTTAACAGAATTTATGTCGACTCAAACGAGATATATCGAGACTATAACCTTGTTTCAGACATCCGCACCAAGGCAAGATCGACTCGGACGACTCTTGGGAATGATAGACTTTCGAGAAATATCCACACCCTTTGCAAAAGGGATTAGGGTTGAGAGAACCTGGAAGGCGATTGGCCCGAGTTTAATAAGCCCGGACAATGGAACATGGGACTTTCAAGCCCTGTGGAATTTAGACCATACTGCCGTGCAAGCAATCCTGAAGTTTGAGGGGGAGTGGATCAGCGGGATGATTTTTAATCCACATAGATGGCAAGATATTAGGTCCCCGCATATCCCGTGGTTTTCCCTCGCCGATGAGATCTACGGCACGATCTTTTTTAATAAATCTGAAAACACAGAAATTTACTTTAAGGGAATACCTTTTTTCCTGTAGCGTGAGATGTCACAAATTTCTGTGATTACAGCAGTTTCTCCACCGCCTTGGAGATCGGATTACTGATATCGAACTTCGGATCGACCCGCTAAACGAGCTCCGCGAGATGCAACAGCCTGTTTTCTCGCTTTACTAAGCGAGTTGATCGTTTGACTGATCAGATCGTTTATTTTCTTTTCTGCGTCGGTACTTGGTCGCATTTCATTTTCGATCTAAGAAATTAGGGCATCGCGAAATAATTCGTTCAACTTTTCAAAATTTGGCTTGCTCCTGTCTTGGAGTTTCGCATCCTTAGTTAACCGCTCCAATTCGCTCTCGATAAAATCGCTGATAGCGGGAATCTTGGGTTGTTGGTCGAGTTCCTGGCCGGACCTTTTGCGTTCGACGAGGTCGGCGATGGTTTCTTTTAGCTCAGTGGATGTGACGGAGTTTTCTACTAATTTTTCGAATTCCATGGGAACGGGATCTTTGCGTGTCTCGATCCAGCGGATGGCGAGAAGCGGACGAAGAACGTAGAAATACTTTTTGATCGAGACGATATCGCCTTTGAGATATTCGCGATAGTTTCCCTGAGCCATATGCAGATAATGATGGTATGAAGAAACGGGCGAATGGAATTCGGCGACAGCGTCACGGAGTTTTTGGGCTTGGCTGACGTACGGGATCTCGGAAACTTGGACGCCGATCGGCGGCGTTGCAGGCGGGGGCGCCTGCCGTCCCGGCAACGCTGTTTCTTTGTAAACGATCGGCGAGCTGAGCCATTCGAGAAGCGGCGGATTGGATTTTCGCAACAGTTTGAGGGCCTTTCGCCGATTCCACCCGCTGATGTCGAGTTCATCGTTTATCGGCCGTTCGATAACATCGCGTTTATCTTCAACATTCTATCGACAAGTACCAATCGCGAGGATGCAGATAGATAAACCTGACATCGTAATCACTATCCGCCGACGGGAAACCCCACGCTCGGCTCCCGGATTCGCAGGCGTAGAAGATATCAACCGTCTCTTCTTTTTCAATCTGCTCCAACCGTTTGAGAATCTCCGCATTCATCGGTTTATTATATTCGGAAAGCCGAAAAAGGCGGATTTGGATCCGCCTTTTTGGTTATCTCGGGTTCCAGCACAAAAAATTGTTCGGGCGGCCTAATTGTTTCAAATATCGGACCCTGTTATGGCTAAAGAGGGCATCGCCATCTTTGGCGAACCATGGCTGGGGCGGCGGTATTAGGCCCGAGTTCCATTTGGGCGATGACATCACCGCGACTACGTCTTTGATAATATTAGAGGTGAGTTCCGCCTTGACGCCTTCCGATGTATTGATCCATTTCCATGTGCCCCCATCCCGGCCTCCGGCGCCCCCTACCCATTCCCAACCGGCAGAAACCTCCCCGCGCGGCCACACGTTATGCGACATTTCCAGCATGCCCATGTCTTTCTGCACAAATTCGTCCCAAACTCTCAAGAATACAAACATTACAAATCTCCTTTTAATTAAAAAGAACCTGATCTCCGCACGATCGTCACGTTAGGTTAGTGTCGTCGCCACCACACGATAAGTCCTAAATTTGCCGCTAAATTCTTCTAAATTTTTCTAAAAAGCCTCATTCGTGAGAGGGCTGAGAGTCATGGTTTGCAAATCAAGGCCCGCGAAAGCGGTGAGCTTTCACGCCCGAGAACCGCGTTTTGCGGACAGGGAGCATGCACGCTGCGGCGAGCTGACGTTTTCTAAAGACTTGCGTCGGGGTTCAAAAAGCGGGTAGAGTTTGCGACAATAGCTGTTCATGGGAAATCCCGATCACATTGGTCAGACGCTTGATGACAAGTACAGGATCGAACGCGAGCTTGGGCGCGGCGGCATGGGGACGGTGTATCTCGCCACGCACCTAGGCACGGAGCGGCCGGTCGCGGTAAAGATCATCTCGCCGCAGTATATGCAGCGGACGGAGTTTGTCGAACGGTTTCGTCGCGAGGCTCGCGCCGCGGGACGTTTGCGGCATCCGAACGTTGTGAACGTGACCGATTTCGGTTTCGCCGAGACGCCGGACGGGCGTGTGGCCTACCTCGTGATGGAATACCTCGACGGCTGCACGCTCGGCGAGATATTAGAAGAAGAAAAGAATCTGCCGGTTGGGTGGACGCTCGATATTCTTGACCAGGTATGTTCGGCAGTTCACGAGGCCCATAACCAGGGAATTATTCACCGCGATCTTAAACCCGACAACATTTGGCTTGAACCGAACCTGCGAGGCGGTTACACGGTAAAGGTCCTCGATTTCGGCATCGCAAAGCTCGAGGAGGCGATGGGACACGAGACCCGTTCGACCGACGAGCTGATGTCGAGCTATCGTCCGGCAAGAGCCACGCAGGCGATCGACATCGGCAGTTCGGCAACGAGAAGCGAACGCGGGCCGCACACGATAGTCGGCGAGGCTGCGACGATCGCGATCGCGCCGGAAAACGGAACGGCCGCCGCCGAGGCTGGAACGCTGATACAAGATGTGCCGGGTTCGGAATCGAGCACGGCCGTGTTTACGGAATCGGCAACGCTGGCGAGCGATCCTGAAGTTGAAGGAACACGGCTTGAGTCCGGCAGCAGCAAAGGCGGCAGCGGTTCGCGGGCACTCGACCTTCAAACTTCGACAGGCAGCGACCTCACACGTGTCGGTGCGGTCTTAGGCACGCCGCTTTATATGTCTCCCGAGCAGTGCCGCGGCGAAAAGCTGGATCCGCGGTCGGACATTTACAGTATCGGCATCATCGCGTATCAAATGCTTTCCGGCTCGACGCCATTTGCCGGCGATTACAAGGACGTGATGGAATCGCACAAGACGCTCGAACCAAGCCCGCTGCGTGCCAAGAAAGCGCGCAAAAAGATGCGTCGGGCGATCCATCGTGCACTTTCAAAGGATCCCGCGGACCGGCCTGTTTCGGCCGAGGCTTTTGCCAGCGAACTACGGGCACGTTCAGAGGGGCTATTTGGCCTGCTGCGTCGGGCCCTGGTCATTTACAGCGAGCACTTGCCGAAGTTTTTGATCCTTACGACATTCTTCTCGCTGCCCATAATTGTCATGACGCTGGCACTGATCACAGTGGCCTTTCTTTCGGTCAGCGGTACGATCAGCGACACCACCGCCGATATCTCGGCGGCGATCGTTGGTATCCTGCTTTCACTCGCCAGCGTATTCTGTTCATATTTGATATTTGGGACCATATCGTGGGTGGTCATACAATATCTGGCGATGCCTCTGCGGCCCGTTCGCGTACGCCCGGCCTTGCGCGAAGCACGCAAGAAATGGAAGACATTCGCGGGGACAGGACTGTTTAACACTTTCATGATCTTCGTCGTTGGTCTGCTGGCCTGCGTCGTGGGCTTTGTCGCCGGGCTCCTGCTCTCGCTGCTGAGCGTGCCCTTTGCGGGATGGTCCAAAGGACAGTTCATATTTGCGGCAGTTGTAGCTGTTTCTCTGGGTGCTATCGCGGTAGTTGTTGCTCATCTTATCTGGGCGTTGGTTTCGCCGGTCGTGATGATGGAAAATCTGCGCGGACGGACGGCTATGAGTCGGTCCAGGGCTCTCGTCAAACGGTCGCTCTGGACCACGCTTGGAGCGACGCTCATTAATATCATGATCCCGGCTGTCCTTGCAGGCGCGATCTCGTTTTTTATAAACGTAACGGCCAAGGCCTTCGATCCGAAGTTGTCCACCGCTCCACCTATCAAGATCGGAAAAGTCGAAACTACGGAACCCGCCAAGCCTGCGGAAGGCCAGCCTGAGTCGGCGGAGCCGCAAAAGACTACCACCTACGGGATCAACTTCGGCGACAGCGATGCGGAACCTTCGGATGCGGACAAGAACATGAGGACCCGCGTAATGAAGACATTTCTCCAGTCGCTGAATCAGGTGGTTTGGCTGCCGATACAGATCCTAGTCGTTTCATTTTCGGCGATAGTGGTCGCTCTGCTCTACATGAAAACCAGGCTTTCGGGCGGCGAGACGATGGTTGACCTCATGGAGCGGTTTGAGGATAACGACGGCCCGCGACGGAAATGGCGCGAGCGTGTCCGCCAGCGTCTGATACAATCGGGAAGGGTCACGAGCAAGTCCTGACGATGCAGCTTAAGTTTCGCCATCTATTTCTCCCGACAATTTTTCTGATCATTTCGGCGCTTGCCGCCGCCGCCCAAAATTTCAGCAAGGAACTGTCGGTGCCTGAGGGCGCAAGCGTTTCGGTGACGAACCGGTATGGGCGCGTCGATGTGGAGGCCGTGCCGGTCGATAAGGATTCGAAGGATCGAAAGGGTCAATTTTCGGCTTCGTCGGAGCGCACGCAGGTCACACTAAAAGAGATCTCCATAACAACTAAGGGTTTGCGGACCGAGATCGAGGTGCGTCCGGTCGATCCGGGCAAGCGGATCGATGTTTCGCTCAAGTTGCCCGAGCGGGCGTCGGTTTCGGTCGAGACGCTGGACGGTGCGGTGATGGTCACGGGCGATCTGGCCGTGATCGAAACTAAAACTGATACCGGCACCGTGGCTGTGGACATCCCGACGAACCGGCTCGACTACGATCTCGAATGGACGGAAGCTCATCCTCGCATCGTCAGCGATATAGCTCTTGAGAAGATCAAGGAAAAGTCGCGTGGACGTTTCCTTATCAAAGGCTCGACCTATGACGCCAAGGCGCTTAAAAAGGCAGCCGACGACGCTCCCACCGAAACTACCGATCCTCCCGACACGGACGCTGACGCCGACAAACCGGACGACCAAAAAAAGAAAAAGAAAAAACGAAAGATCAGCGAAGGCATCGACCTTCGGTTCAGTTCGTCGCGCGGGATCTTGCTGCTAAACGTTCCGCCGAATGAGGTGTCGAGCGATCTACGCGAACGGCCGCTGACGAACGCAGCCAAGGCGATAATTCGCAGCGGCGATTCATACTTGATGGACGCGATCCGGCGTTCTAGTCCGAAATACTTCGGGGATTATCTGAAGACCCTGCCGCCGATCAAACGCGAGCCGGTTCTGACGACGCGGGACAATGGACTGACGATCCCGGCCGGACGGGTCAAGCGGGCGCTGGTGCGGGTGATCGACGGCGGCAACCGGACTGTGGCCGGGCTTGAGGCAAAGGATTTTGAGGTGAGCGAGGGCAGTGTCGATCAGGAAGTCGTGTCGGTGCAGCCGGTGACGGCTCCGGTCAATCTCGTGCTGCTGCTGGACGTGTCGGGTAGCGTCGAGAACTACGTCAACTTTATCCGGAAGGCGGCGAGAAGCTTCGTCAATACCGTCGACCGGCGTGACAAGATCTCGATCGTTCTATTCAACGATGACGTTAAGGTCCTATCAGGTTTTACGACCGATAGATCGTCGCTTTCGATAAGCCTCGATACCTTTGACGCGGGCGGAGGCACGGCTTACTACGATGCTCTTGCCTACACGCTCGCCGACACGCTGCGGCCGCTGAAGGGTGACCGGACGGCGATAGTCGTGCTCACTGATGGCGACGACAACCGTTCGTTCCTGGCGTTCGATTCGCTTGCCGGTTCGATCCAGGAAAGCGGAGCGCTCATCTATCCGCTTTATGTCCCGTCGGGATTGATCGCGGCGTCGGCGACGAGCGACCCTAACATGTCGGTCGATCCGCTGCGGACGAAATATATGGGCCTCACGACCAAGGCCGCGGTCGAAGGCGAGCGTCTCGCAAAGATCTCGGGCGGCACTTATTATCCGATCTCGCAGCTCGCCCAGATCCAGGCGGCGTATGACGACATCGTTCAACAGCTCCGCACGGCGTATTACGTCACCTACCGAACCCCAACCGACACGCCGACCAACACTGCCCGCGCACGCCGCTTAAGGATCCGCTCAAAACGCGACGGCACGACGGTGAATATCACCAGCGTGACCGCCGTTCAATAATTAATATTTTCTAATGTCCGGTTTTGTCGTTGTGTGCTAATTCCGAACGGAGATATTTCGAACACGGCTAAGGTCGATGTCCTGTGTCGTTCCGTTCTTCATTCTAATGTGAAGCGTTCCGGTCGCGGGAACGTCGATCCTATTACTGTTGTCACGATCGCCGCGGCCGCGGGAGTTATCATTGTCGTTGTCACTAAAGTCGCCAGATCCCGTTATGGGACCGCCGAAGGATGTTGCGCCGGTTAACCGTGCGGTAAATGTGCCGCCGCCGTTCGAAGCGTTCGTGATGTGCAGGATCACTACCTGCCGTCTCGCGAGTTTTAGTGTCGCAACTTCGCGGCCGGTTCCGCCGTCGCCGCTCTGAACTCCCTCGCAGCATAGAAGCGCGGTCGACGAACCGTTACGCGGCAAGATCTCGAACGCAACGCCGGCTCCGCCGTCGCGGTTTCGCCGTTTGACGTCAAATGTGATCGTCACTTCGCCCGGCCCGGCAGTAAACGAATAGAAGGTTTCCTTGTTGCCGTCGCGTTGATGATCGTCGAGCATGCCCGATATCTCGGACGAACTAAGCGGCGTCGGATTATCGCGGTCGGTCGACTGTCCGAAAGACGAGACCACGGCGAGGCTGAGAATAACGGAAAGAATAGAAAAGATAAGAAATTGCGAATGTTTCACTTTGAAAGCTCCCTGGAGTAAACGTGCTGGGTAGGTCAGTTAGATTGGAGGAAATTCCAACGAAGCTGAAAAAAGAGGCA
>JBDTXM010000128.1:0-10917 GCA_040006215.1 Acidobacteriota bacterium
CGAGGAAGGTGCTTCCGCGGCCGACGCCTTTGCTTTCAGCGAGGACGCGGCCGCCATGTTTTTCGACGATCGATTTTACGATGGACAGGCCGAGGCCAGTGCCCTTTTTCTCCTTGGCTGCGGTGCCTGAAACTCGATAAAAGCGTTTGAAGATTCGCCTGAGGTCGGCCTTCGGGATACCGATCCCGCCGTCTCTGACAAAGATCTCGGCACGGTTCTGCGGAGACTTCTTTAGACGAATCGAGATCTTGGGCTGGTCGATCGAATATTTGATGGCATTCTCGAGTAGATTAACGATCGCAGTCCGCAACTCGGCCCGGTCGCCAAGGACGTAAAGTTTTTCGGCGGGTTCGGGAAAGCGGATCGCGGATTCGTCAAGGTGGTGGCTGGCGAGCACCTGGGCGACGGTTTCCTGGAGAAGCCCGCCTATGTCGACCTCCGAAAGATTCAATTGCCGCTGTTTCTCCCGCGTTCGGCTGGCCTGTAAAACCTGCTCAACGGTCCCAAGCAGACGGTCGCTGTCGGTCAGCATGATGTCGTAGAACTCGCGCCGTTTCGCTTCGTCCACGTCGCGGGTTTTCAACGTTTCGAGATAAAGTTTTATCGAGGCGATCGGCGTTTTGAGTTCGTGAGTCACGGCGTTGAGAAAAGCGTCGTGTTGCTCATTTCGACGTATCTCGCGGATAAGGAAGATCGTATTCAAAACGAGGCCTGTAATGATCGCTGCAAAGAAAATGACGCCAAAGACAAGAAGCGCCACCTCGCGCAGATTCAAGAGCACCCAACCCACGTTCAGGGCAACGGCGATAATGATCAGGCAAATGCCCAATACGAGAAAGAAGATCGCTGTTCTTCGTCGCCGCATAATATCCTACTGAAAATGTAAAACGGAAAACGGAATATTGAAAACCGAGGTTCTCATTTTCCATTTTCCGTTTCGGAAATTTCTCGGAATGAAATTACGCCGTTTGATGCAGAGCTTCGACATCGAGCTGCGCTTCTTCGTCCTTGACCAGCTCATAAGCGTAGACGTCTTTTAAGAGGCCGAGCTTTTCGAGGATCCGTATCTGGACCCAATTAACGTCGAATTCCTTCCAGGTGAGGCCGTGCCGGGCTGAACGCGGAAAGGCGTGATGGTTATTGTGCCAGCCTTCGCCAAAGGTCACGGCGGCTACCAGGCCGTTGTTGCGGGAATCATCGCGCGTGTCGAACCGACGCGATCCCCACAGATGCGTTGCGGAATTTACCAGCCAGGTAAAGTGCCAACCGCATACCGTGCGGAGAAAAATTCCCCACAAAACCATCGTCCAACCCCCGACCAGAAACAGTGCCACCGCGACAATTATAGTGGTCATATAATAGTAGTCATTAAGAAAAACCATGACCCGGTCGCGAAGCAAGTCGGGCGAATATCGCTGGACCGTCGCTTCTGACTGATTCTGAGCGGTTCCGCGAAATATCCATCCAATGTGCGACCAATAGGTGCCGTTGCGCGGGCTATGCGGGTCTTTATCAGTTTCTGTGAACGCGTGATGAACGCGGTGAGTCGTCACCCAGGCAAGCGGCCCGGACTGAAGTGCAAGCGTGCCGCATGCAGCAAAAAATCGCTCGAGCCATTTAGACGATTTGAATCCGCGATGCGTCAGCTGGCGATGATAACCGATGCCGATGCCCCAGCTTCCCGCAACCCACCAGGTAATAAGGCCGGCGATCAGGTTCTGCCAGCTAAAAGTGAAAAGAGCCGCGACGGCGAAAATATGAAATAACGAAACAAAAAATATCGTGTTCCAATTTATACGTTCGGTTGCGACGGATTCGAATTCAGTAACCTTTTGCACTATTTGTAAAACCTCTAAAAAAGAATTCTTACGGAGTTTGAATCTCCATTTTTAACGTTAGCAGGTTCTGCCGGAGGCAATTGTAAGATTTATGTAAGAGTTCGAAGGGCGTATTTCCTTGCAAGAGTGAGGGTTGCCGATCGCTCAACGAACCGCGCCGCTTCTTTCGAGAGCTCTAGTCCAGTGCTCGCTGATTTTGACTAATAGGGCGGACTATAATAACGTTTTCACATAGTTAGCGAGGCGATAATATGTCGGAAGAATCAGTTTCGGAACGAGTAGTTGGCGTCTTTGCAAAGTTCAAGAAAATGCCGCCCGAGGATGTGAAAATGGACACGACGTTCGACGAATTAGGCCTCGATTCGCTGGACGGGCTTAATCTGATCTTTGAGCTCGAAGAAGAATTCGACATCATGGTGCCGGACGATAAGGTTCAGTCGATGAAAAGTGTCGCGGAGGTGGTCGAGGGCGTCCAACATCTGCTTGTCCATCCGGAAGAGCAGCCGAACAATGCTGCCCGTCCGACCGCTTAGATCTCCGGGAGAAAATGAAAAAAGTCGTGATTACAGGAGTCGGCGTTGTTTCCGCCATCGGGAACAACGCCGCTGATTTT
This sequence comes from Acidobacteriota bacterium, assembly GCA_040006215.1. GTDB lineage: Bacteria > Acidobacteriota > Blastocatellia > Pyrinomonadales > Pyrinomonadaceae > OLB17. Next base: position 2,452 of record JBDTXM010000128.1, read on the forward strand.
TGGGACTCGCTTATCGCGGGCCGCTCGGGCATCGGGCCGATCGAAAAGCTGGACGCTTCCACGCTGCGTTTTCGTAACGCGGCCGAGGTGAAGAATTTCGATCCGACACTGCATTTTGACGACAAGAGTCTGCTTTGGCTCGATCCCTTTTCGCTTTACGGTATAGTAGCGGCGCGCGAGGCGATCAAGGATTCAGGCATTGTTTTTGACGATGATCTGCGCGACCGATCGGGCGTCATCACGGGGTCATGCCTCGGCGGCAAGATGACTGAGGACGAGCTTTATCACAAGCTCTACGCGGAAGGAAAACAGCGTCATCAGCCGATCGCGATCCCGCGCGCGATGAGTAATGCCGTTGCCAGTCACGTGTCCATGGAATTTGGATTGACCGGGGCTACATTTACAACTTCAACGGCATGTTCATCCGCCAATCACGCGATCGGACAGGCTTTTTGGCTGATTCGGCAGGGAACGATCGATCTTGCGGTGACCGGTGGCAGCGAGGCCCCTATCTGTTTCGGAAATTTAAAAGCTTGGGAGGCCATGCGCGTCGTCGCGCCCGATACCTGTAGGCCGTTCTCAAAAGACAGAAGCGGAATGATCCTGGGCGAAGGGGGTGCGATGTTCGTAATGGAATCGCTGGACTCGGCACAGGCCCGCGGTGCAAAAATTTACGCCGAGATCGCTGGATTCGGTATGTCCGCCGACGCACATCACCTGACGATGCCGCTTGCAAACGGTGCCGCGAAGGCGATGCGTCTTGCGCTCGAGGATGGTGGACTAGCTCCTGAGCAAATTGGATATATTAATGCTCACGGAACAGCGACGCCTGCGAATGATCCGATGGAATCAGCCGCGATCCGAAAGGTTTTTCGAAACCATGCGGATAAGATCGCCGTCAGTTCGACAAAATCGATGCACGGACACACGTTAGGGGCGGCCGGTGCGATCGAGGCTGCCGCGACAATGCTTGCTTTTAACAAAAACATTCTTCCTCCAAATGCGAATTTCAACGAACCTGATCCGGAGTGCGACCTCGATGTGATCACTAATGAAGCAAGGTCGGCCGAGATCGAGGCTGCGGTTTCCAATTCCTTCGCATTCGGCGGGCTCAACGCGGTCCTTGCCTTTCGGCGATATCGAGGTTAAAAAATGGCTAAGAAAAGCCCGCTTCAGGGACGGTTGGAATATCTCGCCGCACGTCTGATACTGGGTTTTTTGGGAATGCTGCCGCGGCGGGTCGCTGTCGGTGTTGGCTTGCTGGTCGCTCGTTTCGGTTATATGGTGCTGGGCCGATTACGAAAGGTAGGCATGCGGAATCTCGAGATCGCATTCCCGGAGATGGCCGAACACGAACGAGAGAAGATCCTGAAGGGGGCCTTCGATAATCTCGGACGGATGCTCGCGGAGGTAAGCCAGTTTCCTCGGGCCAAACCTAAGAAACTCGAAGAGCTTGTTTTGTTCGATTTCGATCCCGCAGAACAAGCCCGATTCGACGCGGAGCGTGCAAGAGGCCGCGGCGTGATCCTGGCCGGGCCGCACCTGGGTAATTGGGAGATAGGCGTGTTTGCGTATTCGGCCATTCGCGAACCGCTGAGCTATCTCGCCCGCCCGATCGACAATCCGCAGGTCGAAGACCTGGTGGCCGGGATCAGGTCGCGCTTTGGAAACCGTGCGATAAACAAGTCAAATTCAGTTTCGACGGCGATGGCGCTTCTCCGCTCAGGCGGAGTTCTGGGCGTATTGCCCGATGTGAATGTACAGGAAAAAGACGGTGTTTTCGTTCCTTTCTTTGGAATTCCGGCTTGTACGACCGGGGGAGTGGCGATTCTTGCTAAACGAACAGGGGCGATGATCGTCCCGTTGTGTACGGTCTGGGACGCAAAGGTCGGCATGTACCGCGTAAAGCACGGCAAGATCATTGACGCCGCCTCTACCGATGACCGGCACAAAGATGTGATCGAAACTACAACCGCCTTGACCGCGGCGATGGAAGAATTTGTCCGAGCCTATCCCGACCAATGGCTGTGGATCCATAAACGCTGGAACACGCGCCCAGGCGGAGAGCCGTCATTATATTGACAAAAAAATTCTTTTTCTATGAAGATCAAAGATGCACTTGGCCTCATTTCTGAAAAATACAAAACGGCGTCGATTTGTGAGTCGTGCGGAGATGAATTCGTCTGCGGAGCAACGATCCGAGGATGCTGGTGCACGGAAGTGAAACTGACGGATGAAGCCCGGGCCGACCTTCGATCACAATTCAAGAAGTGTCTTTGCCGAGATTGCCTGGAAAAACAATCGCAGCCTTCGATGTTGATCCGATATCCCGATGGCTCAACCGAGTTTGTTGCGGGAGCGGTTCGCGTCGATGCGCAGAATTTTCACGAAGGGATGATCGATTTTTACGACGCAAATGGAGGTCTTTTGAAACAGGTCGATATGGGCAGCGGCGTGAGTTGGGACGCGATCGGTGAAGGGCCTTCTTCGAACGACTAGCTTTGCCAGGTTATGAACATCGCGATAGCGGCGGAGGACATTATCGCGACCGCCAGCCAGCCTAAGATATTTGTTACAGGTCCGTTCGTCCGCTTTCCCATCACGCGTTTGTTGTTCGCCACCAACATCACCACTACCAGCAGCGGCGGTGCTACGACACCGTTTATCACGGCCGTCCAAAACAAGGCACTTATCGGGTTGATCCCGGCAAAATCTATTCCGACACCGACGAGCGTTGAAACGGCGATCACACCGTAAAATTTCTTTGCCGAACGTGGTTTTTCGTCAAGTCCAGACCGCCAACTGAAGGTTTCGGCGACCGCGTATGCCGAAGCACCTGTCAGCACTGGAACGGCCAGCAATCCGGCACCGATCAGACCTATAGCAAAAAGTACCGTCGCAAGATTTCCGGCAAGCGGGCGCAAAGCCTGTGCAGCCTCGGTCGCAGATTGGATATTCGTTTGGCCGGCCACATGCAGTGTCGCGCCGGCTGCCAGGATCACGAAATAGAAAACAACGTTGCAGAAAACCATTCCCACAACAGTGTCGATCTTTTCTTTTTTTATCTCGACATCGGTCGCGCCTCTTCGAGATGCGATCGTCTTGCGGCCCTCGCTTATCTCATCTTCAACCTCTTCGCTTGCCTCCCAGAAGAACAGATACGGCGAGATCGTTGTCCCGAGTATGGCCACTACGGTCGTAATGTATTCACTCGTGAATTGTATCTGCGGAAGGAATGTGGCCTTTGCGACCGCCAGCCAGTCGGGACGCGCGAGAAAAGCGGCGATCACGTAGGCAAATAGAGAGAGCGTGAGCCATTTAAATATTTTGACGATCAGACGGTATGATCCCCATATTTGCAGGATCACGATCGCGGCCGCTATTGGGATGACCATCGCCGCGATCGGTATCGGAACGAACATATTGATCGCAGCCGCTATCGCCGAAATGTCGGCGCCGGCGTTGATCGTATTCGCGACAACCAAGCCCAAAACGACGGGATAGAGCAGTTTTTTCGAATAGTATCGACGTAGGACGCCGGCGAGGCCCTGTCCGCCGCACATTCCGATCTTCGCGCAGATATGCTGGACGACGATCATCAGCGGCAGCGTAACGATCGCCGTCCAAAGTGTCGAGTATCCGAGGGCAGCCCCTGCCTGAGTGTAGGTTCCGATCCCCGACGGGTCATCATCCGAAGCCCCCGTGATCAGCCCGGGACCGAGCCGGTCGAGTAAGCGTTTTATCGGATTGTTTTGGCGATCCATCTATGCATCCGCGAGTAGAATAGCAGAAAGCTACTACTCGCCTGACGACCGAACTTATGATTTGACATAGAATTGCATCGGTGTAAGCAAGAAGAATAGGTACAGTTTGAAATGTATATTCGCTTTGTAGTTGGACCTGATAGTAAGCATCATCGCGTGCTTACGGGAATTTTTACTGACGCTCGGCTCTTAAGAGAAAGAGGTGAACTCGATCTGTATGAACCCAATCTTCTCGAAGAAATATTTGATTGTTGAACGAGCATTTACCCTGTCCTCCTTTTAAAACGAGTAATTGGCCCAAGGATGCGGTTTCGTGGTTCAAGCCAAATGCTGGCGAGCTGATGAAGAAATCGGGGGAATTGTCTCTTTGCTGAAAGAGCACGATGTTTCCATTCGTGTGCTCAAATCAAAGACGCCAGGTAAATCCTATTGCGAAGATGATTATCAAATTGTAAGTTTTGGAAAAGAAAGAACTCTGAATTTTATGTCCGCAATTTGTCCCTAGCCATTCTTCCTCGCCTGCGACTGCACCGCGGTGATAGCAATTGCATCCACAATATCTTCGGCTTTACAGCCGCGCGAGAGGTCGTTGCAGGGGCGGTCGAGACCCTGAAGGATCGGGCCGATAGCGGTTCCACCAGTAAGTCGTTCGGTAAGTTTGTAGGCGATATTACCCGCGTTCAGGTCAGGGAAGACCAGAACGTTGGCACGGCCTGCGACCTGTGAACCAGGAGCTTTCGAATCGGCAACCGACTGAACGAGCGCGGCATCGGCCTGCAATTCGCCGTCGATCGCGAGCTCGGGCATTCTAGCTCGGACGGTCCTTACTGCTTCAACTACCTTGTCTATGAGCTGATGCCTTGCACTGCCCTTGGTTGAGAATGAGAGCAGCGCAACGCGCGCTTCAGTTTGAAGCAAAGCCCTGCACGAATCTGCCGAGGCGATGGCGATCTCGGCCAATTCACCTGAATCGGGGTCGATCACAACACCGCAGTCGGCATAGATCATCGCTCCTTTTTCGCCAAACTTCCTGTCCGGCACGACCATCAGGAAAAATGACGAAACGATCCTGAAACCCGAGCGGACGCCGATACATCTGATCGCTGCCGCGACGGTATGAGCAGTCGTGTTAGTCGCACCGGCGACAGAACCGTCAGCTTTGCCTTCACGAACAAAGAGATTTCCAAAATAGAGAGGATCCTTGACCGTTTGTTCGGCTTCCTCGAGCGTCACGCCCTTTGCTCGCCGGAGTTGGTGGTAAAGCTCCGCCATCTTGCCGAAAACGTGATGCGATGCACGATGATCGAGAATTTCGACGCCGTTGAGATTCACGCCCGATCCGGCGGCAAGCTCGCGGACCTTATCTTCGTTCCCGATAACAGTTATCTTTGCGATCTTGTCACGGGAGCAGAACTCGGCGGCCTCCAGCGTTCGAACGTCTTCGCCCTCGGGCAGGATTATATGTTGTACATCGGTCGCGGCGCGTTCGCGTATTTTTTGAAGGATCATGTTGTTTGGTCGTTGCACGTTGATCAATTCGTTGCAATCCGAATTTACCATACAACCAATCTGTGCAAAACTTGCTCAAATATCAGCTGTTCTCTACACTTCTCGTATAGCGAAAAAAAGACGATGACAGAGCCGAATACAAAACTGAAACGCCGCGGCGAGCTCGAATTAAGGGGCCGCATGCGAAGCTTTATTATGTTTCTGCCGAACATGGTGCTTCTGCTTGGCCGGATGCTCAAGGATTCGCGCGTTCCGATCGCGGAAAAGGCGCTTTTCATGGCGGCTATCGTTTATGTCATATCGCCGCTCGATTTTATTCCCGACTTTTTCCCATTTATCGGCCAGGTCGATGATATTTACGTTGTGGCGTTAGTTCTTCTTCGACTGCTGAACCGAACGGATGAGAATATCGTTCGTGAACACTGGTCGGGAGGCGGCGACATCGTGTCGTTGGCAAATTCGATCGCTTCGATCGCACCCAAGTTTCTCCCGAAACGCGTCTCGCGTGTCCTCGAATCGCGAGTTGAGCTTGGTAATGCTGGGAAAATTCTAAAGAGCATCAAGACAAAGAAAGAAGCCATTGTGGTCGAAATACCTGATGAAAAGATCAAGGTCGATTCGCGTTCTTCTATGACCAATTGACGCCGTATCATCCTTCGGTCGAGGCTCGTAAACATTAAGAATGCTCGATATACCTTTGGTTGTCGGGCATTTTCTTCTGGATTTTTCCTCTCTTTGGGACTTTATTGCAAATAGCTCGCAAACAATTGACTAATTAGCACGCTGGTCACCAGCATCAGGTTTTCGTTATAATGGCATCATAGTTACGAAAGCTTGAGCGATAATTTTATGTTCGAACGCTACTCGGAACGATCCAGGCGGGTGATATTTTTTGCCCGATATGAGGCGCTGCAATACGGATCTTCGGTGATCTCCCCGGAGCACATACTGCTCGGATTGATGCGCGAAGACAAGACGATCGCCGCACGATTTATTCCTCTTCGGCATGAGCTGACCGTCGACAAGGTCCGCCGCGAGATCGAGGATCGCATCGTCGTACGCGACCGCATGCCGCAGTCGTCCGATCTGCATTTGGCGTCAGAGACCAAACGAGTTCTCTTTTACGCGAACGAGGAAAGCCGTCAACTTCGAAGTCGACTCGTCGCTCCCGAACACATTCTACTTGGCCTGGTCAGCGATGAACGCTCGATCGCGGCCGAGATATTGCTCCAGCATGGCGTCCGGGCTCAGGATATCAGGAATGAGATGACCCGCTCGGCTCATGTGTCGGCCGACTACTCCGACAATGAAAATTCCAAGACGCCGAGCCTGCAGGAATTTACCCGCGATCTAACGCTCGAAGCCGGGACCGGGAAGCTCGACCCGCTGATCGGCCGGCAACCGGAACTCGAACGCCTCATCGAAATTCTATGCCGCCGGACGAAGAACAATCCCGTTCTGATCGGCGAAGCTGGCGTAGGGAAAACAGCGATCATCGAAGGCCTCGCGCAGCGGATCGCGTTCAAAAACGTACCTTCATTTCTTGAGAACAAACGAATCCTCTCGCTCGATCTCTCGTCAGTCGTGGCCGGTACCAAATATCGCGGCCAGTTCGAAGAACGGCTGAAAAAGATAATGACCGAGCTTAAGGAGAATAAGGATTCGATCGTTTTCATCGACGAACTGCATACTCTGGTCGGAGCCGGTTCTGCAGAAGGAACGCTCGACGCAGCGAATATCCTAAAGCCCGCTCTTTCGCGGGGCGACATTCAATGTATCGGCGCGACAACGCCGTCGGAATACCGAAAATCCATCGAAAAGGACCGTGCCCTCGAACGTCGATTTCAGTCAGTAAAGGTGATGCCGCCTAACGAAGACGAAGCGCTCGAGATCGTTCGGGGTGTGATCGATCGTTACGAGACATTTCACCAGATCCGATATTCACCTGGAGCCCTCGAGGCCGCTGTTCGCCAATCGAATCGTTATATTCCCGACCGGTTTTTGCCGGACAAGGCGATCGACGTTCTCGATGAAGCAGGCGCGAGGGCGAAACTGCGATACCAAAACGAGAACGACGGTGAGCCTTCGTGGAAGGAAACCGTCGAAAACTGGAAACGGGCCGCGGCGAACGAAGATCAGATCATTACCTATGAGCTTCATTCATTCGAGGATTCATTCCTCGCGGTTGAGGTAAGCAAGGATGATGTCGAAGATGTCATCGCCCGCTGGACGGGCGTTCCGGTTGCTTCGATCAAAGAAGAAGAGGCGGCAAAACTGCTCTCTATCGAATCGGAACTGCACAAGCGCATCGTCTCGCAGCGCCCGGCTATTTCAGCCCTTGCGCGGGCTATTCGCCGTTCGCGTGCCGGTTTGAAAAATCCAAGCCGTCCTGTTGGATCGTTCTTATTCTTAGGTCCTACTGGTGTTGGGAAAACCGAAGTAGCTCGTACTCTCGCCGAATTCTTGTTCGGCTCGGAGCGCTCCCTGGTCCGCTTTGATATGAGTGAATTCATGGAAAAGCATGCGGCCGCGAAATTTATCGGTTCGCCTCCCGGATATGTCGGTCATGAAGAAGGCGGGCAACTCACCGAAAAACTGCGTCGTGCTCCGTATTCCGTGGTGCTGTTCGACGAGATCGAAAAAGCCCACCCAGATCTTTACAACGTTTTGCTCCAGGTGTTTGAAGACGGTGTATTGACCGATGCCCAAGGCCAAACCGTCGACTGCAAGCACGCGATCTTTATCATGACGTCGAACATCGGTGCCCGGGCGATCCAGAAGCGCGGTAATCTCGGGTTCCAGGCGGCGGGGGATGCTTCGCACGACAAGATGGAAGAGCAGGTGATGTCCCAGGTAAAGCAGACATTTGCTCCGGAATTCATCAACCGTCTCGACGAAATAATTCTGTTTGATGAATTGACCGAGGAAGATCTTCGCCAGATCGTTGACCTGCAGGTCGGGCGACTCAATAAGATCGTCGAGAAACGCGATCTCACCATTGCTCTTACCGATAGTGCCCGCGATTGGCTCATCGAAAAGACCTGCGCGGACCGATCCTACGGTGCCCGGCCGCTGAAACGTGCCCTTCAGAAATATGTGGAGGATGAATTGTCAGAGGCCCTGATACAGGGAACTGTAACGGACGATACCTCGATCGAGGTTTTCGCGGACGGAGATCGTCTCGCGTTTCGCA
>JBDTXM010000129.1:0-10729 GCA_040006215.1 Acidobacteriota bacterium
GAAATATGAAAGTCTACGATCTGAACGAAATTAAAAACGACGAGATCAATTCGTCATACCTGCGCAAGGTCGTCTACGGCGATTCGTTAAGCGTTGCTAAGGTCGAGGTCCACGAAGGCCAGATCACCCAAACTCACTCGCACGAGACTGAAGAAGTGATCTTTGTCCTCAAAGGGCGCTGGTTGTTTCACCTGCCCGACGGAGATGTCACATTACGAGAAAATCAGATGCTTTGCATACCCTCAGGAACCCAGCATTCGTCCGAGGCGCTCGAAGACACGGTTGCCCTAGACATCTGCGCTAAAAATCGCGCCGACTGGATATCCGGTCAGGACCGCGTGCTGCACGGAAATCCCGATCAATTTCTCTGGGCCGTCTGATTCGAAAGTATGTCATTTGAAAATATCACGTGGATCTGGAAAAACGGCCAGAACATTCCATGGGCCGATGCGACGGTCCACGTTTCCGCTCATGGGCTGCATTATGGAAGCGGTGTCTTCGAAGGGATCCGATGCTACGAAACCGCATCCGGCCCGGCCGTGTTTCGGCTTCGCGAACACCTTGAGCGCTTATTTGCTTCTGCTGCCGTTTACAATTTCAAGATCCCGTACTCAGTTGAAGAATTATCCGACGCGATCACCAGCCTGATCGAACTCAACGAATTTGCAAGCTGCTATATTCGCCCCATCTGCTATCTGGGCAGTGCAAGCCTCGCCGTTTTCCCCGGCAAATGCCCGGTCGAGGTAGCGATCATGGCCTGGAGCTGGGCGTCGTATCTTGGTGCTGAAGGCTTGGAAAAAGGCGTTCGTGTCACTGTCTCGCCGTGGCGTAAATTTCATTCAAGCATGATGCCGACAATGGCGAAGGCGTGTGGCCAGTACCTCAACTCAATGCTTGCCGTCAGTGATGCGTTCGCTCGCGGATTTGACGAAGCCATCCTGCTCGACATCGATGGACGGCTCGCCGAAGGTTCGGGCGAAAATCTTTTCGTTATCCGTGATGGAAAGATCGTCACTAATAATGCAGCCGATTCTATCTTGATGGGCATCACCCGCGATTCAGCGATCGAGATCGCCCGAGAACTCGGTTATGAAGTTGAAAAGAAGTCGCTTGAATTGGCTGACTTAGTGAATGCGGATGAAGCCTTCTTTACCGGCACCGCCGCCGAGATAACGCCCATCCGTGAGATCGACGGACAACAGATAGGAGAAGGGCGACGCGGCCCGGTGACAACGGAGATCCAAAAGACATTCTTTGACGCTGTCGAGGGACGAGATGCCCGATTCGCTCACTGGCTCCATCCTATAGATCAGTTGATCGCCGCCGAGGTATAACTCTCGATGGGAAATAACTTCAAAAGCAAAGCGATCACAAGCGGCGTGGAGCGTTCGCCGAATCGCGCGATGCTTCGTGCGGTTGGCTTCGGCGACGGTGATTTTTCAAAGCCGATCGTCGGCGTAGCGAACGGCTACAGTACGGTCACTCCGTGCAACCTTAGCCTCGGGAAACTTGCCGATGCTGCGATCCACTCGGCTCGGGAAGCAGGGCTGATGCCGCAGGTTTTCGGGACGATCACGGTTAGCGACGGCATTGCGATGGGAACCGAAGGAATGAAATATTCCCTCATCTCCCGCGAGGTTATCGCGGACTCGATAGAGACTGTCTGCGAGGCGCAGCAAATGGACGGCCTTCTCGCGATCGGCGGCTGCGACAAGAATATGCCCGGCGCGATGATCGCGATCGCCAGGCTTAACATTCCATCGATCTTCGTCTACGGCGGAACTATTAAAGCCGGGCACTACAATGGGCGTGATCTCACCATCGTTAGTTCATTTGAAGCGGTAGGCGAATTCATCTCCGGCAAGATCGACGAAAAAGAATTGAACGAGGTCGAACGGCTCGCGTGTCCCGGAGCGGGCTCGTGCGGCGGGATGTACACGGCAAACACGATGTCGTCCGCTATTGAGGCTCTAGGCATGAGCCTGCCTTTCTCGTCTACGATGGCGGCCGAGGATGCTGAAAAGTTGGAAAACGCCAAGGCATCCGCAAAAGCGTTGGCCGAAGCAGTGCAAAATAATTTGCTTCCTAGCCAGATCATGACTCGAAAGGCGTTTGAAAACGCGATCGCGGTAGTAATGGCAACTGGCGGCTCGACCAATGCGGTCCTACATCTTCTCGCCATCGCTCATTCTGCCAAAGTTGATCTCAACGTCGATGATTTCGAATCGATCCGCCGTCGCGTGCCCGTTCTGTGCGATCTCAAGCCGTCAGGCAAATACGTGGCGACTGATCTCCACAAGGTCGGCGGCACCCCGCTCGTGATGAAGATACTTCTCGAACAAGGGATTCTTCACGGCGATTGCCTTACTATCACTGGCAAGACCGTGGCCGAAAATCTCGCCGCAGTTTCGGCCGTTGTACCGTCTGGACAGGACGTCGTTCGATCGTGGGAAACGCCTCTTTATTCCGATGGCCATCTCGCGATCCTTCGCGGCAACCTGGCCGAAGAGTGTGCCGTCGCAAAGATCAGCGGTATCAAAAGCCGCAAGATAACGGGAAAGGCAAAAGTTTTTGATTCGGAAGAAGCCGCTATGCAGGCGATCGTGCAGCGAAAGATCGAAGCCGGTGATGTCGTCGTCATCCGCTACGAGGGTCCAAAAGGCGGCCCCGGAATGCGTGAAATGCTAGCGCCGACCTCGGCTTTGATCGGCCTGGGGCTTGGGGATTCTGTCGGTTTGATCACGGACGGACGCTTTTCGGGCGGAACATATGGGATGGTGGTCGGCCATGTTGCACCGGAGGCCGCTGTCGGCGGGAACATTGCCCTTGTCCGAGATGGCGATCTGATAACGATCGATGCCGACGAGCAATTGCTGCAAGTTCAACTTTCCGACGCGGAGCTAGAGGAGCGACGCAGCACTTGGCAGCCGCCCAAGCAGCGATACACCCGCGGCGTGATCGCTAAATACGCCAAGCTCGTATCTTCGAGCAGTCTGGGAGCGGTGACCGATTAGACCTTTCTGATGAACATCGATCTGAAAAATGCGGCCAGAAAAGGCCTTTATCTTCCGCAATTCGAACACGATTCGTGCGGCGTGGGCTTTGTCGCCGACATCAGGGGACGAAGGTCGCATAAAACCGTCGAAGATGCTCTGAGCATCCTGGTTCAAATGAATCATCGCGGTGCCACCGGCGCCGAAGCGAACACCGGCGACGGCGCAGGTGTGCTGACTCAGATCCCGCACAAATTTTTTCAGCGTGAATGTGAAACTTTACACATAGTCTTGCCTGATTCCGATTCGTACGCCATTGGCATGGCCTTTCTTCCGACCGATCCGGAAGAGCGCTCTTACTGTCAGGATGTTCTGGAAAAAATAATTGCCGAAGAGGGACAGACGTGCCTCGGATGGCGTGACGTTCCGGTCAACGACGGCGGACTCGGCCCAACTGCAAAACGATCGCAGCCAGGCATACGTCAGGTCTTCATCGGCCGTGGCGACGAAACACGCGACCCAGCGGCTTTCGAGAGAACGCTTTTTGTCATCCGGCGATGGACTAAGGAGCTGATCACCCGCGAAAACGAACGCCTCGCCGAGCAGTTCTATTTCGCCAGCCTTTCCTCGCGAACGATCGTTTACAAGGGGATGCTCACCACCCGCCAGCTCCGTACATTTTATACGGACCTTCAAGACGAAGATTTCGAGACGGCGATCGCTCTCGTTCATTCACGATTCAGCACGAACACTTTTCCGAGCTGGTCGCGCGCGCAGCCGCTGCGATACATTGCACACAACGGCGAAATAAATACCTTGCGCGGGAACGCCAACTGGATGAACGCCCGAGAGAATAATTTGCGATCGCCCCTTTTCGGCGATGATCTGCAAAAGGTGCTTCATGTCATCGATGGAGACGCGAGCGACTCGGGAGCGTTCGACAATACGCTGGAAATACTCACGCTCGCCGGGCGCCAGTTGCCGCATTCGATGATGATGATGATCCCCGAACCATTATCGGAAGAAAATCCAATGAGCCCGGAGAAACGTGCGTTTTACGAATATCACGCCTGCCTCATGGAGCCGTGGGACGGGCCGGCGGCGATCACTTTCACCGACGGCGATATCATCGGAGCAGTTCTCGACCGAAACGGCCTGCGCCCATCGCGATATTACATAACGCGGGATGACCGCGTCGTGATGGCTTCGGAAGTAGGAGTTCTCGATATCGATCCCTCAGAGGTCATCAAGAAGGGAAGGCTTCAGCCGGGTAAGATGTTCCTCATCGATACTGTCCGGGGCCTAATTGTCGACGATGCCGACATCAAGAGCACCGCCGCCGGCACCCATCCTTATCCCGAGTGGTTGGCAAACAATCTGCTGCATATAAACGACCTTCCGCCGCCTCCGTTCACGCACGAGATCCGCCATGAAACTGTGCTGCAGCGGCAGCGAGCGTTTGGTTACACCGAGGAAGATGTGCGAATGCTGCTCCTCCCCATGGCCGCAGACGGAACCGAAGCGATCGGGTCGATGGGCACCGACACTCCGCTTGCCGTTCTCTCGCAAAAGCCGCAGCTTCTCTACAACTATTTCAAACAGCTCTTCGCACAGGTCACCAATCCGCCGATCGACGCTATTCGCGAGGAGCTTGTGACCTCGACCGACACGATGATCGGGCGTGACGATAATCTATTCGAGCCAACCGAACGAGCCGCACGGCAAATAAAACTAAACTCATTTGTCCTGAAAAACGAGGAACTTGAAAAACTTCGCCTGCTCGGGGAGTCGGAAAGCGAATTTGGTAGGACCGGGTTTAAATCCATCACGATACCGATGCTTTTTGACAAGGAGCACGGACAGCAAGGCCTGGAATGGGCTCTCGAAAAACTTTGCGACCGGGCGAGCTCAGCGGTAGCCGACGGCTACGACATTTTCATTTTGTCGGACCGCGAGATGAACGGGTTCCGAGTGCCTATTCCCTCGCTGCTCGCCGTCTCAGCTGTTCATCATCACTTAATTCGCCAGGGGACGCGAACACAAGTAGGTTTTGTTCTCGAAAGCGGCGAACCTCGCGAGGTGCACCACTTCGCTTTACTGCTCGCATACGGTGCCACAGCTATCAATCCTTATTTAGCGATCGAAACGATCCAGGACCAGATCCGCCAAGGCCTTTTGCCGGTAAGTGAATCCGAAGGGATCGCATATTTTCTCAAGGCGATAAACAAAGGCGTCGTCAAAGTAATGTCGAAAATGGGTATCTCGACGATAAGGAGTTATCTGGGAGCGCAGATCTTCGAGGCGGTGGGAATAGGCCAGAATGTGATCGGGAAATACTTTGCGGGAACGCCATCACGCCTAGGCGGCATCGGTCTAAATGAGATCGCCGAGGAAGCCTTATTTCGTCATCGCCGCGGCTTCGACAGGCGCTTAGAAACTGATTCTCTCGATTCGGGCGGTGTTTATCAGTGGCGCCAACAGGGCGAGTTTCACCTTTTCAATCCCCAGACGATCCATTCGCTCCAGCGTGCTTGCAGGAGCGGTGACTATCGAGTTTTCAAAGAATACAGTCATCTGATCAACGAACAGGAAGAAAACTGCGCCACAATTCGTGGCCTTTTGCGGTTCAAGACGAGGGAGCAAAGTATTTCGATCGACGAGATAGAACCGGTAGAGCGAATTCTCCGTCGCTTCAAGACCGGTGCGATGTCCTACGGCTCGATCAGTCAGGAATCACACGAATCGCTGGCCATCGCGATGAACCGTCTCGGCGGTAAAAGCAATACCGGCGAAGGTGGTGAGGACGCTGACCGATTTGTCATAGACGCCAACGGCGACTCGCGCAAGAGTGCGATCAAGCAGGTCGCGTCCGGGCGTTTCGGCGTAACCAGCCACTATCTCGTAAACGCCGACGAGATCCAAATAAAAATGGCACAGGGAGCGAAACCCGGCGAGGGCGGCCAGCTTCCCGGATCAAAGGTTTATCCGTGGATCGCCAAAACACGTTTCTCTACCCCCGGCGTCGATCTGATCTCGCCTCCGCCCCACCACGATATTTATTCTATCGAAGATCTTAAGCAGTTGATCTTCGATCTAAAAAACGTTAATGAAAATGCTGGTATCAGCGTCAAACTCGTCGCCGAAGCCGGTGTCGGCACCGTCGCCGCCGGCGTGGCAAAAGCAAAGGCCGATCTGATCCTCATCAGCGGCCATGACGGCGGGACCGGAGCATCTCCGCTGACAGGCATCAAGCACGCAGGAGTTCCGTGGGAGATCGGCCTCGCCGAAACTCATCAAACTCTTCTGCTCAATGACCTGCGAAGCCGCGTCCGGCTCGAAACCGACGGGCAGCTTAAGACGGGCCGCGATGTCATCATCGCTGCACTCCTCGGCGCCGAAGAATTCGGCTTTTCCACCGCTCCGCTCGTTGCTCTCGGTTGTATCATGATGCGTGTCTGCCATCTGAATACCTGTCCTGTCGGCATCGCCACCCAGGATCCATACCTTAGAGAGAAATTCTCGGGTGATCCTGATTTCGTCGTCACCTTTATGCGTTTCATCGCCGAGGAAGTTAGAGAGCTGATGGCTGAGCTTGGTGTGCGAGACTTTAATGAATTGATCGGACGCGGGAGTGAGTTTCTGGAAGTTGGCCCGGACAATAACAATTCCAAGGCGGCACAGCTAGACCTTTCCGCACTGCTCCATCAGCCGAATGTTCCTGAGAGCTACGGCCGTTTTCACCAGACCCGGCAGGATCATGAGCTGGAGAAAACAATCGACAAGCGGAGGCTGATCGAGATCTGCCGCCCGGCTCTCGATCACGGTGCTCGTGTATCGGCGAAACTCGAGATCAGAAATACTGATCGCTCCGTCGGAGCTCTCGTGGGCGGCGAAATATCGCGGCGTTTTGGAGCTTGCGGCCTGCCGGATGAAACGATTCAACTTTCCTTCACAGGTTCCGCGGGGCAAAGTTTCGGAGCTTTTGTGCCGGCCGGCATGACACTCACGCTCGAAGGCGATTCAAATGATTACGTCGGCAAAGGCCTGTCGGGTGGAACCCTCGTGATCTTTCCCCCGAAAACTTCGGCGTTCGCATCGCACGAAAACGTTATCGTCGGGAATGCCGTACTCTATGGTGCGACTAACGGGATCGCGTTTATTTCCGGTACGGCTGGCGAGCGGTTTGCCGTCCGGAATAGCGGAGCTAATGCGGTAGTCGAAGGTGTGGGCGATCACGGCTGTGAATACATGACCGGCGGCCGCGTCATAGTTCTAGGAAGCACCGGAAAGAATTTTGCTGCGGGCATGTCGGGCGGAATCGCGTACGTCTTTGACGAAGATTACGATTTTTCCACTCGCTGCAATCGCGCTCTCGTCAATCTAACGCAGGTCGAAGGCGACGATGAAATTGCGTCAGCAAAGGCTCTCATCCAACGACATTACGAGCTAACGCAAAGCAAGATCGCGAAAAGGATACTCGATGATTGGCAACTACATCTTCCGAAATTCGTTCGCGTGATCCCGAAGGATTATCAACGCATTTCAGAAGGACTCACATCGCAGCCGCAAGCTGCGGTAAAAGAGCAGCGGCCCCGTATCGCCGATCTCGCTGTCGTATAGATCTATGGGAAAGGCGACCGGTTTCATCGATCATCGTCGTACCTTGCCGGTTCTTAGGACCGCCGATAAACGCACGCTCGATTGGAACGAATTTCACGACCATCTTCCCGCCGTCGATCTGCAAACGCAAGGCGCTCGCTGCATGAATTGCGGTATTCCTTTCTGTCATTCCGAACAACTAACGGCAGGCATGACCACCGGATGCCCGGTAAACAATCTGATCCCGGAATGGAACGACCTCGTCTTCCGCGGCCACTGGCACGAGGCGTATAGCCGGCTTGCTCTGACAAATAATTTCCCTGAGTTCACCGGCCGAGTTTGTCCCGCACCGTGTGAATCATCGTGCGTTCTCGGCATCAATGACGATCCTGTGATGATAAAGGAGATCGAATTCTCCATCATCGACCGGGCTTTTGCCGAAGGCTGGATAACGCCGAAACCGCCCGCATTTCGAACCGAAAAGCTCGTCGCGGTAATTGGCTCAGGCCCGGCCGGCCTCGCCTGCGCGGACGAACTGAACAAACGCGGCCACACCGTTACCGTTTTCGAGCGGTCCGACCGCATCGGCGGCCTGCTCATGTACGGCATCCCGAATATGAAGCTGGAAAAGCACGTCGTCGATCGCCGTGTAGATCTTTTGACCGCCGAGGGTATTGAATTTCGCCACGGCGTCAATGTCGGCATCGATATTACTGCCTCCGAGCTGAACAAGGATTACGACGCTCTCGTGTTAAGCATAGGAGCGGGGAAGCCCCGTGACCTGAGCATCGAAGGGCGCAATCTGAGAGGTGTTCATTTCGCAATGGATCTTCTCCACGCGACCACCAAAAGCCTGCTCGACTCCAATTTCGCGGATCGGCAATTTATCGATGTCCGCGGCAAGGACGTTCTAGTGATCGGCGGCGGCGACACGGGCACCGACTGTGTCGCTACGTCCCTGCGGCAAGGGTGCCGGAGCCTCGTACAGTTTGAGATCGCTGATCGGCCTCGCGAACAGATAGTTACCCATGATGCGTGGCTCGCCCGTTCACGGACATTTCAAACCGACTACGGTCACGACGAAGCGACTGCGAAATTTGGGAACGATCCGCGGTCATTTAATATTCTCACGAAACGGTTTATCGGAAACGAGAACGAAGAACTTGCGGGCGTCGAAACCGTTCCGGTCGACTGGACCGGGGAGAATGGCAGCCGCCCGAATCGCGAGATCCCGGGAACGGAAAAATTCTGGCCCGCCGACGCCGTCTTTCTCGCCCTGGGTTTTGTCGGGATCGAAGAAAATTCCCTGATCGACGATCTCGGTATAAAATTGACGGCAAGCCAAACGATCGCAGTTAACAACCGCAAGCAAACCAGTGTCACCAAGGTATTCGCCGCCGGTGATTGCGAGCGCGGCCAATCCCTCATCGTCTGGGCCATAGCCGACGGCCGCCGAACCGCCCAAAATGTTCACGAATTCCTTTCGTCATAAAGTTTTCAGCCCACCTAAATGCTCTCGCGAAACAAATGGGCTCTCAGGTGCCGAGCTTATAGCCAGAGGATCGTTCAACATCTGAATTCCGACGGAAATATTCCCTTTTTAACTTTTCACTTCTCACTTCTCATTTCCGCCTTCCCCCTTTACCGCTCGCATTATTTTGCATTTCGCCGTTTTGCTTGTAATATTCCGTTGAATCCCAGAAGCCCGGCCTCGACGAGTAAGCTGCGCTAGATTGAAGGTGGTGCTGTCCATGTCCCGAACTCGCTATTTTTTTTGGTTGACAAATCTCTTGCCGCTTTTTTGCGCCCCGTTGACGGCTCAAAGCGTCGGAATGGAATCCGAGAAGTATATGGGGCTGTCCGGCTACGTGCGTTCGGTCCGCGAAGAGAGTTACAACTGTACGAGCGATCCGCTAGAAAAACCGTGGAGGGTATCCGAAGTTACTTATGACAAGCAGGGACATGAAACCTGGCGGGCCTTCTATAACGCCGATGGTTCCCCGGGCCACCAGGCTAGCACGGTTTTTGATGCGGATGGGCAAACCACATCGTGGAGCGAATTTTACGGGGTCAGTGATTTTCCTCCGGCAGGGCTCCACAAACATGCAGATTTTATATATTCCGGTGGACACGTTGTACAGGTCCTGGTTTATCGCGAAAAAGTGCTGGAATTCAAGACAGTATATTCTTATGACGCTCGTGGTAACAAGATCCGTGAGGTTACGACCGAGATCGCGGGCGGGACAAGCACCGAGCGAGGAAACAAGTACGATCGGTTCAACCACGTAACCGAACGAAGCTATTCCAGCTCCAGCCTCAGTGGAAAGACGATCCTGGAATATGATTTAATGGGCAATATTACAAAAGAAGCCTATTACGATAACGATCGGCTTGCCTTTACGAATGCAACCACTTTTGACGGAAAAGATCCCCTGACCATTATTTCGATCGGAGCGGACGGTAACGTAATCAGCAAAACCATCAACAAATACAACTCTTCCGGCAAACTCGTTCTCACGACCACCGAAAACGAATCCGTTAATAGTAAAACGACCATCGACTACGGCGATGCTGGTAAAATAAGTTTGCGAGACACTATAACTATAGCCCAATTTAACGGTAAGCCGATGGGCAGTGAAGACAGATTAACGCCCGGTCGGATAGTGGAGAAATATAACGAGCAAGGCCAACAAGTGGAACGGTATGTTTATGATGTTGCCGGAAATCTCTGGCTAACTCAATTGTCGAGCTACGACGAACTCGGTAGGCAGACACGGCTGATCGAAACTTCGCACAATAGCCAGTATGACCGGGACTTGGTCTACGGATACGATTCCAAAGGAAACCGCGTGAAAGAGTCTTGTAGACAAGTTACCGCGACCGGAGAAGTGAAACTCTTGCTGGCAGCTAAGAAGATGATAACTTACTTCTAGTTCAACTCTCACTCATCACTCATCCACCTCACACTCGTCAAACAAGCAGGCATCCCTGACTCGCGCAAACCTGACCGCGCGCTGAGGCGGGCGGTTCTGACAAAGGCCTACCGCTCTCGGGGTTGTTCGAGCTCCGTTTGATTGCCGTCCCATACATAACACATGTTGCAATCTGTGCAATCTTGTGTTACATTCCATCGAACA
>JBDTXM010000130.1:0-10691 GCA_040006215.1 Acidobacteriota bacterium
GGATATTTCCGGGTCGTTCGACGAGAAAAGTGCCGTTGTGCTCGCCGGTGACTATATCAACAAAATTACGGGCGAACATATCGAGCGCGAGTGCCGCCAGCGTCTCGACGAAGGCTGCACAAAACTCGTTGTCGATTTTTCACAAACCGATATCGTTAACAGCATAGGCATTTCGATTCTGCTTGGCGTCATCGATTCGGCCGCGACCTCCGGCGCAAAGGTTGTTTTTTCGAAAGTGAAAAATGACACTGTCGAGTTGTTCGAAATGCTCGGCCTCACTAATCACGTCACACTCGCCTGAATTTAGGGCAAAGATGTTAGATAACAAGAACAAACTGATCCACACCTTTGGAGCCCTGGCGGAGCTTGGACAAGCCGTCACCGATCGTAATAATTTTCAGGAAACCATCCGCACTTCCCTTCATTTGATCTCCGGCGCAATGGGCATTATGCGCGGCGGTGTCTCGCGATACTCGCGGTTTTCGCATGAGTTCAACATCATCGCCATACGGGGACTAGGCGACGATTTTCCTTTGGGCCTTTCTCTTTGCGACGAAGACGAACGTCAATTTCTGATCAACGGATTTTTTCCGATCGAGGTTGAACAGGCCCGATGCCTCCCGTTTTTTCAAGTCTATATCCGCAGCTTTGAACAGAAAAAGATCCGGCTAGTCGTTCCTCTTATTATCCACGAGGAATTGGTTGGAGCTCTCTTTCTCGGGGAAAAGGCGAATGGCGAAAGTTACTCAAGCTACGACAAGGAGATCATCTGCTCCATGGGCCGTCACATTGGCGTCGCCATTTCTCAGCGGAATATGCTGACAGAACTCGAACGCCGCGCCGCCGAGAATCGAAAGCTGTATGACGATCTTCGGATGACCTATAAGGACACTGTCAAAGCGTTTGCCGCGGCGATCGACCGAAAGGATAAATATACAGAGGGCCATTCGGTCCGCGTCGGAAAATACGCTGAGATCATCGCAACGGAATTGGATTGGGGTGTCGACGAGATCGAGGGAGCAGCGGTTGCCGGTTATCTACACGACATTGGGAAACTGACGGTTGACCGCAGGATAATAAATGCTCCCTACCGAATAAACGCAAAGGAGTCGGCAGAACTGAATCGCCATCCGGGTGTCGGGTTCGAGATACTTCAGCCGATCCATCATCCCTATACGGACGTTCCGCTTGCGGCCAAGTATCATCATGAGCGGATCGATGGCCGCGGCTACCCCGATGGCTTATACGATCGTGAAATACCCTATATCGCCAAGATCGTAAATCTGGCTGATTCCTTCGACGCGATGACGACCGACCGGCCGTACAAACGCCGCCGACCGGCAGATGAAGTTATCGATGATCTGCAAAGAAACTGCGGGAAGCAGTTTGGCCCTGAAATCGCAAGCGCATTTCTGAGCGGCATGTTCAAGGAACTGACTGGACAATCGGCGGATCGAAAGTTTCGCAAGCTGCTCGGGCGTGAGTATATGGAGAGTGCCGGTATCGCCTCAAAACTTCAGCGAGCCTTAAACGATATTAAACCTATAAACTCCTACACCGTGATGAGCCTGGATTGATATATCCTAAGGTTCATGGAACCCTCAAAAACTGATCTCCGCCTTCTGCTCTTTATCGTATTTCTGTTTCCGATTTTCACGATCGCGCAGGATCTTAGTGTTCGCTCGCCGAACGGAAAGGTTGAGGCGCGTATACGGATAGGCAAAACCGTTTCGTATTCCATCTATTACAACGGTAGTCCTGTTGTCCCGGATTCCGTGGTCGCTTTGACCATAAGAGGACATGCGGATATCGGGGCGAATCTCAGGATTCTCAATACGGACGAGCGAAAGATCGATGAGGTGGTCACCGTCCCGGTCCCAGGGAAACGTCGGAACCTACGCAATTCCTGTAACGAGATGGAGATCGGCTTCCAGGGAAACTACGGAATGATCTGGCGCGTTTATAACGGCGGTGTTGCGTATCGCTGGACAACGGACCTGCCCGGACCGATCACAGTCTCCAATGAACGAGTAGACATAAATTTAGATCCAAACGACGTATTAACATATCCCGAAGAGACGGACCTTTTCTCGCATAATGAGGCTCTTTATTTCAACTACAAGCCAAAAGAGTTGAAAACGAAACTTGGCAGTTTGCCCCTTCTCATCTCGAATCCATCCGGTCTCAAGCTATGGGTGTCTGAGGCCGACCTTTACGATTACGCCGGAATGTGGGTGCAGGGAAATAACGGTAAGGGCCTTAAAGCCGTATTCCCGAATTACCCTTCGAAGGAGAGCGAATCAAGCGCGACAGATCTCAAGGTTGCCGAACGCGCTGACTTTATTGCCCAAACCACGGGGAAACGACAGTTTCCGTGGAGGGTATTCGGTTTGGGCGAGCAAGATAAACAGCTGTTGGACAATGACCTAGTTTACCTGCTTTCCGAAGGAACAAAGGAAGATTTTTCTTGGGTTCGACCCGGTAAAGTATCGTGGGACTGGTGGAACGCCTTGACTTTGTACGGCGTCGACTTCAAATCAGGAGTTAACTTTGACTCCTATAAATATTTCATAGACTTCGCATCAAAATACGGTTTGGACTACATCATCATGGATCTCGGCTGGTCAAAGCCCGAAGACCCGCTATCCGTAAATCCAGCCGTTAAATTGCCTGAGCTTCTCGACTACGCGAAATCCAAGAATGTGAAGGTAATTTTGTGGGTTTCTTGGATTCCCCTTAACCGAAATATGGAAGCGATACTCGATCGTTTTCAGGAATGGGGCGTTAGCGGAGTCAAGATCGACTTCATGCAGCGCGACGATCAAAAAGCGGTAAATTTTTATGAACGAGCGGCTCGCGAGGCAGCGAAGAGAAAATTGATCGTTGACTTTCATGGATCCTATAAGCCGACCGGATTGAGTCGAAAGTATCCAAACGTATTGTCTTACGAGGGAGTCAGGGGCCTCGAACATAGCAAATTTGACGCTACGGTCACTCCTCAGCACGATGTTACGTTTCCGTTCATAAGAATGGCGGCCGGTCCGCTGGATTACACGCCGGGGGCAATGCTTAACAGCACTCGGAAAACCTTCTCGGCAGATGCCGATCGGCCCATGAGCCAAGGCACGCGAGGCCATCAATTGGCAATGTATGTCGTCTATGAAAGCCCCCTTCAAATGCTGGCGGACAGTCCGTCGAACTATCTTCGGGAACCGGAATCGATGGAATTTCTTTCCGCCGTTCCTACCGTTTGGGATGAAACGCTCGCTCTCGACGGAAAGATCGGCGACTATGTCGTTATTGCTCGAAGATCGGTCGACGGCGAATGGTATGTGGGAGGGATGACAAACTGGACGCCCCGCCGGTTGGAGATCGATCTTTCATTTCTCGATGATGGCGAGTATTCCGCCCAGATATTCCAAGACGGCCCGAACGCCAACAGAATGGCAGCCGACCTTCAAAAGGTCTTGTCAACTGTCCGCAAGGGAGATAAGTTAAGCATCGACCTCGCAGCCGGCGGCGGGTTTGCCATTCGAATAACGAAAAAATGACCTGAGTCGGACTTGTGTGCTAAATTTTGAGAGCTTTGCGATAGACGAGGTCCGCAGCCGAAATATCTTCGACGGCCGAACCAAGTGATTTGAACAGGGTGATCTCGTCGTCAGCCTGACGCCCAGCCTTTGTACCAGCCACGACTTCGCCGATCTCTGCAAATATCTCGCCTCCGGCAAGAATGTCGCCGGATTCGACGATAGCGGCAGCTCTCGATTCAACAAAGATTCGCGACGCAAACAGGACGGCGTCATCAAGCTCCCGCCAAGTTGGCCGATTAGCTCCGACCGCATTTATGTGGGCCCCTGGCGAAACCCAATCTCCGAAAATGACCGGATCTTTTGAAGAAGTGACGGACGTTATCACATCGGCTCCGCGAATCGCTTCTTCAGCGGAATTCGCCGCAATGATATCGTACTTCTCGGCGAACGCTTTGGAATTTGTTGGGCTCCAAACGCGAACCTCCTTGAAATTTCGTACGAGCCTGAGTGCCTCGAGGTGGCTTCGCGCCTGCACGCCCGAGCCAAGGATCGCGAGCACAGAGGCATCATGCCTTGCCAGCAGGTTTGTTGCAACTGCTGAAACCGCCGCAGTCCGCATCTCGGTAATGAGGCGGCCATCCATGATCGCGATCGGTTCGCCGGTTTCCGGGCGAAAGAGAAGGACCATTCCATGATGGGTGTTAACGCCTTGGTTTTGAGGATAAAAAGTGACGAGTTTGGCTCCGAGGGCTCCATTGTAAGCTGGCATCACGCCGAAAAAGCCGTGGTGCTCGGCGACTGGTATTACCGTTCGAACGGGCTGGACGGCTTTGCCCCCTGAAAGATCGGCGAGGGCAGACGCCATTGCTGGGATCAGGTCTTTCATTTCCAGCAGGGCGCGGACGGCTTCTTCATCAAATATTTTCACCTGGTCTTCCTCTCTTGCTTTATGCGGTCTTTGCAGGCGTTTCGAGGAGCTGAACAAATTTTTTTGCGGCAACCGAAAGATCGCGGTCACTCCTGTGGATGATCCCGATCGGCCGCAGCCATTCTTTTTCAACCAATTTTACCATCGCCAACTGACCTTTCCGTGCGGCTTCCACCACCGCCGGAAGCGGCAATATCGCAAGCCCAAGCCCTGCCTCCACCGCCCGCTTTATTGTTTCGATGTTGTCGAACTCGGCAATCTTTCGCACTTCAGCTCCATAGACCTTCAATATTCGGTCGGTTGCCTTTCTCGTCGGCACATCACGTTCAAACAGGACAAAATCCTGGCCGTTAAGGTCTTTGGTTTTTACTTGAGCACGGCTCGCGAATTTATGACCGATCGGGCAAACTAGCACCAGTCGATTTTCGGGCATCGGCGTGATCGTTAAACCGCGACGAGCCTCAGGAAATGCGACGATGCCAAGTTCGACGGTTCCGTTCATAACGTCCCTCACTACGCTCGTGGTTCGCGAATACTCAAGATCGATCTTTGCCGAAGGAAACTTTGTCATAAATTCGCGGATCTTGCCCGGAAGCTCGTGAAGGCCAACGCTATAGATCGTCGCGACTCTTACCGTTCCTCCGATCTTGCCGACCAGTCCGCGTAGGCTCTCTTGAAGCTGGCCATAAGCCGAAAGAACGTTTTTGGCCTCGCGATAAAAGACCTCGCCCGCAGGCGTTAGTTTTACTTCACGCCGGCCGCGGACACGCTCAAGCAGCCGTCGCTTGAATTTATCCTCCAACGCCCGGATCTGCTGGCTGACCGCCGACTGGGTTATAAAATTTCGCTCCGCCGCCAGGGAGAAACTTTGTAGATCGACCAGATCGCAAAAAACTTTTAACGTCTCGATTTGCATGAAACTGCCCTAATTAAATATTACTTATTCTCACTAATACTAAGTTCATTATTAATTTCATCTTATAAAAGATTTCGGGTAAAATAAAACCCAAGTGGTTGGATTGCCGAAAAATGGGTTTCGCTTTAGAATTTCCTCATTCCGGCGGTAACGGAAGAGGCGACGTTTGGACTAACTGAATAATGGCTATTAATTTTAGCAATACCTTCCTATTGAGAAAGCTCCACCAGATCACTGGAATAGTTCCCCTGGGACTGTTTTTCCTCGTGCATATATATACCAATTCGACAGCCGTTAATGGCGCTGGCGTATTTAACAAACACGTACAGGACATTCACGATATGCCGTATCTGATCCTAATCGAGATCTTCGGTATTTTTATACCGCTCATTTTTCACTCGGTTTACGGTATTTACATATCGTCGGAGGCAAAACCGAACGCTCTTAGTTACGGCTACGCACGAAACTGGTTCTATATACTTCAGCGTGCGACCGGCATATTTCTTTTCTTTTTTATTTTGTTTCATGTTTTGAATTTCCGCTTCGGGCTTGTTCCCGGACTCAATAACCAAGCTGTCGCAGACCACATTTCCGAAGGGTATTCGATCGTATCGCGTGAATTTCAGAATGGTTGGATACTGGCCCTTTACATTCTTGGGGTCCTTGCAACGGCTTGGCATCTCGCATACGGCGTTTGGCTTTTTGCGGTCGATTGGGGAATCGTCATTGGTGAAAAGGCACAGAAGATAGCCCTGTATGCCTCGCTTGGATTCGCAGTTTTTCTTGCTACCGTGGGCCTCAATGCAGCCGCAGCTTTTGTCTGGAAATGCGGTTTGCTTCCGAAGGCTGTTTGCGAGGATTCGGTCAAAACAGTGGAACCAGTCGGACCCAGGCGTTTCTAGTTTTCGGCGAATGGAATTATGGCATCGAATGGATTGAAGATCGCGATCGTTGGAGGCGGACTGGCCGGATTGGCCGCCGCGATGAAGATCGCCGAAGCTGGACACGAGGTCGATCTAATCTCGGTAGTTCCGGTAAAGCGTTCGCACTCGGTCTGTGCGCAGGGCGGCATCAACGGTGCGGTCAACACCAAAGGCGAAGGTGATTCCCCTGCCAAACATCTCGACGATACCGTTTACGGCGGAGACTTTCTTGCCAACCAACCGCCCGTAAAACGGATGTGCGATATGGCACCGCAGATCATCTATCTCTTTGACCGCATGGGTGTTCCGTTTTCGAGAACGCAGGAGGGTCTGTTGGATTTCCGGCGTTTTGGTGGAACGCTGCATCATCGCACGGCGTTCGCCGGCGCATCTACCGGACAACAGCTTCTTTACGCTCTCGACGAACAGGTCCGCAAGTGGGAAGTTCAGGGCAAGGTCAACAAGTACGAAGGCTGGGAAATGCTTTCCCTCGTGTTGGACGATCATCAGGTCTGCCGGGGTCTTGTAGCGATGAATCTACAGACGCTTGAGCTTAAAACGTTTCCGGCCGATGCGGTTATCATGGGGACGGGCGGTCCCGGCCTTATTTTTGGCAAATCGACTAACTCCATGACGTGTACGGGCAGTGCGGTTTCGGCCTGCTACCAGCAAGGTGCCCGCTACGCCAACGGCGAATTTATCCAGGTTCATCCAACCTCGATCCCCGGAGAAGACAAGCTGCGCCTGATGAGCGAATCTGCCCGCGGTGAAGGCGGACGTGTTTGGGTTCCGAAGAACACGGGTGACGCTCGCAACCCGAAAGACATTCCTGAGAACGAACGCTGGTATTTCCTTGAAGAGAAGTACCCCGCATACGGCAATCTCGTTCCGCGTGATATTGCGACGCGCGAGATCTTTCAGGTCTGCCTGGAAGGCCATGGTGTCGGCGGTGAGAATCAGGTCTATCTCGACCTCACTCACATACCGGCTGACGTACTTACCGAACGCCTTGGAGCGATCCTTGAGATCTACGAGATGTTCGTCGGTGACGATCCGCGATATGTTCCGATGCGGATATTTCCCGGTGTCCATTATTCAATGGGTGGACTTTGGGTTGATTTTGAACAGCGGACAAACATCCCCGGTCTCTTTGCGGCCGGTGAATGCGATTATTCCATCCATGGTGCCAATCGTCTTGGTGCGAATTCGCTCCTATCGTGTGTTTACGGCGGATTCACTGCGGCCCCTTCTGCGATCGAGTATGCAAAGAATGTCGAACGCGGATCTACGGAAACTAATGGCACTCACGACTCAGAATTGAGGCGTCAGCAGGACATCAACGATCAAATCGTCAGGAACGAAGGCTCAGAAAATCAATACAAGCTCCACGAAGAGATGGGTAAGGTGATGACCGACAACGTGACAGTTGTCCGCTACAATGATCGCTTAAAAGCGACCGACGACAAGCTGCTTGAGCTGCAGGACCGTTTTCGTCATATATCGATCAATGATTCGAATCTCTGGGCGACCCAGGCGGTGCCGCACGCCCGGCAGTTCTGGAATATGCTCCAGCTTGCTCGTGTTATCACGCTCGGAGCGTTGAACCGCAACGAGTCCCGGGGAGCTCATTACAAGCCTGATTTCCCTGAACGCGACGACGAGAATTTCATGAAATCGACCATCGCCGAATACTCCGAGGAGGCTCCCGTTTTGAGCTACGCTCCCTTAGATGTCTCGATAGTGGAGCCGAGAAAGAGAGATTATTCCAGCAAGGCGAAGGCTCATTAGTATGACCACAGCAGCACATCCGGAAAAGAAGCGATTGACCGATGCGCCGAAGACGATCAGGTTCAAGATCCAACGGCGTGAGAAGGAAGGGGCTGAGGCTCATTGGGAGACGTTTGAGATCCCGTATCGGCGCAATCTCAACGTCATCTCGGCGTTGATGGAGATCCGCAAAAATCCGGTCACGATCGAGGGCAAAGCGACTACGCCGCCAGTTTGGGATATGTCGTGTCTCGAACAGGTTTGCGGTATCTGCACGATGGTGATCGATGGTCGGGTGCGTCAGTCGTGCTCGGCTTTGATCGACGATCTGCTGCTGGGTTCGGGTGGCGATACGGTGACGCTGGCTCCGATGTCGAAATTCCCTAACGTCCGTGACCTTAAAGTCGACCGCTCGAAGATGTTCGATCATCTCAAGCAGGTGAATGCCTGGATCGAGCTCGACGGCACCTACGACCTCGGCCCTGGCCCGCACATTCCGAACGAGACGGCACAGGAACGTTACGCCTACTCCCGTTGTATGACTTGCGGCTGCTGTCTCGAGGCCTGCCCGCAGTACGGCGGCGAGAATTACATCGGGCCGCAGGCCATCGTCCAAGCAAGGCTCTTTAATATGCATCCTACGGGCAAGATAACGATCGAGGAACGCCTCGACGGCCTGTTGGGCGACGATGGCATCGCCAATTGCGGCGACGCCCAGAACTGCGTCAAGGTCTGCCCAATGTCTATCCCGATCACCAAAGCCATCTACGAAACGAACCGCGACGTGACCGTTAATGCCCTCTTCGGCTGGCTCAAGAAATAGCAAAGTTAATGACTTACCGGCTGAAGCGGTGACATGACAGCTGCCGGACCAGTGCCCTTCGTGTACATCAGGGCGTGGCCGAAGTCTGCTCACCGCGGCGAACGAGGGGCGACGGCGGTAGTGCCGCCAGCTCGCCAACCGACGCAACCGACATCATCGGACTGCTACCGGGATCCGGCGTTTGTCCGGTGAAGATCGGGGTTGCGGTCCGGAGATCTCGGCGGTGTCCGCTATGCATTTTCAGCCCTGGTTTTCCAGGTAGCTGGAAAACCACGTCGTTTCGAGAAAAGCGCGTCAAAGTGAGAAAGTTGGGTTAAATCAGGAAATGCTTTTAACACTTTTCGCGAGATTTGGCTTTTCCGCTCGGCGAACAGGACCAGTTGAAATTTAGCTGTGTACGAGGAACTCGGGGGTTACTATTACTGGGGAAAAGAAGCCGGCGGCGGTGTTGAAGAGTCTTATGCGGGCCTGTTTACGGACGTTGGCGATGTGGCCGAAGTTCCAGGTGACGAGATAGTCGATCTTGTGAAACGAGGCGAGGGCGACATGCATGGCGTCGCCGAGGTATTTGCGGTGAAAGATGCCGCGCGACACGTAGCCTTCGGCAAGGATGGCGACCTCATCGGACAGTTCCAGTTCCGTCAGAGGTTTTACTAATTTGAGATAGCCGGTGCGGTGAGGTTCGGCGACGCGTTCGAGTTCGCGGCGGACGAGGAGCGAGCTGTAAACTTCGTATTCCTTTAGTTCGTGCTCCCACCAGCGTATGGTGAGATCGCGGCGAAACGGTTCGCCATTATCGAGATAAGCTCCAACCACCGATGTTTCAAGATAGAGGCTAAGTTTCATTCATCGCCGGGCACTCGTTTTGCTGCTTACTTCTCTTGAGCGATCGGTATGAATGTAACCTTGCTATTTTTGAAGTCGAACGTCAAACGGTAGTTGCGGAGGAAATTACCACCAAGTATGCCCGACTGCTGAAAGCCGGATGCCTCGTTGATAAGATCAAGGTCGAGTGCGATCGCCGTAATGCTGTTTCGCGAATGCTCGCCGAATGTGACCCGAGGCAGCAAAAACGTCGGAACATCATTGGTAATTCCGGCCGATCCGATCACGGTCAGCTTTTCCTGCCGGATGAATTGGCTAACGTTCTCAAGCCCGGCGATCTGGTCGGAGATGACCGAAACGCTCGCACCGGTGTCAACGATAAAATTTAGAGGACTATCAATTCCCTGGAGATGCACCTCGCCGCTCAGGAAGCCACTCGAGGTCAACCGCAGAGGCAGCGAAACCACTCCGGCGATGCTTGGGTCCGATTGTGTGTCCCTACGCTGCAGAGCGAACGTCTGGTTGCCGTAATCGAGCGTGGTGAGGAATTTCGATATCAGGGAAAGGCCAATGTAGCCGTCGATGTCCTCGCTCGTGTTGTGAAACTCGCGAATGTAGACGGGAATGCTTCTGACCTTTACATCCCCGATCGTCACTTGCCGCAGAAACCCGTAAACAATATTGAATTTCCCGTCGCCGCCGATTCCCTTAGCGAGGCCGCCCTTGGCAACAGGTTTCATTTTCAGCATCTTGGCAGTCTTGTTCGAAATGACCGAAATGCCGGAACCCGTGTCCAGGACGAAATTTAAAGGCACCGGATCATCGTTTACCTTGAGCTGGATCACCGGACGATTGCCCAAAAGTTTCACCGGAACCGTCGTGCTGTCGCTGCCTGCAGCGACATAGAGCGATTCCTTCTGTCCGAGATAGCGAAGAAAATCGATAAGGCCCTTGATCCGGTCGCGTCGCTCGACAT
>JBDTXM010000131.1:0-10669 GCA_040006215.1 Acidobacteriota bacterium
ATAAAGGCAATAAAAAGTACTTAATATTTACCACAGAGAGCACTGAGAACACAGAGCTCTAAGAATTATTTGAAACAACAGCAACGGAATCTGTACTTTTCTGCAAAACAATCCATTGTCCTCAAACTTTCCAAACATCCGAGAGTCCTAATTCCTCGCCGAAAGTTTCCGGCATTTCGTCGAACATCCACCACCATGAGAGCACCATTTGGCAGTAGGCCCACTTTCTGATGATGGGAGGTTCGAGATCTAAAGCCGAGGCGAATTCGGCAACGGCCCGGTCGAGTTTGCCTTCGAGGCGAGTGTCCCATTCAAGCCAGTCGTGGTGATTATTGAGGAACACGCCGATGTCGTAGCCGACGTGTCCGATCATTCCCTTCGGGTCGATCAGTAGATAAGGTTCGCGGGTCGCTGAGAGAATATTATCGTGATGGAGATCGCCGTGAAGCAGGAAAATATTTTTCGTATCGGCGGACAATTCCGCGTAAATATCGAGAGCCTTACTCGCGTAGTCCTGCGGAAACTTGGCGCCGATCGCCCGTTTTAGTCCGTCGAACCAGGAGTCGAGGCTGATGAGATCGGTGACGTCATTCGGAACCGGCTTCAATACTCTTTTCAGCGACTTCACCGCAATGGTTACCGCCCCTGCCTGATCTTTCCTGCAGACTGACCGAAGGGTTGCACCGGGCGAAACACGTTCGAGGAGAACGGCCTGCTTGTCACGATCAAATTCAAGAAGCTTGACCGTTCCCGCTCCGTCGAGGGATTTTAGGTAAGCGGCCTCGCCGTAGATCTCTACGTCGGTCAGCGGCAAACCGATCTTTAATACGGCGGTTTTGCCATTCCGCAAGAGCGCATTGGCGACGTAGTTATATGAAAGATTTCGAAAGTGCTTTTCTGCCTTGATCGCCCATTTGAATTCGAGCGAAGCAATTAATTCTGGTAGTTCATCTAACCACACACGGCCTTTTTCGCCGCAGAGAGCGATCGTATTTTCGACAAATTTCGTCCGAAGTGAAGATCTGGGTTCGTTGGACATATTTCGAGACGAAGATCGATTTTAACGCAATGACGCCATGCCGCAAGGATGCTCGGATAAAGAAATCGACGTGATTGCCGATTGTTAAGCTTCTGGCTTCTTCAATAAACGCCTTTAGGTTAATCTTTCTTTTTATGAGATCACTACTCGAGGCCGTCCGCCCTACAACCTTCATACGGTCCGCAAAGCTTTGCGACCGCCTCGGGCTTGATGTAACTATCGCGACCGAGACGTTTCAACATACTGGCAGCTTTAAGTTCCGGGCCGCCTACAACCTTGCCCTAAATGTAGCGAACGATGAGATTCTGACGGCGTCGTCGGGCAATTTCGGCCAGGCCCTGGCGTACGCATGCAGGCTGCTCGGAAAAACCTGTACCGTGGTCATGCCGGTCAATTCAGCGCAGGTCAAGATCGACGCGGTTCGGGGTTACGGAGCCACTGTCGATCTGGTAGACACGACGAGAGTCGGGCGTAACGAGCGTGTCGCACAGCTCGCTGAGAAGATGCCGAATGTCTACTTTGCCAGCGCTTACGACGACGCGCATGTGATCCAGGGAAATTCGAGCCTCGGGGATGAACTCGCCGTTGAGGATTTTGATCTGATCATCTCGCCCGTCGGCGGCGGCGGTTTGATCTCGGGGATCGTCAAAGGATTTCGACGACATGCAAAACCGACGGTCGTTTACGGCGCCGAACCGTTGTTGGGAAACGATGCGGCACGGTCGCTCCGCGAAGGGAAGATCGTAAAGAACGAAACGGAGCCAATGACGATCGCCGACGGCGCACGAACTATCTCGCTCGGACAACTAAATTGGGAGATCATTAAAGACGGGGTTGCAGATATTTTTGAGGTTGCAGACGAAACGATCATCGAGGCCGTTCGCCTCTACTTCGATCTGGTGAATCTTAAGTGCGAACCAACCGGAGCTTTGTCACTCGGTGCTTTGTTATCACGTCCGAACTTTTTTGAGGGGAAAAAGATCTGTCTGGTCGTGAGCGGAGGAAACGTTGATCCGGCGGTTTACGCGAAACTTTTACTCTAAAGCTCCGGGCGCCACGGGATCTCAAACGTTCCGTCGACGACCTCGACAAAATTTCTTTCCTCGCGAAGTATCAATTTCTTGTGCTGTGCCATTTTGAAGTTCACGTGCGCATCTGCATTCGTTTTTAAGCGGATTCAGTATCGTGCGTACGATGCCAGGCTGTCGAACGCGATCAATCCACACACAATCTCATTTGTTCCCTCGTGCGGCAAAAAATACCTACAAGATGCCCTCCGCATTTTGGAATGATCCGGCCCCAATTCACGGCAGACTCTCTAAACGCCTCTTTCTGGAATGGATCGATCTAATACCGGATCACGCAGGTAATTTTCACATCCTGAGAGCTATTTTCGCAGTTCTTCGACAAACGTAACGCGATTGATCTCATGAAGCGTCGTCACGCCGGTGTAAACCTTCTTTACGGCGGACTCGCGAAGAGACGAAAGGCCTTCCTTCTCGGCCTGTCGGCGAATCTCCGAACCGGGCCGACGCTCGATGATCATTTCGCGAACGGTGTCTGACATGTCGAGCAGTTCATGTATCGCGGACCGGCCACGATAGCCGGTGTGGTTGCAGGCGTCGCACCCGACATTTCGGAAAAAGGTCTTGTCAGCAACGTCGTCAGCCCGCAGCCCAGACGCCGCGATCTCGTCGGACGACGGCGTGTACGGCCGCTTACAGGTTGGGCAAAGGAGGCGCACGAGACGCTGGGCCAGAACGCAGTTCAGCGACGAGACGAAGTTATACGGCTCGACGCCCATATTCAGAAATCGACCGATGACGTCGATGACATTGTTCGCGTGAACGGTGGTAAACACGAGGTGTCCTGTCAACGCCGATTGGATCGCGATCTGCGCGGTTTCTTCGTCACGAATTTCGCCGACCATGATCTTGTCGGGGTCGTGACGCAGGATCGAACGGAGCCCTCGTGCGAATGTAAGCCCCTTCTTTTCATTGACGGGGATCTGGACGATGCCGTGAAGCTGGTATTCGACCGGATCTTCGATTGTGATGATCTTGTCTTCGTCGTTGCGGATCTCATTGAGCGCAGCGTAGAGAGTGGTCGTTTTACCGGAACCAGTCGGGCCCGTCACGAGCACCATGCCGTATGGCTCTTTGATATAGAGGCGAAATCTTCGGACGTCTTCCTCGTCAAAACCCACGACATCGAGATTCAGATTCTTAAAGCTCTCATTGATCTGCTCTTTGTCGAGGATACGGATAACGGCGTCTTCGCCAAAGACCGTCGGCATGATAGACACACGGAAATCGACCGTTCGGCCTTTGTACCGGACGCGAAAACGGCCGTCCTGAGGAATCCGGCGTTCGGCAATATCGAGCTCGGACATCACCTTGATACGCGAGATCAGTGTTTGGTGATATGCAATGTCGATTGGATCGACCTTGGCGTACAACGCCCCGTCGATGCGGAACTTGACCTGAACATCGCGTTCGCGGGTTTCGATGTGAATATCGGACGAGCGCGACTCCATCGCATTGTAGATGATCGTGTCGACCAGCTTGATGATCGGCGACATGTCAGAATCGGACGCGAGGCGGTCGAGGTCGAGAACCTCGTCGCCCTGGTCCGTTTCCTTTACGAGCGATATTTTGAATGTCGAAGCGGCTTCCTGCAGAACGCGCTGTGTGGCGTCGCCTTTTCGGAGCACGACATCGATGGCCCCGGCAGTTGCGACATGCGGAACTATCCTGACCATTAACGCATTCTCGAGCTCGTCGAGACGCTCCAAATTGGTGGGATCCGCCATGGCCGCATGAAGATTATTCCCTTCACGCCTGAGCGGCACGAACTGGTTCCGGAGCATAA
This sequence comes from Acidobacteriota bacterium, assembly GCA_040006215.1. Lineage (GTDB taxonomy): Bacteria > Acidobacteriota > Blastocatellia > Pyrinomonadales > Pyrinomonadaceae > OLB17. The sequence goes on from JBDTXM010000131.1 coordinate 3,911, forward strand.
GCTCGATCGGGATCTTGGCAAGCTCTTCGTAGTCGATCGGCGTTTCCTGATCGGTAGGAAGCAGATCGATGTACGGAAGCCGGTATCGCTGGGCGAGTTGTTTGGCCTGACGGACCTCAGGCGGCTCGTTCTCTAGGAAGTCACCCAACTCGATTTTGGAGGATGAAACGTTGGTTGTAGCTCCGTTTTGTTCGCTCATTTTGAAAAACTTACTGCCGGCTTAATGTCTTGAACCCATAGGGCCCGCCGAGATCGTTTGGATGATCGGCAAATAGATCGCGAGTAGGATCGCTACCACGATACCGGCCATAAAAACGAGAATTAGTGGCTCAAGAAGCGTTGTCAGTTGCTCAAGCCGGACCTCGGCCTCGGAATCATAGAACGACGCAACCTCTTCGAGCATTTCGCGTAGGCTGCCGGAACCTTCGCCTATGCCGATCATATCCAAGGCCAATTCCGGGATCCAGTTCGCTTTTTGAAGCGCTTCGGTAAACCCGCGGCCTTCACGAATCAATGGCGAAACCGCCTGACTGCGACGCCGAAGCTCGAGATTATTCAGGGCCTGTGACGATATTTCCCACGAATCAGGAACGGTAATGCCGCCAGCAAGCAGTGTAGATAGCGAACGGGCAAGCTGAGCGGTTGCCATATTCCGGATCAATTGGCCCGCTATCGGTAATTTCAGCAGAAGCCTGTGAACCGTCAATTTGCCGGATTCAGTCCGCAGCCAAACAAACAAGCCGGCAAGGGCGACGATCAAGAGCGGCAGAACCCACCAAATGTTAGTCGCGATCCAGGTCGAGGCGGTCACAACGATGATCGTGATCGTAGGGAGAGGCCGATTGCCGCTTAGTTGCTTGAAGACGTCCGACATTTTAGGAACGATGTAAAGCGACAGAAATGCGACCATGAACGACGCCGCGACCAACAGGAAGGCCGGATATGCCAAGGCACCGCGGAGCTTGCGGGAAACACCGACGCTGCGTTTGAGATATTCGACAAAACGAGCCAAAACCTCGTCCAGCGCACCGCTCTTCTCGCCTGACAGAATCGACGCAGTGTAGATCTTAGGAAAAATCCCCTGCGCTTCGAACGCCTCGGACAGCGGTACCCCGCTCTTGATCTTTTCCTCGACATCCGTCAGAACGATCCTCAGATTTGACGAACCAGCCCGAGTTTTGAGCAGGCCGATAGACTGAAGGACCGGAATTCCTGCTCTAAGCAACGCGGAGAGCTGCTGATTGAACAGCAGAAAGTCGGATTGTTTGATCTTATTTTTCTTTCCGAGGGTTCCTGCCGGAAGTAGTGCCGCGAGGCCGGTTTCGGTCGTCGAGACGGCAAAAACGCGAAAGCCTTCCTGTTCGAGACGCAGTTTTGCCTCGCCGGCCGCTGCGGCCTCAACAATTCGCGTTATTACCTCACCGGAAGGCGTGCCAAGACGGCAAATGAATTCGGTCATAAAAAACTTCGAGGAAGTGGTCGAGCAGCCGTAATTATACCACGCGAAACCGTGCAAAATGTTGCAAATACGGAAAAATTCGCGGCTGCCCGCTGAACAACTAAAATGGGGGACGTAACATCAAAGAATTATCTTGCAGAAGTTCTAGGCGTTCCCTAGACTATTAGCGTTCTCTTGGAGAATTTTATGGTTGTTAAATCGCCAGACCTTCCGGGCTGCTCTCTTGGATTCCGGTTATTCTGGCTGCTCTCCCTGTTTGTTTTGTGTGCCGCCATAGCTTTTTCCCAGGAAGCCAAGCCCACACCTACGCCGGAACCCGACAATCCTGACACACCCGTTAAGGTCAAAACCGACCTTGTTACACTTACGTTAACGGTGACTGACCTCTATGGCCGTCTCGTTTCGGGACTTTCCAAAAAAGCTTTTTCGGTTTTCGACAACAACGAAGAGCAGGAAATAACTTTTTTCAGCGATAGCGATGCTCCCATCTCGGTCGGGATCTTGTTTGATGTTTCCGGCTCGATGAGTGGCGACAAGATCCTGAAGGCTCGAAAAGCTCTGGAGAAATTCATAGCAACAAGCCATCCATCCGACGAATATTTTCTGATAGCCTTTAACAGCCGAGCCCAGTTGCTGATGGACCGTACGAGGGATGGCGAAGCTCTGCTTCAGAAATTGACACTGGTTCAGCCGTCACAAAATACAGCGCTTTACGATGCCGTCTATCTGGGTGTCGACAAAGTAACTCGGGGAGCACATCAGAAAAGAGCCTTGGTCATCATCAGTGACGGTCAGGACAACGCTTCGCGATATAATTTTGGTGAAGTGCGGCGTCTGATGAAGGAATCTGACGTCGTCACGTACGCCGTTGGTATCATCAGCGAGGGCGACGCGGCCAGCATGACGGGAATGCAGGGCCAGGCGTTTCTCGATGAGCTAACGTCGGTTTCGGGCGGTAAGTCGTTCTATCCGCAGAGCGATCTCGAAATGGATGAGATCTTCGAGCGGATCGCGCTCGAACTTCGTCATCAATATTCGATCGGATACACGCCCAAGGATTTTACGCCTGATGGAAAATGGCGAAAGTTGAAAGTTAAGATAAAACCCCCACGCGGATTGCCGCGTCTAAGTGTTCGCAGCCGCGACGGCTATTACGCGACTCCGAATACTAACGTCCACTAGAAGCTACATTTTGCAGATGACAAAGAACCTCCTTTTTGTTTCGATCACATCGATATGTCTCGGCGTGGTAATTATCGGGCCGCGAACTTCGCCCGTATCCGCACAGATCGAGCGTCCACGAACCGCGGGCACCTCTGTCACGCCTTCGCCGACTCCGACAGCCACGCCGCCAAAGCTTATCGACGATGACGAGAACGGCGTGATCAAAGTAGGCATCGAACTGGTCAACCTGAATGTTCGCGTGATCGATCGCAATAATCGCCCGATCAACGGTCTGCAAAAAAGCGATTTCAAGATAATGGAAGACGGGTCGGAACAGCAGATCGAATTTTTCTCAAAATCAGAGGTCCCAACAAACTACACGTTAGTGCTCGATAATTCAGGCTCTCTTCGGCAGCAGCTTGAAAAGGTGATCGAAGCCGGCAAGATCCTGGTAAACAGCAACAAACCCGAAGACGAGACCAGCATAATTCGATTTATCAGCCGAGACAAGATAACGGTCGAGCAGCAATTCACACCGAATAAGGCAGACCTAAACGATACTCTCGATAATCTCTACATTGAGGGCGGACAAACTGCCGTGATGGACGCAGTTTATCTTGCAGTCCAGCAAACTCAAGAGTACGAAAAATCCGACAAACCTGACGACCGGAAGCGTCGTGCGATAGTACTTGTAACAGACGGTGAAGATCGCGATAGTTATTACACCGAGCCGCAGTTGATGGAAATGCTAAAGGAATCCGATGTTCAGATATTTGTGATCGGATTTGTCGGCGACCTTCAGAAGGAAGGCGGATTTATTAGCAAGAGCCCGCAGCAGAAGGCGAAAGCGTTTCTCGAGCGAATGGCGACGACAACCGGCGGGAAATCGTATTTCCCTACTTCGGTCGGCGAACTGCCTGAGATCGCACGAGACCTCTCGTCGGAACTCCGCGTTCAGTATTCGATCGGATATCTTCCCACAAACACCGCAGGTGGATTTAAGAACATCAAGGTAGTCGTCAACGACGGCCCTAACAAAGAGAAGAGGATAGCGATCACCAAGTCCGGCCGTAATGCCGGCCCGACGCCTTCGACCGCTCTAACGCCTCCTAAAACGAACAAGTAAATTTTTGCGTCACTCAATGAAAAACGCGGCCTGAAAGCTCAGGCCGCGTTTTACTTATTTATATGAGCTCCTTTAGTTCTCTGGAACCGAACCCGAGATCTTTTTCCGCGTTGTCTCGCCAGTGTGCAGAACAGGGATTCCCAGATCGACCTCGTCATGAGGACGCGGGATCACATGAACAGCGGTGACCGTTCCGATCCGTCGTGCCGCCGCGGCCCCGGCATCAACTGCTGCTTTTACGGCGCCGACTTCGCCCCGGACTATAGCTGTTACGAGTCCGGCATCGACCTTCTCGTAACCGACGAGTGTCACGTTCGCCGCTTTGACCATCGCGTCAGCCGCCTCGATCATCGCGACCAGGCCCATGCATTCGACCAATCCAAGTGCTTCCATAAGGTGTGTTCCAAGCTATTTTCGCTTGCGCCGGCTAAAAAAGAAAATCGCGAGCGCCAATATCAACACTCCAAGGAATATCGACGAAAAGAATATAACTACAACGATCTCCATTTCTATCCTCAGCGATAATAGAGCGCCGAGAAAACTACCGCTGCCGTAAAGATCACGAACAGGACAGTTGCGATGATCAGAGACAAGTTCGCCCTGTTTTCCGCGGGTTCCCAGAATACTTCGACCGGTTTGCGTCCACGGTCACGGTCTTTTCGCCGAAGCGAGGCGGCAGATCTCAGCGGTGTTCCTTCGGCCGTCGAGGAGCTGTTTCCATCATCGATCTTTTCGAGTACAGACGATACCGGCGATGGAACCGCAACGGGATCCATCGACTCCCCGCAGTTGTAACAAAACTGGGTATCGCTTCGAACGTCCGCTCCGCACTTGCCGCAAGTCTTCTCTTCCACTAAAACATCGGACATCGTAATTATTTTTCCCGGATCAGACGCGGGCAAAGATCTCCTTTTCTTCGCCAAGATCGCGGGCCGATGGCGTCAGGATCGTTTTCGGCGTTATATAGATCTTCTCGCCCTTCGTGATGGCCCTTCGCACGTCGTCTTCGCTCACGAAATCTACAGGCGAGGGTTTGGCTCCGTTTTCGCTGCCGTTGCTCTGCCTAAGCTCGTGGATTATCGTCTTGACCGGTGACTCTACGCTCCCGGCTTTTTGCGCGACCGGAACCTGGCTAACGACTTCGCCCACCGCGGGCAGCTTTTGACTCAAGAATCGATCGACGAGGGCGGCGATCTCTTCGCGTCTTATGGGCGGCCGATCCTTGGCCTGAGCGACCGGATGCTTTAGAGATGGCCTGACTGTGGTCGACTTATTTACCGGTTTCGTCTCGAAGGCCACGCGCTTTATGTCCATTAAATGGATAGGCGAGACGTTGTCGGACGTTACGTTTCCACCCCAGGAACCGCATCCGAGCGTCATCGACGGTGCGAGGTCGGTGGAAAAACCGATCGCTCCGTGGGTGGTCGGCGAATTTATAACAACGCGAGCCGCGGGCATTTGTTCTCCGTAACGGATCGCCGCCGCGCGGTCGCGTGTGTGCATTCCGGCGGTGTGGCCCATGCCGCCAAAATGGAGAATATCGTCGCAGAGTTTAGCCCCCGGTTCAGCGCCGTCAACCTCGAAAAAAGCCAAAGTAGGCGAGAGTTTTTCGATCGACCAGGGGAACTCGCGCCCGACGCCACCACAGTCGGCCAGCAAACAGCGGGTGTCATTCGGAACGGAAATTCCCGCGAGGTTCGCGATATATTCAGCGGATCTTCCGACGATCGCCGGGTTCAGCGTCCGTTGCGGCGTCAGTAAAATTTCGGCGACTGCGTCCGCGTCCGGTCGGCCGAGAAAATAGCCGCCCTGGCGTTTGAATTGAGCGCGAACCGCCGCGGCAATATTTTTGTCGACAACGACCGACTGCTCGGACGCACAAATAGTTCCGTTGTCGAAACAGGTGCTGGTCAGGATATCGGCAACGGCCTTTTCAACGTCGGCTGTTTTCTCGATGAACACCGGAACATTTCCTGGACCAACGCCGAACGCCGGCTTCCCCGACGAATACGCCGCACGTACAAGACCGATCCCGCCGGTCGCGAGAATAACTGCGGTCTTTTTGTGCTTCATCAAGGCCTCGGTGCCCTCGATCGTCGAATTGGTCAGGCATCGGATCGCATCGGCCGGAAGACCGTTCGCTACTGCTGCATCTCGCATGACGCGGGCAGTTTCGGCTATGCATCTGGCGGCCGACGGATGCGGCGAAAGGACGATCGCATTGCGGGACTTTATCGAGATTATTATTTTGAAGATCGCCGTCGAAGTAGGATTTGTAGAGGGAATGATAGCCGCTACAACCCCGCGCGGAGAAGCTATCTCAACAATGCTGTCTTTATCGGCGACGACACCGACGGTTTTGAGATCACGAAAAAAGTTCCAGACGTCTTCGGCCGCAAATCGATTCTTTTCGCGTTTGTCCTCAGCTTTGCCGAATCCGGTCTCCTCGTGGGCGAGGAGTCCTAACCGAGCGGCTTCACCGAGAGCCGCTTTGGACATCGCCTCGCAGATCGTATTGATCTTCACCTGGCCAAATCCGGCGACAACACAAAAAGCACGGTCGGCCGATTCGACGGCGTCGCGTGCTTCCTGTTGTGCGATTAGATCGGTATCACCCATTAGATGTCAGTGGGCAGTTTAGTGCGGCGTGGTTACTTTGCCTTTGTCCTGTTGCCTTCGATCGTACCGGCCGTTCCGCTAGCGTCGCCCCCGCCTAACTGGCGTCCGCCTCCGCCCTGCAGGGCCTTTTCGTCAGGGCTGTATCCCACATTTCCGCCCTTGGGCAGAACGCGCTCGACCTCGCCGTGCGGCCTTGGGATCACGTGCACGCTGATCAGTTCACCGACCCTGCGTGCGGCGGCGGCTCCCGCGTCAGTTGCAGCTTTGACGGCTCCGACATCACCGCGGACAAAGATCGTTACATATCCGGCGCCGATATATTCTTTGCCAACGAGTTGAACATTTGCCGCCTTGACCATTGCGTCAGCGGCCTCGACCGCACCGACGAAAC
>JBDTXM010000132.1:0-10422 GCA_040006215.1 Acidobacteriota bacterium
AGAGTTGATTGTGAACAGCCTGGCGATTGATAGATTTTAAGTGCTGCTTTCGGCGGCGGTAAACGTCGAGCAGGTCGACAAAATCTTCCCATCGCTGATCAAGTGCGATTAGGTTGCTCGGCAACTCGCGGGCGCCGGTGAACTTCTTGTAGTTGTCCTGGATCTTATCCTTCAACCATCGGAGATATTCGACCGCCTCGCGCTCACGCGGTGTAAAGGTCTTGATCAAACGTTCACGTCCGGCCTTGTTCAATTCACGCAGACGCTTTTTCTCACGCTCGTTGATCGACAAGCGATACATCGGAAGCGTAGGAAGAACTATAAGATAAATGGCTTCGCAGATCAGGGCAACAAGTAATGGAATCACGCTGCCCGTATAAGCCGCAGCTATCAAAAAGCCCGCCAGGCCCCAGAAGTTATAGGGTTCTTTGGCGGCTTCCCTTACGTACTTTGTATTGAATCGGGCGACTTCCCTTTGGTATTTCGCAAGATCTGCCATATTCAAGTACTAGATGCTGGAACGAGCGACCGGGTTCGTAACGGTATATCCCTTAATTCGAATGCTTCATTTCATTCGATTCGTTTATCAGCACCTGGTCGAGTACATCCTCGTCCTTAACATCCGACGCTCCGGCGATCTGCTTGCTGCCAGGAGCTGTTCCCGAACCGAGCATTCCCATCTGCTGTTTGTACTCGAGCAGCTTGTCTTGAAGCTGAATATCCATGGCTTCGCGCTCGATGTCCTGCATTTGCGTGTCGACCGAGCTCGAGCCAAGCTGGAGTTTTGCTTCTGCGGCGGCGACGCGGCGATCGATCTTTTCACGCATCTCGTTAAAGGTCGAGGCGTCGTCGCCGATGTTGAAGGTCTCCATCGTCTGTGCGAGCTGTTCCTGAAGCTTGGCCTGCTTAGCGGCACTAATAAGCTGCATCGCCTCGGCGGTGCGCTTCTTCATGTTCAAAACGTAATTATCGCGAGCTTTTAACGCCTGTTTCGACGCCAGCGATGCGTGGTCAAGCTGGCCACCGGTTCGCTGCATGTCGATCTGTGCCTGCTGAAGCTGTCCGATATAGGCTGTCGCGATATCGTCGCGGCCCATCTTGACGGAAGCCTTGATCTTGGAATCTAGGTCGACGACCTGTTTTTCGAGGTTCTCGTGATTCTTCATCAGGAGACGCTCGGTCGCCATCACCTGTGCAACCGAATTATTGAGTTCGGGCACGCGGTCGCGCATGTCGCGGATGGTCTGCTGCAGAACCAATTCCGGGTTCTCCATTTTGTCCAAAGCGGCCCCTGTATTCGCTCTGAATATCCTGCTCAATCTTGCCCACAATCCCATTTCTGTCTATCCACTCCTAAAAAAAGTGTAAAAAGCACTTATCGCCAAACACCCTTACGACCGCCTATTTCTGAAAGTTGCATTTTCCGGGTTAAGTATAACAGGAATTTCGAATTAGTGAATACCAAAGACTGCCGATCGACGGCCTTTTTAAACGGCCGAACGCCTGGGTTTGCAAGTTATAGCGAATGGGCACGTTCTGAGATTGAACGCGGGTGGATCGCGTTGAAACCAAATTAGCCGAGCCGTCTTATATGGGTTACGATTAGCTGATTTAGCGAGCCTTTAGCACCCGACAAGAGAAATTACCCGAATAGGACGCGAGACCGATGAGAAAATTGACTTCCTGGCTTTTATTTGTTGCCGTTTATCTGAACTTCATTGCCCCGATGGCCGTTTCGACAAACGCGCAAGTGATCGGGAAAGCCCTGGATAACAAGATGAAAGATCTGCCCGACGGATTGAAATTTCGCCTCAGCGAAGGTGCCGAAGGTGCCGAGTCGCGCGCGAAACAGCCATTGGCCCCGACCGACCCGCTAACCGAAGGTGACGCGAATACGCTCCTCAAACGCATTCCCCAGATCAAGCCGCAATCGGACGATCAGACGGATTTTGCAAAGCGGATCGGGACGCTGCCTGCTCCAAAGACGGGAAACAAGATCCCGGTAAAATTTCCCGCGGCGACCCAGGAGGGCCTTCCAAATAATGAATCGGCCAAGCAGGCACTCGAAGTTTTGAGGTACTCGCCGCAGGGTGAAGTTCCGCTGGCTCCCGATCTAAGCGTGACATTCTCGCAGCCGATGGTCGCCGTCACTTCGCAGGAACGGGCCGCCGAATACCAGCCGGTGGAACTGACGCCGCAGGTCGAAGGCCGCTGGCGTTGGCTCGGGACCAAAACGCTGATGTTCGATACGACCAAGCGTTTTCCGATGGCTACGAAATTCACGGCACGGGTTCCCGCAGGGACGAAATCTGCCGTCGGGCCGACCTTGCAAAAGGATGTAACGTGGACCTTCACGACGCCTCCGCCAAAGGTTGAAACAATGATCCCGAACGGCGGAACAACAACCCGTAACGCGCTGATGTATATCCAGTTCGATCAGGCGATCAATCCGGAAGCAGTTCTAAGGACGATCAATGTCACTGGTGGCGGCCGACGACCGCAGATTCGACTCGCAACGCAGCAGGAGATCGACAGCGACGGCAGTATTTCGTATTACGCAAAACAGGCGCAGCCCGGCCGCTGGCTGGCGTTTCGAGCGGTGAATGCGGACGGTTCGACCGAAAATGCTTTGCCGGCCGCAAGTGGAATCTCAGTAAGTGTAGAGAAAGGAACACCCTCGGCCGAAGGCCCGTTGACTACCGTCGCTCCGCAGAATTTTAGTTTCCAAACTTATGGTCCGATGGTCTTCACCCGTAGTTGGTGCTCGTACCAAGACAGCAAGACCTGCTCGCCGTTCGATATGTGGTACATCGAATTCAGCAATTCGATCGATGCCTCAAAATTCTCGAAGGAAATGGTCAAGGTCGATCCGCCGGTCGATGGCCTGAGTGTGTATCCGTCAGGAAATTACGTTTATCTGCAGGGCTATAAGAAGGGAAGAACGACGTACAAAGTTACGGTCGATGGAGCACTGCAGGATATTTACGGACAAACAGTTGGGAAACCGACCGTGACTAGTTTCAAGGTCGGGTCAGCCGAAACCTCGCTCTACGCACAGGGCGGCCCAATGACGGTCATCGATCCTACTTCGAAACCGACCTATTCGATCTATTCGACCAACCACGGTTCGGTCAAGGTAAGACTTTACGCGGTGGAGCCGCAAGACTGGCGTCAATTCCAGGACTACCTGCGCCACATAAATTATGACGACGGGAAAAGACCGACGATACCGGGCCGTTTGGTGTCCGACAAGATAGTTTCGATCGCAAATAGGCCCGACGAAATGGTCGAGACACGGATAGACGTGTCGGAAGCGTTAAACGGCGGGTACGGCAGTGTGATCGTTGACATTGAACCAACAATTAAGAAGGACAAATACGACCGAACCCATATTTTCACATGGCTGCTTGCCACGCAGATCGGCCTTGACGCCTTTGTCGATAACACAGAATTGGTAGGTTTTGCGACCGAGCTCAAAACCGGCAAGCCGCTCGGCGGTGTCGATCTTTCGATATATCCGAACGGCAAAACCGCGGCCGGTGGTCGGACCGGGGAAGTGCGATCTGGGTTTTTGCAGAATGCGTGGGGCTGGTTTTGGGGTAGCAGTCAGGCCGAAGAGATCCAGTCAGTGGAAACGGACGGAACAAAAGGATCGCTGGAAAGCATCGCAGAGGCTCAAACAAATCAAACTGCGGACAACGGAATTCTAAGGTTGCCGCTCGGCGACTATCAAAGCGATAAGGGCCCAAATCTACTAATCGCAAAACGGGGCAAGGACGTATCCTTCCTTCCTGAAAATTCCGATTATTACTGGCAGGACACGGGCAATTGGTACAAAAAAGCGGATTCCGATTCGCTGCGATGGTTCGTTTTTGACGACCGAAAGATGTACAAGCCTAAGGAAGAGGTGGCGATCAAGGGCTACATTCGAAAGATCACGGCCGGCAAGCTCGGCGATGTAGAAGGCCTCGGCGGACAAGCGTTGAATTACGCGTGGTTGGCAAAGGATTCGAGAAACAACGAGATCGCAAAAGGAACCGTAACTACCAATCCGTTCGGAGCTTTTGATTTCAAATTCTCGCTGCCGGACAACACGAACCTCGGTGCTTCGCGCATCGATTTTACCGAAGCGGGAAGCTCGTCCGTCAGCTATTCGCATCAATTTCAGATCCAGGAATTTCGCCGACCGGAATTCGAGGTAAACGCAAAGGTCGAGTCGGAAGGGCCGCACTTTGTCGGCGGCAAAGCGATGCTGTCGGTCGAGGCAAAATACTACGCAGGCGGCGGACTCGCTAACGCGGAAACGAATTGGACGGTTACCGCTTCGCCGACGAACTACACACCTCCCAACCGAGGCGATTTTACCTTCGGAACCTGGACGCCCTGGTGGCGTGTCTATGACTATGGGGAATACGGCGGTCGCGGCGGATATGGCGGCGGCTCTAGCCAGTCGTTGAAAGGCGTGACCGATGCAAGCGGCAAGCATCTCCTCAAGGTTGATTTTGAATCGGTCAAACCTCCCCGTCCGTACACGATCTCGGCATCGGCATCGGTGCAGGACGTCAATCGTCAGACATGGGGAAGCTCCACCTCGCTGCTGGTGCATCCTTCATCTTTGTATGTCGGAATAAAAACTCCGAGAACATTTGTCCAAAAGGGCGAAAAGATCGACATCGAATCGATCGTTAGCGACATCGACGGAAATCTCGTCAAGGATCGCAATGCCGAGATCAAAGCTGTTCTGAAAGATTGGCAGTTCGATAAGGGAACATGGCAGGAAGTGACCATCGATGAACAGTCCTGCACGGTCAAATCTTCTGACACCGCTCAGAAATGTTCGTTCATTGCAAAGAGCGGCGGCCGCTACACGATCACGTCGACCGTGATGGATGACAAAGAACGTTTCAACGAGAGCGAGATAACAGTTTGGGTTCCTGGCGGAAAAACGCCTCCCAAACGAAACGTCGAGCAGGAAGAAGTTCAGGTCATCCCGAGCAAAAAAGACTTTGCTCCGGGCGAGACGGCCGAGCTGCTTGTGATCGCACCGTTCACCCCGGCCGAAGGTGTCTTGACACTTCGGCGTGACGGGATCGTAAAAACCGAGCGGTTCACGATGAAGGATTCTTCGACGACGCTGAAGATCCCGCTCGACGAAAAATACATGCCAAACATTTATGCACAGGTCGATCTTGTCGGATCGGTTGCCCGCACAAATGATAAAGGCGAGGTGGACCCCAAACTCTCGAATCGTCCTGCCTTCGCGAGCGGCAATATCAATTTGTCGATATCTACTGACGCGAGAAAATTAACGGTGTCGGCGGAGCCGCGGGACAAAACGCTTGCACCAGGAAGCGAGACGAAGGTTGATGTTCTTGTCAAGGACAGTCACGGCGAGCCGGTCGCTAACAGCGAAGTTGCGGTCGTCGTCGTCGATGAAAGTGTTCTGGCCCTGTCGCGGTACTCGATCTCGGATCCAATGGAGATCTTCTACACGGCGAGAAGTACCGGAACGACCGACTACCATTTGCGAAAAGATGTATTGCTCGGAAATCCCGATGATGTAAAAAAGCAGCCGCCAGCTCCGCCTATGTCCGTCGCGAATGAGGTGACTGTCGACGGCCTGATGGCAAGGCCGTCCGCCGGAGCGTCCGCACAAAAATCCGCTAGAGGAGGACGCAGCGAGGAGTTTAGAATGGTCGCTGCCGACCGGGAAAAAGACGCCGACGACAGCGCGCCGTCGCAGCCCGACACTCCGATCAACCTGAGGCAGAATTTCAACGCCCTCGCAAGCTTTTCGCCGACGGTGCATACCGATTCGAATGGCCGTGCAGTTGTCGATATCAAGTTGCCGGATAATCTTACGCGGTATCGTATAACGGCAGTGTCCGTCGATCAGGGAAAACGGTTTGGAAAGAGCGAATCGAACATTACCGCGAAACAGCCGCTGATGGTTCGCCCGAGTGCTCCGCGGTTCATGAATTTCGGCGACAAGATCGATCTTCCCGTTGTCGTTCAAAATCAGACCGACAAAGACATGGCCGTAGATGTAGCGGTCCGTGCGACCAATGCCGAACTAACCGGCGAAAAAGGCAAGCGCATCGTCGTAAAAGCGAACGATCGTGCCGAGGTGCGTTTTCCGATCTCGGCTGTGAAGGCGGGCACGGCGAGGTTCCAGATAGCTGCTACGTCTGGAAATTTCTCGGATGCAGCCGAGATCTCGCTGCCCGTTTGGACGCCGGCGACGACCGAGGCTTTCGCGACATACGGTACGACGGACGAGAATGGAGCGATATTCCAGCCGGTGCAAACGCCGGGAGATGTGTTCCCGCAGTTTGGCGGACTGGAGGTAACTACGTCTTCGACGCAGCTTCAGGAATTGACGGACGCGTACATTTATCTCGCGACGTATCCGTACGAATGTTCGGAACAGATATCATCGCGAATGATCTCGACGGCGGCACTGCGTGATGTTCTGACAGCCTTCAAGGCGAAAGAAATGCCATCGTCCGCCGAGCTCAACGCAAAGTTCGCACGCGATATCGAGATACTCCAATCACGTCAGCGAAACGACGGCAGCTTTGGCCTCTGGAAACGTGATAAGGAGCGGTACGAATATCCGTTCCTAACCGTACACGTTGCTCACGCCCTGGCCCTGGCAAAAGCCAAAGGCTACAAGGTACCCGAAGGGATGATCGATAAGGTCAAGCCGTATCTCAAGGACATCGAAACTCACTATGACGAGTGGTACAAATCATCGCCTGAGGTTCGCTGGACTATATCGGCCTACGCCTTGTATATCCGCGACATGATGGGTGACAAGGATGTCGCGAAGACGAAGAAACTGCTTGCCGAAGCGACCATAGAGAAAATGCCGTTCGAAGCTCTGGGCTGGATCCTTTCTGTTCTAGCCAACGATCCGAATTCGACGACCGAGGTTCAGGCGATCCTTCATTTCCTGAATAACCGAACGACGGAAACTGCGGCGACTGCGAATTTCGTCACCAACTACGGCGACGGAGCCTGGCTGATCATGTATTCGAACCGGCGTGCCGATGGCGTCCTGCTGGAAGCGATGATCAAGGCCGATCCCAAGAACGACCTTATTCCTAAGCTGGTTCGCGGACTGCTCGATCATCGGGTCAAAGGTGCCTGGTCAAACACACAGGAGAACGTTTTCATTCTTCTGGCACTCGACAAATACTTCAACGCCTTCGAAAAGGTCACGCCTGATTTCGTAACAAAGATCTGGCTCGGCGGCACATATGCGGGCGAAGAGGTGTTCAAGGGACGATCGGTCGATTCTAACGTGTTGAATATCCCGATGTCGTATCTCGTCGACCAGGGCGGAACGTCGAATCTGATCCTGGACCGCGAAGGTGCGGGACGTCTCTATTACCGCATCGGCATGAAGTACGCACCTAAGAATCTAAAACTCGCTCCCGCGGACTACGGATTCACCGTGCTGCGTAAGTACGAAGCCGTTGACAACGCAGACGACGTGAAGCAAAACGCCGACGGATCGTGGGCGATCAAGGCCGGAGCACGTGTTCGTATTCGCTTGACGATGGTCGCACAGGCTCGTCGTTATCACGTCGCACTGGTCGATAATCTTCCTGCGGGACTCGAGATCCTAAATCCCGAACTCGCAACGACCGAGGCAATTCCCGCGGATTCACAGCCGAACACGTCGGTCGTCGAGATGGGTAGCCGCTCCTACGGCTACAACTCCTGGTGGTGGAGGCAGAATTGGTTCGAACATCAGAATTTCCGCGATGAGCGAGCCGAGGCTTTCACCTCGCTCCTCTGGGAAGGTGTCTACAACTATTCATACGTGACCCGAGCCACAACGCCAGGCCAGTTCGTGGTCCCACCCGCCAAGGCCGAAGAGATGTATCACCCTGAAACCTTCGGCCGAACGGGCACCGATTTCGTCAGGGTTGAGTAGATGGGATGCTTGGAACTCGAGGGTCGATCCCTTGAGCTCCGTGGGGCTGCATAGCAATTGGCGGATCTCTCAACTCGAGTGATCCGCCAACCAATCGCTTTCTGGATTTCCATCCCGTGGTCTTCCGATACAATCAATTCCGGCCGCTTGAACGGGTCTTTTTAGACGAAGTTCTTCGCGGCTCGCCGCTCCATTTACGGAAAAGCTGTTGCTTTTTCGTTGTCTCCCGACTCCCTTAAGCCGATTCGCCGCGGTTGGGGACAAGGTCAATTTCCTCTAACACCGCCCTTCACCGCACATACCAGGCGTCGTAACAAAACAAGAGGAAGGTGCATTATCGTCCCCGCAAACTATTCTTTCTCTCGGATGCCTAGGTATGATACAATGTTGCATCTAGGACGCAAGCAGTGTCTTTTTCGATTGCGCCATGCGTGGAGTAGTATTAAAAAAAGTTGTGTGAGCTCGGTGGCAAGTCGTCCGTTCACGGAGAGGAAACTTGTCCTACAAAATGCGCGAAAACCGTGGAACAACGAATACC
This sequence comes from Acidobacteriota bacterium, assembly GCA_040006215.1. Classification (GTDB taxonomy): domain Bacteria; phylum Acidobacteriota; class Blastocatellia; order Pyrinomonadales; family Pyrinomonadaceae; genus OLB17. The sequence continues at coordinate 8,484 of JBDTXM010000132.1, forward strand.
GTATCGGAAGGTGCATCTATGCCGAGCCATCAGTTTGCAACTTCAAAATGAAATATGGCATCTTTCCAGAAGCATTTCTAATCGGAGCCAAAATATGCACAAGTCAAAAGCTATCATCATTTACGGACTGATCTTTCTCGTACTTTCGGCAGCGGCCGGTGTCTTCGGGCAGGCGGACGTGCCGCGAAAAACGACGGCGATCACGTACCCGCTGGATGAACTGGTGATGGTGAACTTTCGCGGCACGACCCGTTTCCCGCGAATGAAGGGCGATGCCAAGATAAAACGGACTAAGCGAAACGGCACCGAGATCGAGCTAAACGTTTCCAAAATGCCGCGGCCGTTCGAGCTTGGTGCGGGTTACGCGACGTATGTGCTTTGGGCGGTATCTCCGACCGGCGAGATCGATAATCTCGGCGAGATCAAGCGGCGCGGGTTTTTCGAGTTTGATTCCAAGATCAGTGTCACGACACCGCTCCAGACATTTGCGTTGATCGTCACCGCGGAACCGCATTTTCTCGTAAAACGGCCGAGTCAGGCGATCATGCTTGAAAATCTCGACCCATATACTCTAACCGGAAAGGCGGTCGCGACGACCCCGGCGATAAATTACTTCGGAAATTCGAGCGATTACTTCCGCGATGCCCGCACGCCCGAGATAGCGGAGATCGATTATTCCAAAACGCCTTCGACGATACTGCAGGCCAAGCAGGCGGTGGCCCTCGCGCGTTACGCCGGGGCAGATCGCGATGCTGCTGATGAGTTAAAAGATGCCGAGTCGCAGCTTCAAACGGCAGAAGACTCTTGGAAGGCGGGCCGTAACGAAGAGACCGTTGACATCACGGCCCGTCAAGCGATAAGTGCCGCAGTAAAGGCCGAGGAGACCGCGGCTGTTCGTAAGACCGCTCGGGAAAAACGAAACGACCAGATCCGCAGTGACAATGCGATCCGAAAAGCTGAGGATAAATTTACCGACGCGCAGGGCCAGATCGATCAACTGAAAGCGGAGCTTGTCGAGGAGCGGAAGAATCGCGAGCTTTCCGAACGTGACGTTTCGAATTACAACGACCAGGTAAAGGCACTTCGGCAGGAAAACGCCGGATTGCGCGATGAACTTGCCCGCGTTCGTGCGGACGCCGACGCGGCAAAATCGAGGCTTGCTTCGCTCGAAGGCGAAAACCAGACGATAAAATCGCAGCGTGATCGCGATGCCAAGATCGCGAGTATATCCGCCAATGAGCCCGCCTTGATCGCAAATCTCAAACGTTTCGGTGTTGTGACAAAAAACGAACGCGGGATAGTCTTGACGCTGCCCGAAAACTTTTGGGCTGGAACGCGTTCGACAGGCTTTGCGCCGAACGCCGATGCCAAGATGACCTCGCTTGCGGATATTTTTGGAAATAACCCTGACTACGCGATCGTGATCGAATCGCATACCGACAACGCAGGTACGCCTGAAGCTCTGCAGTCGCTCACCCAGCAGCGGGCACAGGCAATTGCCGACCGTGAGACATCGCTCGGCGTTCCGTCTGCCAGAATGCAGGCGACCGGCATGGGAGCCACGCTGCCAGTCGCTCCGAACACGACGGCTGCGAATAAGGCAAAGAACCGGCGTGTTCAGATAGTGTTGTCGCCCAGCATTTAGTTAAATCTACGGAGGGTAAGGCCTCCGATTTTTTCTTATCTTTTGGAAATGAATGTCATTTCGGCTTATCATCTGAGCTGGAGTCACGTTTACAAACTTACTCAAAAATCTGATGCGTCTTGCCGCCCCTTTTTTCGTTCTCTTACTAGTCGGAATGGGAGCAGCGATGGTGTGCGGGCAGTCCGTGATGAGATCGAAGCCTGCGATACCTGAGCAAAGCAGGTCACCTTATCAGCGGGGAACTGACGCTTTAAAAAAAGGTGATGTCGAAGCTGCGATCTCGAACTACACGAT
>JBDTXM010000133.1:0-10416 GCA_040006215.1 Acidobacteriota bacterium
CCACAATGAGAACGACGACGACAAGGATCCCGAGAATCACTTTCTTGATCATAAAATGTCTCCTTTTGCTAGAAACTTTACCTTATTTCACCCGCCTTCGCCAAGTTAATTTTCCGACCTATTTGCCAGCCAACGCGCGCTCCTGATAGAGGCCCCATATGTTTCCCGCGGGATCGGTAAATTCAGCCGTCACCTCGGATGCGTTCAAGTCGAAATCCCGAACGATCGTGCCGCCTTCCGCTTTGATCTTCTCGACCGTCGCCGCGATGTCCGCGACCATGATGTGAATCCTGAGGCCCGTATCCGTAAGCGGTTTTGCATCGGTGATCCACATACCGCTGACCTGGCCGACGCCATCGTCAAACGAGAGCGAACCGTGATTGTCCCTACGGATCTTCCATTCGACCGCCTTCTCGAAGAAATTTGCCGAACGCTGAGGGTCGTCGGCTGGGATTATGATGTAGCAAATCTTTCCATTAGCGTAGTCAGGTCGTTTCTCGTCCATAAACTCCTTTCGTCAACCTTCGATCAAGCGTTCCTCGAGGCGTCAAAATTGACCATCCATTGAATGCCGAATTTATCGACCAGCATTCCGAAATAAGCTCCCCAAAAAGCATCCGCCATCGGCATCGTCTGAGTCCCGCCGGCTGCCAATCCGTTGTACAGTTTATCGGCCTCTTCTTTGCTCTTTGGCCCGACGGCGACCGAAAAGTTATTACCCGCGTTGAACGGTGGGCCAAAACCCTCCATCGCGTCGCTTCCCATCAGCATCGCCGTATCGCCGACCGGCAGTGCAACATGCATGATCTGGTTCTTCGCTGCGTCCGGAACTTCCATTCCGCCGCTACCGTCGCCCATCCGCATTATTGTGGCGAACTCGCCTCCGAAAACCGACTTATAAAAATTAAAGGCTTCTTCGCAATTCCCTTTAAAGGTTAGATATGGATTTATGTTTGCCATGATCGCTGATCTCCTGCTTTGTATATTTTTTGTGTAAACACCCTATCTTGGCTGGATATGTTTTTGCAAACACCACGCCTTGACTTTACGCCGACCGCAGCGGTACAAGATCCGCGATCCGACGATCTCTCAAATAGAGCCCACCCCAAACAAGGGCTCCGAAAAAGACGGGAAACAAAATTGGGAACGCCCCGCCCTCGACTCGGACATGCGTCGCCACGGCGCCCCCTAAATAGCCAGTAAGCAAGATGGCGCCGAGAACTGCTGTGCGGGGGACTATGTAAAGGATGGTCGAAATAACGAGAACGATGCCCAAGGGAATGATCACGCTTTCGGGGCACCCTAACTCGACCGTACCCTTTACCACAGCCTCGGGTTTGAACAGTTTCATTCCACCGTCCAGCAGCAAAAACAATCCCGGTAAGCCGCTGAGAATATAGCCTGCCCAAAGCCTGCCTTTGGATATACTGCTGGAGCTTTGTCCTGCTTGCACTTTTTCCTCCCTGATAGGCCCTAATCAGCCACGACGTATTTCTTGAAATTATTCAAGATCGCCTGCCATCCGCCTTTCTGCATCTCGACCGGATTTTCTTTTTCGGCGTCAAAAATTGTAACGATTTCCGTCGTGTCGTCAAGACTTTCAAAACTTGTGGTAACCTGCCGGCCGTCGGCGATCGTATAAACGATCTTCTCGTTTTGGATCACCTCATCGTAGATTCCTTCAAAGTCGAAGCCGAAACTCCCGTCCTTGGCTTCCATTCGTGAGACCATTTTTCCGCCGACCCTTAGATCATTTTCGGCCCTCGGGCAATGCCAGTCGTCCGAGGCGAAATTCCACTTCGTAATATGCTCAGGTCTGGTCCAGTAGTCCCAAACTTTATTAGCGTCTGCTGCGATGTTTACTTCTATCGTTATTTTACCTTTGCTCTCTTTCTGCGCTGTTGTTTCCATTCGTGTTTCTCCTGATTTTTTACTTGATCTCTTCGATCTGACGCTAATATACATAAGTCACTTGTGGAATGCAAGTGATATTACTTGTGTTGTACAAGTAATATGCGGAGCAAGTGTCCTTATAATACGTAAATACAATGTTATCAATATTTACCAATCAAAAAAATGGTAAAAAGATCGACAGACCGTCGCAGGTTACTTGTCTTTAACAATTAAGATTGATTGTCTTTGCAAGTATGTTATCTTTTCTGGGTGAGAAAAGATCCATTTGGAGGCCGGCGTTCTAATTGTCCGGTAAATTTCGCGGTTGAAACGATCGGCGATAAATGGTCGCTGGTTATACTTCGCGACATTATCTTTTGGGGAAAGCGAAGTTACGGCGAGTTCCTCAAATCGGATGAAAAGATCGCAACAAACATCCTTGCTGGACGCCTCGAATATCTTGAACGCGAAGGCCTGATCTCGAAGACCCAGGATCCGTCCGACAAGCGCAAAGAGATCTATACTGTGACCGATCGTGGATTGGACATGGTACCGATGTTTGTCGAAATGATCGCGTGGAGCGCAGGCGATCCGACATGGCAGGCGATCGCAATGAACGGCAAGGCAACGCCGCCGCAGGTCCGATTTGTCCAACGGACGACTACTACAAAAAACAAGCGACGCCTGGTCGAAGAAGTCAGAGAAGCGGTGCGAAATGGCGGCAGCGTTTTCGGCGGAGTTTTACGGCCGGGACTCATCGGGGCTTAGGCCGTTTCTATTGCAAAACGGCATTTCGGCGATGCGGTGCGATCACAAGTTTCGTGTACCGGTTATCCTACGATCTCCCCGATCATCGATTCAGCCACCTTACAGATCTCAGGATGCTCAACGACCGCATCCGCGAAAGGGCAGCTCTCGCTTTTTATCATTACACCACCGTCAGACTTTTCCGCGATCGCCGCCCCGCCCAGATCTTCCAGAGACTTAATGGCATCCTGGATCTTTTTGTCCAGGCTTAGTTTTGTCCCGATCGTTCGTGGGCCGGCGATCATCGTTCCCACATCATGCAGCACGGATCCCAACGCAGCTTTGGACAAATTTCTTCACTTGCTCACCGATTGGGACAAATATCTCCCCGCCATCGTAAATAATATGCTAGGCGGACATGGGCACCAGTTCATGATGGTCGTTGGTGTGATCGAGATCGTGGCGGGCATCGGCGTATTTATCAAGCCGAAGATATTCGCCTACGTGGTCGCCCTCTGGCTAGTATTGATCATAGTAAATCTACTGATGATACCCGGTTCTTTCGACGTCGCACTTCGCGATCTTGGTTTGGTTCTCGGAGCGGTTGCACTCGGTAGGTTGAGTGCGAGATACGATAGATAAACGAAAAGGGCGGATACAATTGCGTCGCCGCCCATCAAATTCTATCGAAGATATTTTACCGAAAACGCGGACGACGGATCGTTTTTATAAGGGCCGTTGCGATCAAACCTATGCAGGAAACCATCAAGAAAATCCGAATGGTCGCTGCGGTCGAGAAAGATATTCCGAGGCCCGTTGCCGCCGCTATGTAGGCAGCGAAGCAGAGCGGACACTTCGGCATTAACACTAGGATCGTTCCCGGAACGATCCATTTTACTGTGGTGATGCTGCGGCCGAACCAACTCGGTTGAATGTTCGCGCAGCATCGCGGATTCATCGAATTAAACATGATCTGCTCCTGAGCGATGGCTGCTATTGCGCAAAACTACTTCCTCGTGATGCCCTGAAGCTCGATGCCGCGATCAGCGACCTTTGCCCAGGCGTCGGACGACTTTTCGTCGTAATTATCGTGCCAGTTCCACCATTTGTAAGGCTCGGTCTGCGGATAACCGTCGGGTGAATCTTCCCAATTTTCCTGACGTCCTAGAGCAGTCATGTCCAGATAGTTCCACGTGCTTCCCATCTGTTCGTCGCCTCGGCTGTTGATAAAATAAGTGCGGAATATCTTGTCGCCGTCGCGAATAAATGCGTTGTGTCCATGCCACTCATCCACGCCGAAGTCTTTGTCGAAACCGTCCGTGATCGTGTACCACGGAATCGACCACTGCATGCGCTCCTTTAGCCGTCTGATTTCAGTTTGAGGAGCACGTGACGCGTAAACAAGCGTTGTATCACGTTGATTCAAATGCGCGAGGTGTGAAACCTGGTCAGCCCCGAATGAGCATCCGCGGCAGGCGTGGTCGGGCCAGCCAAAGACCCCCGGTTCGAAGAAGGCACGATAAACGATCAACTGATCGCGGTCTTCGAATAGGTCAAGGAAACTGACCCCGCCGTTTGGCCCGTGGAACTCATAGCTTTTCTCAACGGCCATCCACGGCATGCGACGACGCTCTGCCGCCAGAGCGTCGCGCGTGCGCGTCAATTCCTTTTCCTTATCGAGCATCTTCTCGTGCGCCGCAATCCATTCTTTGGGCGACACGACCTGATGCTCCGAAACGATATTATGAATTTGTTCTGGTGTGGCTATTGCCATTTTACTCCTCCTTGATAGATACAGATCCAAGTTCTAAGCAAACGGGTTCTCGTCGGCGCTAGGCCCGTAGATCGAGGGAAGTTCGACATCCAATTCGCGCAGATAGGATGAAAGCTGTCCACGATGGTGATAGTTGTGATTGAGAAGGATAGAACGCCAAAATGCGATCCTGGGAATGGTCATCAGCGTTTTGCCATCTTTTGTCAGTGTCCACGCAGCCATCGCACGCGCATCGTCAGTCGAGTCGACAATACTTTTTGCCTTCCTAAAACTTTCAGCGAAAGCTTGCTGGATCTCGGCACGGCTGGCTGGTTCCGGATCGGGTGGAAAATTTGGAGCTTCCGCGGTGTCCGAATCGCCCAGTTGAGCTACGCCTTCGGGCAAGCGAGCGATGTGCATGGCTAGTTCGCCCAGCGACCTCGCTTTCGGATGCGGCCGCCAGCTCAACTTGTCCTCCGGAATAATGTCGAACAGCTTGTTTGTTGTTACGGCTTCCTGGTCCATCTCAGCCAATATCGAATCGGCTATCCTTATTTGTTTTGTTTCTGCCTGCATTTTTCTCTCCTTATTTCTTGGTTCATTAATTCGTCTATTTGGCTTTCATCCTATTGTTCCGTGGATTATGTTCGACCTCTGCCAAGCCCAGTTCCTCCATGAGCGGCGGAACATACATACCGAACCGTCCGCGAAGACCTTTTTTCAGGCCGTACCAACCACCACCGGGTTTTCTGCTGATCGGCCCCATTCCTCGACCGTTCCATCTTTCGCCGGCTTTTGCTCATTCGCACTCCCGAGTTTGATCCAGTCGCCATGTTCCTGGAGCATCGCGCGCCGATCGTCAATACAGCGTGCGTCGTAGTGCAGAACTGTTTTGCCGACCGTACAAACGATAATTTCCTTGCCGTCCTTAACGCCCTTGTACATCTCGTACTCAGACGTTCTCGGCGGCGTTTTCAACTTCCACGGATCATCTTTTGTTCCTTTTGCCATTGTTATCCCTGTTCCTTCGACTCGACATCGTCCTTTAATCGGAGCAGCGTGCTCGACCAAAGCTCGGAGAATGGGCCAACCCATCGTTCGTATATCTGGCGAATTGGGACGACGTTGAGCGAATTGATCCGCCTCCTCCCGTCTTCTCGGGTGACGACAAGTCCCGCGTTGCGAAGAGCATCGATATGCTTCATCACGGCGTGGCGTGTCATGTTTGGAAAGGCCTCAACGATCTCAGTCGTCGTTTTGGGGCCCCGCCGCAATTCATCGAGAATTGTGCGTCGGGTCGCGTCAGACAAAGCCTTCCAAACCACATCGAGGTCGTCTGCCATATGTTACGCGGGCGAGCCTGCCGCTTGCGCGAAATCACCTTGCACGGCATCGAGGAAATGCTTCCACCCCTCTTTTACGCCTTCGCGGTGCTGTTGTTCGAGCATTCCGACGGCCCTGTGTCTGAACACCACCTTTGTACCGCCCGTCACCTCTTCAAGCTTTAGCTCAATATGATTCAAAGCCGGGTACGACATAAACATCGGACCGCTCAACTCTAGGAGCACCGGAGCCTTAATCACTTGAACGTGTCCCCACAAATGCTGTACGCCCTCTCCGCGGTCCCGGTACCATCGCCCGCCCGCAAATTCCTCGATATTGAGCTGCATCGATTCGCCATTCGCTGTCGTGCTGCCCTTCCCAAAGCGATTGATCACGCTCTTGAAAACCTCATCGATCTTCCCCTTAACCTCAACTTCCTGTTGAATATCCAAAGTCATTTCGTCCAAATTCATAATTCTTTTCCTCCTAATGTAAATAAAGAGTAACGTAACTAGAAAGTTACGTCAAGAAGAAAACTCAGCCGAGTGAAAAAAAAGCGGCTCACGATGGAACCGCTTTATAAAAATTATTAATTTGCCCGTTATTTCTTCGGCCGTTCGTTTGCCTTCAGCACTCGTTTTCGCAACCTGATAGATTTGGGTGTTACTTCGATGAGTTCATCGTCGGCGATGAATTCGAGGGCTCGCTCGAGCGACATTTCGCGCTGCGGGACAAGGCGCATCGCTTCGTCGGCGCTAGTGGTTCGCATGTTGGAGAGCTTCTTTTCTTTGATCGGGTTTACATCGAGATCAACGGCACGGGCATTCTCACCGACGATCATTCCTTCGTAAACCTTGATCTGCGGTTTGACGAAAAGTACGCCTCGTTCCTGCAGATTGTAGAGAGCGTAGGTATTGGTCTCGCCCATGCGGTCGCTGACGAGTGAGCCGGTCTGGCGGCCTTTCATATCGCCCTGCCATTTGTCGAATCGCAGAAAGATCGTATTGAGCAGTCCCGTACCTTTCGTCTCGGTCAAAAACTCACCGCGAAAACCGATCAACCCACGCGAGGGAATTTCGTACTCCAAACGTACGCGGCCCGAACCATTGTTGATCATCTTGGTCATCTGGCCCTTACGGCGGCCAAGGGCTTCAGTGACGACGCCGATGAATTCCTCAGGCACATCGATGACGACCTGCTCGATCGGTTCCTGCAGCTCGCCTGTTTTTTCGTCTCGCCTGGTGATGACCTCCGGCTTTGAGACCTGCACTTCATAACCCTCGCGGCGCATCATCTCGATCAGGATCGCAAGCTGCAATTCGCCGCGGCCGGACACCTTAAATTGTTCTGCCGCGTCCGTCAGCTCAACCCGAAGAGCGACGTTTCCGAGCAGTTCGCGGTCGAGGCGTTCTTTGATCTGACGGGATGTGACGAATTTTCCGTCAATTCCCGAGAATGGCGACGTGTTGACGCCGAAGATCATTCCAATGGTCGGTTCATCCACGTTGATGACCGGCAGCGGCTTTGGATTGTCGACCGATGTGATCGTCTCGCCGATCTCAATATCATCAAATCCGGCGAGAGCGACGATCTCGCCCGTGCCGGCTTCGGTAACGGTCGTGCGTTCCAGTCCCTCGAAAACAAAAAGCTCCTTGACGCGGGTTTTTATAACCGTACCGTCACGTTTCGCGACCGCAACTTCCTGGTTCTTCGCAATGTCACCAGAAAAGATACGTCCGATCGCGAGGCGTCCGACAAACGGGTTGTAATCGATATTTGCAACTAGCAGCTGCAGCGAATCGTCACGCAACGCGTGCGGAGCAGGGATCGATTCGATGATCTGGTCGAACAGCGGGATCAGGTTTTTGCCTTCGTCGGCAAGGTCTTTTTTTGCAATGCCGTCACGTGAGATCGAATAAAGGACAGGGAATTCTATTTGGCTGTCGTTTGCTCCGAGATCGATGAACAGGTCATAGATCTCGTCCAGCACCTCTTCGGGACGTGAATCCTGACGGTCGATCTTGTTGACCAGGGCGATCGCAGGCAGCTTCAGCTCAAGAGCTTTTCGAAGCACAAAACGCGTCTGCGGCAGGCAGCCCTCAGCAGCATCGACGAGCAACACAATTCCATCGACCATCTTGAGCACGCGCTCGACCTCGCCGCCAAAATCGGCGTGGCCCGGCGTGTCGAGGATGTTGATCTTGTAGTCGCCGTATCGCACCGAGGTGTTCTTCGCCATGATGGTGATGCCGCGTTCTCGTTCGAGGTCCATCGAGTCCATCACGCGGTCAACCACCGTCTCATTGTCCCGGTGCGTCCCAGACTGCGCCAGCATTGCGTCAACCAATGTCGTCTTGCCATGATCGACGTGAGCGATAATGGCTATATTTCTGATATTCTTAGTCTCGATCATAGATGTAAGTTTGCCCTTAAAGGCAAACAGATATAATGACGGATTCGCAGTTGAAAGGCAAAGGCGCTAACATTCGAGCGATGGGATTGCTCAGACGGTTAATCCCGTTCATAATCTCGTTGATAGTTACACCATTTGCACTGTTTGCGGGTCTCGTTTCCACCGGCGCGGGAGAAGGGGACTATATAATTGCTACTATTCGCTTTCCATGCACTGTCCTTTGCACCGTTTGTTGGCAGGTTTTTCTCGCAACCACCTGGAGATTCCGAGCCGCGGAACACCATCCTTATTGTGTCCACAATTATTCAGTTCCCGATATACGGACTTCTTTTTAGCTTTATTAAGAAAAGGATTTTCTTGGCGATCATACTCGCCGCAATCCATATTTGCCTTTTTGTTATTACCTTCGTTCTCGCATACCAGTCGGGATTCCTGTAATGGATTTTAATGAAAATTTTATTAATCGGTGCTAGCGGCACAATCGGAAAACGGATAGTCGAAGCTTTTTCAAAAAAGCACGACCTGATAAAGGCGGGTAGAAAAGGCGAGGACGTCGGGGTTGATATCACTTCGGCACAATCCATCGAAGAGATGTACAAGGCGGTCGAGAATATCGATGCAATAATTTCCGCCGCCGGTCCGTCGAAGTTCGCTCCGTTTAGCGAGATCACTGAAGAAGATTTTTACGTGAACATTCGTGGCAAGCTGATGGGTCAGATCAATCTTGTGCGTATCGGCCAGAAATATATCAACGAGAACGGATCGTTCACGCTCACGACAGGAATTCTCGCCGATTATCCGATAGTTGGTTCGACGGCCGGTTCGATGTCCAATGGCGGCATCAACAGTTTTGTGCTGGCCGCCGCGCAGGAATTGCCGCGCGGAATTCGGATAAATGTAATTTGTCCTAATGTTGTGGAAGATTCCGCCGAGAAATATGCGGATGTATTCGCCGGTTTCGATGCGGTCCCGATGGCCAAAGTCGTCAACGCCTATGTCAGAAGCGTCGAAGGCCGGATCAATGGTCAGGTCATCAAGATCTACTAAAAGAAAAAAAGCCGGACTTGAAAGTCCGGCTTTTTTCCATTGACGGGTTCGCAACGTTTACGAACGATAAGGATCGTCGCCGACTTTCAGGTTGTTCTGCACGCTGAAAACACCAGAAACGCCGTTCGCCAGAATGTTCGCACGGTTAACGTCGCCCGAATTCATCACGTAACCTTCTAGCGTAACGTGGCCGTTCTCTACAATGATCCGTACGTCGGGATTCGCTTCCCAGAAATATCCGCCGAGCCCTCCGCGGGCCAGCGTCGCCAACACTCGCTCACGAATAGAATCGTCAAACGACGACGGCGGCAGATATTCGATATTATTGACCACCTTTTCAACGCCCGGAACACGCTTTACCGAAGCACCGGCTTCGCTCTTTGTGCCGAGTGAATTCACTTTACCCGACAGCGTAACGACCGGACCGTTCACCTGAAAAGTGATATGGTCAAACACGCCATAGTTGGTCAACATATGTATCTTCCTATTGACCTGCTGATCGATCGTTTTCGACTGTGCCGACACCCCTACCGTAAACACTCCGACGGCTAAAATTCCAATTATGATTGCGGTAAATAAACCAGTCTTTTTCATTTCTCTCATCTCCTAAATCCGAACAATTAGTTCCGATCTCCACACGTTTATTATGACGCCATAACTCGTCAAAACGATGCCCACCCGAATTGCGATGTTTCGTGAAATGAGGATGTGATCGCGACTACTGGTTACCCGTGTTCGTCTGCCGGATGGCTTCAAATAGAGCGATGCCGACACTTGTTGAAAGGTTGAGGCTGCGGACGTTTTTGTTGACCATCGGAATGGTCAGACAGCGTTCGAGATTAATGTCTAACACCTCGCACGGCAGGCCTCGAGTCTCGGGGCCGAAGACGAGACAGTCGTTCACTTGGAATTCCCAATCCGTATAAACCCGGCTCACTTTGGTGGAGAAATATAGAAATCGCGAGTCGGGCAAATTACAATAAAGTTCCTCCAGGTCGACATGCCGACACAGCTCGACCTCGTTCCAGTAATCCAGTCCGGCCCGTTTCAGCGTCCGGTCGTCCATCCGAAATCCGGTAACTCCGACAATGTGTAGCGGTGTCCGCGTGGCGGCACACAGGCGGGCGATGTTGCCGGTATTCGGCGGTATTTCGGGTTCGACCAGTGCAACGTGCATATTCCGAGGACAAATGTAGCAAATTCGGCGGGTTGGCGATATTTAAGCATCTTTTTCGCCCCG
>JBDTXM010000134.1:0-10322 GCA_040006215.1 Acidobacteriota bacterium
TGAAGCCGTGAACCCAGCCCTCCCGCCAAAACCACACCTTTCATAATTTATAGACCGCACGCAGCGAATTAATCTATGAATTCGCGAAACCAAAGCTCGAGCATGAGCAAGCTCCAGATCTGGTATGAGTGATCACGCTCGCCCGCTGTATGCTCGGCAACATATTTTTCTATCGCCTCGCGGCGAATGATGCCGCGATCCAGAGAGCTTTTGTCGAGCAAAACGTCGCGAACAAACTGCTTCATCTCGCCGCGGAACCATTTTCCGACCGGCACACCGAAACCCATCTTTCGCCGGTAGATGACCTCTGTTGGAACCAGCCGTGCCGCCACCTTTTTTAGCAAGGGCTTGGTGCGAAATCCCCGCATTTTAAGGCTCTCAGGTAGGCTGGCTGCAAACTCGATCAGCTTGTGATCGAGAAAGGGCGAACGAGCCTCGAGCGAATTTGCCATTGTCGCGATATCTACCTTTACAAGCAAGTCGTTGGGCAAATAATGCATCAGATCGTTGAGCAGCGTCGCGTCCAAAAGGCCCGATCCGTTAGCCGTCGCAAACCACTTGTCCACGTAGTCCGACGATCTCTGCTTGCCGACCGCATCCGAAAATTCTCTCGTATAGATCTCTCGTTTTGCTTCGGGATCGAAGCCCGAGGTCCAGCGAAAGTATCGTTCGGACTTTGCCAGTTTGGCGACCTTCAAAAATCGTTTTGCGTCGCGGAAACGGCTTCGCTTCAATTCCGACGTCGGCACCGCGTTTAGAGGGGTTTCGATCAATGCTCCGCGGACAAACTTTGGAATTCGCTGATACCGCTCAGCGACAAGCATCGCCGCGTGTCTCTCGTACCCCGCGAAACTCTCGTCGCCGCCATCGCCATTGAGAGCGACGGTCACGTGTTTACGAGTCTCACGGGCGACGTAATAGGTCGGTATCGCAGATGAATCGGCGTAGGGTTCGCCGTAATGCCTGACAAGCGTCGGCAGTATCTCAAGCGCGTTTGGCTTGACGATAAACTCGTTGTACTCGGCCCCGACATGTTCTGCGACGATCCGGGCATATTTCAATTCGCTAAAATCGGCTTCTTCAAACCCGATCGAGAACGTCTTGACCGGTGTATCACTCTCCTGTGCCATCAGGGCGACAACGGTAGACGAATCAACGCCGCCCGATAGAAACGCCCCGAGCGGCACCTCGGAGATCATGCGAAGTTTCGTCGATTCGCGGAGAATGCGGGTCGTCTCCTCTATCGCATCTTCTTCCGAGATCTTTATCTTTTTTGAGAAATTTGGCAGCCAGTACCGCTCGGTCTTGATCTCGCCATTCTTCCAGACCATCCAGTGGCCCGGCTCGAGTTTTCTGATCTCTTTAAAAGCCGTTTGAGGTGCAGGAATGCAAAGGTATGAGAAATAGCTATCGATCGCTTCGGGATCGACCTCACGCGAGATCGACGGATGCTGAAGCAGTGCCTGAAACTCGGAACCAAAGATCAGATCGCCGTTAGCCTGGTGCGAATAAAGGAGGGGCTTTTTACCGACACGGTCGCGGGCAAGAAACAACGACTTGTCCGTCTCATCCCAGATAGCGATCGCAAACATGCCGCGGAGATGCTGGAGACAATCGGGGCCGTATTCGTCATATAGATGAACGATCGCCTCGGTATCCGAGTTGGTATAAAACTTATGTCCGCGGGCATTCAGCTGCTCACGAAGCTCTCGGTAATTGTAGATCTCGCCGTTGAATACGATCCATTTTGTTTTGTCGGAATTGTGTATCGGCTGCTGCCCGCCGGCCAGATCGATGATCGCAAGCCGGCGCATTGCTAAGCCCACATTCTCATTGAAATAAAAGCCGTCTTCGTCAGGCCCGCGATGCTCGATAGCGCAATTCATGGCGGCAAGCAGCTCGCTGTCGGCTGCCGCACCATTCGCATTTATAAATCCGGTAATTCCGCACATCGCTATATCTTCAGTTCGGGTCGCCTCTTCGTGCGGCTCTTCTTGTCCTCTTTTCGCTCCTTGTATATCGTTACGCCTACGCCAAAAAAAATAAATAAAAAGACCTGTATCTGCGTCCTCTGCCGGTAGGCCGTGCCGACGTTTCCCAAAAAGATAGAATACGCCATGGTTAACAGCAACGAGAAAATGAGTACCGGAAAGGCCTTTCGCAAACGATGCCTGATCGAAAACCACAGGCCATAAATGACCACCGGTATCATCGCCCACCACAAAAGCACCTCGGGCAATGTGATCGCGGCTCGAAAACTATTCACCTGCCACGGAAACGGGGCTAGCATCAGATAAAGAAACCCAACGGGGAGAGCACTCAGGGCTCCGTTGGTCGTCGATACATCAGTGTCTTCGCCATATCCCGACTCGGCAGAGCGAGACAGATCCAGACGGCTGTTTTGGAGTACATCCAGATTTCCAAACCTGGTCAGATCGACATTAGCATTTCTGGCCACCCCGAAATAGGTAAGTCCAAGCCCGATCAGCACCAGAACAATGGTCCTTCGCACGATCGCGTCAACCGAATTTGTCACGCCGATCAAAAAGCTGCCGGTCACTGCGATCGCAACCATGTAGAAAATATAGAACCGCAGCGACATGACGCTAAACAGCGATACGACCAGAACAACGATACTAAGGTAACTAAATCGTGATTGCAGCTGTATGACCATCGTTATGATCAGCACAAGCAGAAATACGATCAGGCCGTCCTTTAGCAACTGCCCCGACCAGATAATAAATGCAGGAAAGACCGCGACGCAAAGGGCTGAGATCTTGGCTACGCTAGTATTTTCAAACAGCCGCTTCGAACAAAAATAGACCATGGGCGCCGTCGCCGCTCCGACAACCGCACAGAACGATTGGGCGGCAAAAATATTCTGTCCGAATACCATGTAGATCCCGCCAACCAGGTAATTCATCCCCCAGCCCGGCCCGCTGGGTGACGACGCCGTTAGCACACTGGTGTCAGTAGCCATTAGATGGCCTAACCAATACTGCATCAACGTGAATCCGCGAAAGTCGTAGGTATTTGCATCACCGCCAAAAAAGTCGCGGAGGTCATAGACGTGAACAAAGATCCCGAAAAGAAGACGAAGAAGTAGGCCCGCAAGAAATACATTCGTCAAAAATTCCTTTTCATCGCCGAACTGACGAAACAGGAGAATTGCGGCTATTGATAACAGCGAGACTATGGCTAGCGCTGCAAAGCCTTCGGGGTACGCTAGCGCAACCATCGCCAGAGCGACCAGAGCCGCGGCTGCAATTAAAATAGACCGTTTCATCGGTTACAGCAGATCCCTCGATCAGATCTCGTCAGGCAAGTCAGCCCGAGTTTTATATTCGGTCAAAAACCGACCGTCTTCATCGAGCTGTTTGGCCACCTTTGCCGGAACTCCCGCGATCAGCATATATTCACCCTCGAATTTTTTCGTAACGACAGCGCCTATTCCGACGATGCATTTTGGCGGTATCTGGCTGCCCGGTGTCATGCGGATCTCGGACCCCAGATAACTGTAATCGCCGACAACTATCGGGCTGGTCATCTGCCGGTTGTGCGTCCAAAGAGACGAATTGCGTCCGCCCAGGATCACGCGTTTTCCAAACTCCACCCGGTCCGTAAAATCTATCTTATGCGATGCCGCGATAACGCTGCCGTCGCCTAAGATAAATCGCGGGTCGGTCGGATTGACCACGATCGGATCGGGGATAGAATTGATCTCGTTTTGCCGAAGGATCTCGACGTACCGGCCAAGATCAACCTCGTCACCGCCGCGAATGATATTCAGATGCCCGATCTTTGCATGGTCCCCGATGCGTAATTTCCTGGTGCCGATAAACAAGTTGAGATGCCCGATAGTGACATCGTCCTCGATCAAACATTCGCGTACATCGATCACCGAGAACCCGATCCGTACCCGTTTTCCGATCTTGTAACCAAAGAAGAATCTATACAACGGGCGCTTAATGATAGACGGGACACCAGCGATCAAAAGTAGGACTGCAAACTTGAGTCGATTCGTTTTCATTATTCCATGCAGCGCCTTAACCGTCATCACGCGAAGTCGCACGACGATCGAAATAGTAATAGTATCATTTTGGTTTTTCCGATATTAGTATCGAAAAAGCAAAGGGCCGCTTCGAAGCGAGTCTAGAATTGAAAATAAATAAACGGATTGGTACCAAAAGGGGCAAACAAATAGATAACTAAGATCCAAAGGGTAATTAGAAAAGAGCCAAGGAAGCCTGGAAATGGAAGCAGGACATAGGCCCCGCTGAAAGGACTAGGCCTGATCCCAAATCTTCCATGTGCGCCCCTATAGAGATTTCGGATAAGCCTGGGAGCGGTTATTCGATTAGGCCTGCTATCAGCCTGTTTCGCCCTTTTGGCCAAAACGACCCCGATGGCATGACCGAGAATGACGGCCCCAGAACATATAAAGAACGGAGTATAGACCCAAGTGATGCCGCTCGGTTCAAATCCGGTTACTTTCATTATTATTACCTTGGCCGTAGAGAAATCCTGGGAGCGAAAAAAGATCCACGCAAAACAGACAAACAGGTAGGTCGCCGACCAGGAGATTATTTTTGTCGCGATCTTCCAAACCTTTCCATTGTCTACGGCTGGAAATAGATCCAATTCCTTCCAGATCTTGTGAATAGCCAATGCCGTACCATGCAACGCTCCCCAGAAAACAAAGTTCCAGCTAGCGCCGTGCCACAGCCCGCCAAGCAGCATCACGATAAAAAGATTTACGTATGTTCTGAACCTGCCTTTTCTGTTGCCGCCAAGAGGTTTATAAAGATAGTCGCGAAGCCATTGTGAAAGTGTTATGTGCCATCTTCGCCAAAACTCGGTTATCGACGTGGCGAGGTAAGGCATATTAAAATTTTCGGGCAGATCAAAACCTATTATCTTAGAAACTCCGATCGCTATATCCGAATATCCGGAAAAATCGCAATATATCTGCAGCGAATATGCCAAAACGCCCGTGATGACTGTAAAGGAAGAGTATTGGGCCGGGTGCGAAAAGATCTCATCTGAGAAGCCCGATAAACGATCGGCTACCAGGAGCTTTTTTGTAAACCCCAAAAGTATGATCTGCAGGCCTACGGACGTTCTCACCCAAGAGAATTTTAGGGAGCGAGTCATCTGCGGCAGGAAAACGGATGCGCGGACGATCGGCCCGGCAACAAGCTCCGGAAAATATGTTACGAACATCGTATATTGCCAAAGACTGCGGGAGGCAGGTATCTCTCGGCGGTAGACGTCGATCGTATAGCTTAACGTTTTAAACGTGAAAAAGGAGATGCCTACGGGCAGGACGATGTTCAAATGCATCGGCTGAATTCCGAGGAGTTCCGAAACATTCTCAATAAAGAAATTTGAATATTTGAAGTATCCCAGCAACGCCAGGTTCGTAACGAGACTTACGAGCAACCATCTAAATCGGGACGCTTCACGCTTGCTGTCTTCGATCCTGATGGAACATACGTAGTCGATAAGACTTGGCGTGGCCAGCAATAGCAAATAAACGGGCTTCCAATACGCGTAAAAAAAACAACTGGCGGCAAGGATCAGGAATTGCCGAGAAGTTCGCGTAGGCAGTAAAGCCAGGCAGACGAGAACGACGAGAAAGAATTCAAGAAAAACGAGCGAGGTAAAGACCATATCTAAGCCCTGTCATTTACGCGATGAAACCGCTCGCCAAACTTCCTCTCCAACGATCTCATGCCCTAAGCTATTCAGATGACCCGTGCCGGGAAGTGTATTTCTAAACCCCTCCGGCAGTTCATTTCGAGACCGCCGCCGCTGCATCATGGCATCACGAACTGACACATATCCAACGCCTTCGATCGAGCAAATTGATTGGAGTATCTTGTCGATCGGTTCGGGTTCCTCCCCAGATGTCGCATTAATTTCCGGAACATAGACAACGATTAGGTTAGCTCCGTATGCTGCTCTCAAAGCCCGTACTATTGCCGTGGCGGCAATTTCCTCCTGCCTTTGTTCTTCGGCACCCGCTGGATCGGGCCGAGACCCTTCTATGTTGTCGCGTATTGTTTCCTGTCGGCTCAATAGAAACTTTTCCACAGCCAAATAGGCCAGGACGGAATGGTCTAGCAGGTCGCGAAGATCGTCCGACCGCATTCCAAAGCGGGACAGAACCGAATCAACCCCTCCCCCGGTTCTCTCCACAGGGATTGCCTTGACACTGAGATCTAAAGGATTGATCTCGGTCCGCCAAAACCGTCCTATGGTCAAAGAGGTTGCCGAAAAATCATCTGAATTAAAAGCAACCGCGACCCATTTTGGTTTCCATCGCTGATTTAATGATTCCGATATTGCAAGATATGTTGCGGATGAAGTACCGCCCCAGCCATATTGTCGGACATTCAATGGCTCTCCGCTTGACCGAGACAAGCGCTCGATCACCTAACCCATGGTCTCTTTATCATTTACCTGCAATGCTTCGACAAAAGAGTCGCCGATTATTATGCCAGTAGGGGTATTCTCCAACAGGTCGTTTCCCGTCGAGCGGCTGCCATCGCTTTTGAAATGTGCAACGGAGGCCCCTTCCTGAAATTGTCTTATCTCGATATCTCGGCCAGGATCTTCCTTGAAATTTCGCAGGTTCAGGAGTGCATTTTGTGTCGGAGCCGGAAGCTTGCCTTTCGAGGTAGCAAAAGGGCGAAGTGCGAGCTCCATAACGATCAGTGCCGCGATCACTCCTAGAAGGTTTACTAACAGGGCTTTTGCACAACTAGCTTTCCAAATAGATCTTCTCATAGAGATTGGGAACTGCGAGCGAGCGATCCTTGCCATCGGTCACGACAATACTTGGCCCTTTTTGCGATATTCAGAGGCTAACCAATAAATTACCCACACCAGAAGAAAATATCCGCAAACAAGTGCCGGCAGGATCGAGCTAAAGAAGAAAGAAAATAGAATAGAGAGTGGGAAACAGCCTGCGTAAAAGGCAAATTTGAATCTAACATTTTGTCGGTCGGCCGAGACAACGTCACCCTTATTGCCTAAATAAACGGACATCCTGTAAAGCGAATTGTTCAATAAGATAGTCGGCAGCAAGATCGTCAACACGGGAGTGCCTAAGGTCAATATAATCGGCGCAAAAAACCTGAAGGTACTTAATCCGAAAAAAGTTGCTATGCGAAACTCGCTCGGCAAACAATTGTGGAGAGCGAACGTAACGGCAAGGGTCGCATAAAATGTCCACCACAGCGTACTGCTCCATGCTCCGAGAATATAAGTGAAAAATAAGAAGTAGATAAGCCGTGCGCCTATTAAACCAGCGGCCGAGAAAGTGCTGACGGCTATTTCTTCAGCCCGGCCGCGTGGTTTCGTCTCAAATCTTTCGCTAAAAACATCGTTGGTGATATATCCGACCTCATAGACACTTATGAATGCGAGATAACTCAACGCGACCTTACCGAGAATGGCTATTTCAAGACCGTTGTAGAAGTAGGACAATCCTAAAGCGGGTAACCATTCGACCAAGCCATTGTAAGCAACCAGATCCCACCGGTTAAGACGGGTCGCCTGAAAATACGTTATTGGCAGAATATGCCGGACAAAGGTGTTCATATGTCCAGATCGATGATCTTAAAATCACGGCTTTTCCAAAAGGCTTCGTTTTTGCGCCGATGGGTCACCGCGATAGCGTTCTTTGAGGCTACTAACAGACTCAGATCACTCAAATTATCCGAGGCCGCATATTCCAGGCTGCCGATCAAATCTTTTGTATTGAGGATCGCTAACTTTCTCCCTGTGGTTTCGTTCGAAATGGCGCCGGTAAACGTATCTCCTTCAAATTTCAATGACGTACCAACAAAGTCTTCAATTCCTAAATCACGCGCGACCGCCGCCACGATCGGATCGATACTCGACGAGCACAAAACGACCCTCAAGCCGTCTTTTTTGAATTTCTCGATCAGGTCGTGTGTCTGGATGATCTTCCTTTGATCAAGGAATTGTTCGACAAAACATGTAGCATGGGCCGCAATTTCTTCCGACTTCATTCCTGTAAGGACAGAAACATTGTACTTTTTTAAACCATCCCACCCCGTCGCTACACCTAGCGCGACGAATAAATACCGCAAAGGCGACCACCTATTGTTAAGTAAACGATAAACCACGGTCGCAGGTGAGATCGGCATCTTTTCGACGACGCATCTTACAAAATCATGTGTCGTATTGGAATAGTAGAGGGTGTCACATACGTCGAACACCGCCGTTGGGATCAACTTCGAGTCGACCGATTTCACGCTATTCTCCGGCATTGGAATTCAAGGCCCTCGCGTACAGTCGGCGGTATCTCGTACCGGCTACGTTCTGAAGGTCAAACTCATTCCGCGCCGTTTCCCTACAACGTTGGCTCACATCACCCAAAACCAAAACGGCCGACAAAGCCGCCAAATAATTGATCGCTGAAAAGCCACCAAGTAATACCCCTACCTGGTTTCGATCAGTAAGTTCATCGATATCTCCGACGCCCGGATTGCTAATGACCGGGAGTCCCGATGCCAAGTATTCACCGAATTTTGTTGGTGATGAAGAAAGCTTGGAATAGCAGGCTTTTATAAACGAAACGGCAAGGTCGGCAGAGCTTAAATACCGGGGTATCTCACCGGGGGTCACGCCGCCGGCAAAAAAGTCCTTCTCCTTAAAACCCCGGGCGATAAACTCGTCGTGGACCATCGTTTTGTCTCGTTGAGTAAGGATCAGAAAAAAAGTGTTCGGATCCTGTTCGCGTGCCGCCGAGAAAAAATCGAACATTTCTTTTGACAGATACCAACCACCAAATGAGCCCACATATGCGATGACTCGCCGGTCTCCGATCTCCAACTCAGCTCGCACCTCGCGTCGTGACCATTCATTTGCCGTCTTGAACTTCTCGATATCGACGCAGCAGGGGATAACCTCGACCGGCCTTTCAAATCGGTCGAATCCTGTTTCCCTGGATTCGGGAAAGAGGATCTCGCGAGCTTTTTCCGTTAGAACGACAAATCCGTCTGCTTCTTCGAGGAGCCAACGCTCTACCCGTTTTGCCGATCGGTACAGCCACCCGTTCTCGGGCCAGACACCGGCATCGGTATATTCCTCTGGGAAAAATCCTCGTATGTCGAAAAGAAGCATAGGCTTATGCTTTGACAGCTTTCGTGCCAACGAACCCATCAGTGTCGGAATATGCACCCGTCCGTGAAGCACGTCGTATTTCTCTTTGCGCAAAAGCTGAGCGATATACCAGGCACCGCTAAAGATATCGTACGCCGTGGCAGGTACACTAGGGCTTTTATGATACGCCCGGCAAAGCCAGGTTATCCCTTTTTCGGCAAGTTTCGTCCTCTCCGATTCGATCTGCTCCGCCGTCCATTTCTCCTTCATGTCCGGCTCAAAGGTAAGCAGCGTCACCTCGATCTCGTCCTTTGCGATCTCAAGCAGATACGGGATCACCTGCGTCTGCACAAGCGGCTCCCGCACTCCGAAATAACAAATGTAAAGAGTTTTGCTCACGACTGCGGCTTTCCGCGTTCACCCCTTTTCGCTCTGTCCCCCGCCTTCTGCCTACTGCCTTCTGTCTACTGCCTTCTGCCTACTCACTAACGCCTGCCCCCACCCAACGAACGTCGCCAGATCGATCAGCAATATGAGTCCCGCAACACCAAAGAAGATCAAGGGGTTGAACAGAGTTCCGACCCCGCACTCATATCGGTGAGCAAGAATTCGCTTCGTCGTTCTCGCAGCCAGCCAAAACGGCAATCCTAACAGCCACCATCTGGTATGGACCACCGCAAGGAGCAGGAACGGTAACAGCAGCAGATAGAGCCGCACGATCCCATAATGCCAGTCCCATTGCCGTCCCGCCCACACATTATGCTTCGAATAGAGAATAAACTTCTGTAAGGTACGCAACACATCAGGCTGCAATTGCCAGTGAATCATTGCACTCGGAGCGGTTGCGATGCCAAAGCCTTTCTCAGCGATCGCCTCCATAAAAATAAGATCTTCGGCTGCTCGCATATCCGGAAATCCGCCCACGGTCGCCCAGACCTGTTTTCGCATCAGCATAGACGCTACTGATGTTCCCCGGATCCCGTTGATCTTCTTGGCCGGAGAATAACAGAGACACGCGCATTTTTCGAATAGATTCGAGATTACGGGTGAGTAGTTGCCATAGACAACATCGACGTGCGGTTCAGTTTCGTTTTCCTCAACCGCGGTTGGCTTTGCAGGTACAACTGCAATCAGCTCAGCGAGCCAATTTTGGTCAAGCTCAATGCCCGCGTCAGTCAGCGCGA
>JBDTXM010000135.1:0-10137 GCA_040006215.1 Acidobacteriota bacterium
CCATCCTGCTCAACGTCGCAGGTGACCGGCGTGACGACGACATTCGTGAATTCGGCAAGATCGCGGCCGACGCGTTCGACCGAATCGTCATTCGCAGCGGCCATTACCTGCGTGGGCGCAAGGCTGAAGATATATATCGTCTCTTGCAGGAAGGTATTGCGCAAAGCTCGAACGAGCCGCAGGTGCGAATAATTTCCGACAGCCGAGACGCGATCGCCCACGCCGTAAAACATGGACGAAAAGGCGAACTTGTGGTGACGCTTGCGGACCGTGTACCCGAAGACATTGGCTTCATTCACGAGCTCCGAGATCTCAAAACCCAGGAAAAGATCGCCGAAGCAGAAGCGAAAAACAAAGAGCAATAGATAGATGGCGATCGATGAAGAATTGGCGAACCGTATCCGCGACGAGCTTTCCGGCCAAAAAAAGGTAGAGGAAAAGAAGATGTTCGCCGGCGTGTGCTTCATGGTCGACGACAAGATGTGCATCTGCCTCCGCGACGATCGTATGATGTGCCGCGTGGGTCCCGAGAAATACGAGGAGGCCGTCGAACGGAACGGCGCCGAACCGATGATCCACGGCAAGAGACAAATGAAAGGCTTTGTCTTCGTCGAACCAGCAGGTTACAAAGCGAAGAAGGATTTTGAGTATTGGATCAGGCTTTGTCTTGAGTTTAATAAGATCGCGGTGCCTTCACGAAAGAAAACACCAAAAAATCGATGACCTTCAGCCCGATACGATATTCAGCGTCTGTGGACGCCGAAGTCCGGAAAATACTCGAGAGACCTTATATGCTCCAGCGGAATCGGGAAGATCAAAACTCTCCAATTACAGTCAAGACAATGTTTCAAGTTAGTATGATGCCGCCAGCGAGATCCTGCTCGAAGATAGTCTTTTGGACAAATCTTCACATCTCAACTCCCCCAAAATCAGTCTGGATCCATGGTCTAGGTTCGACTTCCTCGCTTGAAATAACAAATCGCTGCCCCTATTAAGACCGAATAAACGAAGACACCCAGTAGGTAGCCCAGGATCCCTCCACCTTGCAGCGCATGGCCACCACCTTCTGACGAAGCATCAAGGATCAACCCAAGTCTTACAAAAGGCCAATAAACATCGCCCAATAAGCGATTGGACCATTCCCCCAGAAAAGTACCCAAAACGTTTATTACAACTTGCAGGGCGAAGCCAACTAAGGAGAATCTAAGAACACAACGAAAATTCATAAGGTTACTCCATTAAAAAATCCGCTACCAAGCACGTGTATATCTGTCAGGTAGGCCTAATATTTGCCGTTTATGGCGCAACGCATTGGAATCCCCTACCCCTGGATTTGAGGCGGCGAAATCGTTCCAGTTGGCGTCAATTGTGGATTGTCGAGCTGAATCAGGCATCACGTTGATAAACGCGTTTATTTGGGGCCACATTTCAGCTTTCCATTTGGCCTCACATTCACATTTTTGTTTCTTCCGAAACGCCTCAAGGCGTTGTAACCGCTGTGACGACATCGGAAAATAGTCCGACCGGCGTATTTTCCATTACGTAGCGGGCTCGAAGGCGAATTTCCTCGGGGCTTTTGTCTTCGGCTGGCGGGATTTCAAGGTTGGCGGGCGAGGTGTAAAATCTCCCGGCCTGCTTCCACGTATTTTCTTTGCCTGTTTGGATCTCCACGGTCACGCCTTGCGATTGTCCGCGTACGAATTTCACAACCAATACCGATTTGGGCATCGACGTGACGGTGATCTCGGGTCTCGACTCGTGCAGGGCGAGCGTTTCGGCCTTTCGCGGAACAATGCCGAGCTGAGCACCGATATTGGGTGAGTAGGTCGGGGCGACGCGGATACGCGCGACAAGTGCGTCAAGCCGCTGGTAAATACCGGTTGGACGATCTACGGGCAAAACGAAGTTCGGGTCCATTGGAAATGTCGGCTTCGGCGTTCCAGCCCGCCCTTCGCAAAGATTATTTCTGTATTCGATCACTGCCCTTCGATAGCTTTCAAGCGAAGTGATTGTCGCGGCGAGAAACTGAACTGCCTGGTTGTCGTCCATGACCGCCTGTATTTCAGCGGGAGTAAAGCCCAGCGACGGCCCAAATACACTGAAATTTGCCGCAAAATTGCGAAACCACGCCGCACGATCCGTGCGATTGGTTGGAAACCATTTTTGACTTGGGAGCATACACGTTTCGGTAAATTATTGGAATAGATGACTTAACGGTGATAATCGTATCAAGAATAGGTGGGGCAATTCAAGGGATGGATGTGATTATTCCAGCGATAGGCATATCAATTCTGAGAATGGACTCATTCAACATAAGAAGCGAAATCATTATTCATCGAATAAAACTCTCTAGACAGCAATTAGACTTATCTAGACTGACAACATACATATCTATACTGTGAATAGATCACTTTAGTCTTGGAATAGGAGTGTCTACACTGAGAATAAACCTGGTCATTCCGTTAATGTTGATCATTGTGAGAGATAAAATGTTCCGGTCAACGATAAATGCGGATGTCGTACGAGCCATCGGGTCCGACGTTTGCGCGATACATCCCTTCGGCATTAAAAGGCAGCACAACACTTCCTTTCGAATCAACCGCGATCAGGCCGCCCTCGCCGCCGATCTCGGTCAAGTGTTCAATTGTTTCGTTCGCCGCTGCTTCAAGAGACAATCCCTTGTATTTCATTCTCGCCGCGACATCGTAAGCGGTGACACCGAGCATGAAAAATTCGCCGTGGCCGGTGCAGGAGACTGCGCAAACGTCGTCAGCGTATGTCCCCAACCCGATCACGGCCGTGTCGCCGACGCGGCCAAATTTTTTGTTGGTCATTCCGCCAGTCGAGGTTGCGGCGGCGAGACGGCCTTTGGCGTCGCAGGCGACAGCACCGACAGTACCGAGGGATCTCGGATTTGACCCAGTCGCTACCGCTCCCGGTTCTGACGAAGCGTGATCGAGTTGAACGGTTCCGGCGGCGATGGCTTGCTGGAGCTGCTGCCAGCGGTTGTCGGTGAAGAAATATTCGTCGGGTTCGAGGGTGACGTTCATTCGCCCGGCAAATTTATTCGCTCCTTCGCCCGCGAGCAGGACGTGCTCGGTCTTTTCCATAACCAGGCGGGCGACCTTTACCGGATTTTTGATATTTCTTACAAAGGCGACAGCACCGGCCCTTAACTCGTGGCCGTCCATGATCGCGGCATCCATTTCGATCTTTCCTTCGTGGGTGAACACAGAGCCGCGGCCGGCGTTGAAAAGCGGGAAGTCTTCAAGCGTCATAACGGAAGCCTCGACCGCATCGAGCGAACTCCCGCCTTTTTCGAGGATCGTCCAACCTGCTCTTAAGGCCGCCTCGAGGCCGATGCGATACTCGCTTTCGAGCTCCGGTGTCATCGTCGACCTCAGGATAGTTCCGGCTCCGCCGTGGACTGCCAATGCTAATTTAGACATAGATCTCTTCGCCGCGAAAAATCACGAAATAACACGAAAGTTTGATCACTTGATCCCGACCCTTGCTTGCGTCGTAGACACATTCTCAGAGCTTCATATTTCTCAACCTTAGAGCGTTCATGATAACCGAGACGGAACTGAACGTCATCGCTGCGCTGGCAATCATAGGTGAAAGAAGGATGCCGAAAACGGGAAACAGAACGCCGGCCGCGACCGGCACGCCGACAATGTTGTAAACAAACGCGAAAAATAAATTCTCCCGGATGTTTTTCATCGTTGCCCTGCTTAAATTTCGAGCCTTAAGAATACCGTCGAGGTCCGGTTTCAGCAGAGTAATATCAGCGGATTCGATCGCGACGTCGGTGCCGCTGGCAAACGCTATCCCGACATCGGCTTGGGCGAGTGCCGGTGCGTCATTCACACCGTCACCGGCCATCGCTACGATCTTTCGTTGCGACTGAAGCTCCCTGACCTTTGCCGCCTTGTCTACCGGCAGCACGTCAGCGAACACCTGATCGATACCTAGCTGTTTTGCGACGACATCGGCTGTGGTTCGATTGTCGCCGGTCATCATTACTACCTCGATGTTCTGACGGCGAAATGCATCGATCGCAGTCTTTGCCGACGATTTGATAGCGTCAGCGACGCCGATAAGCCCTGCCATTTCTCCATCAACGGAAATGAAAATCAGGGTTTGCCCCTCATTTCTGATCTCTTCCGCTTCGCGGCTTTGGGTCCTTGCCGGAAACATTTTGTCATTCCCGACGGTAACGTTTCGGCCATCAATCGTTCCTCTTAAACCGCTTCCCGTAATCGATTCGAATGCGCCAACTTCATAGAGGTCGATGCCGCGTGATATCGCTTCGTTGACTATCGCCGATGCAAGCGGATGCTCGCTATGCTTTTCGAGGGAAGCAGCAAGCCGGAGCAATTCGTTTTCATCAATGCCAGTCAAACCAGGCTCAAAACTGTTAAGAATTATTTTTTGAACGCTCGGCTTTCCCTCGGTTAGCGTGCCTGTCTTATCGACGACGATCACATTCACTTTTTCAAGAGTTTCCAACGCTTCGGCATTCTTGATCAGGACGCCGTTTTTCGCACCATGACCGGTGCCGACCATGATAGACATTGGCGTCGCCAGGCCGAGGGCACATGGGCAGGCGATGATCAAAACAGAAACAGCGGCGACGATCGCATAGGCTAGGCTGCCGAGAACGAGCCAAACCCCGAAGGCGACGAGGGCTACGATGATCACCGCTGGGACAAAATAGGACGAGACGCTATCTGCAAGCCGTTGTATCGGAGCACGGCTTCGCTGCGCCTCACCGACCATCTTTACGATCTGAGCCAGGAGTGTCTCGCTGCCGACCTTAATGGCACGCATCAGAAAAGGCCGATTACCGTTGATCGTGCCGCCGATCACTTTGCTGCCATTTCCTTTTTCAACGGGAAGCGATTCTCCCGTGACCATCGATTCGTCTATCGACGTCTCGCCTTCGATGATCTCGCCATCGGTTGGTACTTTTTCGTTCGCCTTTACGCGAAGGGTCTGGCCCGCGTGTACTTTTCGCAGCTCAACCACGTCTTCAGTGCCGTCGTCGTTCACTACCGTCGCGGTCTCAGGTGCCAAGCGGAGCAATTCCTTGATCGCGGATGAAGTTTGCGAGCGCGCTTTAAGCTCCAAAACCTGTCCGAGCAATACAAGTGTCGTGATCACTGCCGCAGATTCAAAATACCCGGGAACCAAGCCCGTGTGCATGTCGCGCATCGAGCCGGGAAAGATGCCCGGAGCGAACAAAGCCGCGAGGCTAAGTAAAAATGCTGACCCGGTTCCGATCGCGATCAGCGTGAACATGTTCGGGCTAAGATTACGAATCGATGCGGCTGCTCGTTCGAAAAACGGCTTTCCGCCCCAAATAATCACCGGTGTCGCGAGAATGAACTGAGCCCAAATCGATGTTCGGGGGGAATGAAAATTCGGTAGCATCTCCGCCATCGCCAAGAGAAAAACCGGAAGAGTTAAGGCTAGACAGATCCAAAATCGTCGCTGCATTTCCGTGTATTCGACATCGGGTGAGTCATCGAGCGTAATTTCCTTTGGTTCGAGAGCCATACCGCAGATGGGGCAGGAACCGGCTCCGATCTGGACAACTTCGGGGTGCATCGGGCAAGTGAATTCGACTTGGGATTTTCGATGTGGAATTTTGGACTGGAGAGGACTAACGTTCTCACCGTTGTTGGACGATAAGTACTTTGTCGGGTCCGAGACAAATTTATCGCGGCAGCCCGGCATACAGAAGTAATAGTTTTGCCCGTCAAATTCGTATTTCGCAGCTGCCGCCTCCGGCGTTACGAGCATTTGGCAGACGGGATCTCGATAAGTTTGCGGCGCTTCTTCGTCGGTAAGCTTTTTTCTGTCCAGTCGAACCAATGGCTGCATGTTTTCATCATAACGCACCGCCTATTCAATAGTGGAAACGCCAGTCTATTGAAAATTTAGTTTAAATGGGCGTATTCTAGGAACAGCCCACCGATCATTGACGTCTCTCAACGTTAAAAATCGCACCTTATCCGAAAAGGCAACTGCCGCACCCGCGGTGGACGCAAAGCCCGAAGTATCGGTTTCGATACAGCCCGGCTGCCGAAGTGAGGTTCACGTGAAGTTTTTTCCTGTAGTACTGCTTATTACAATTTTTGCATTCACCGCCTCGGCCCAGCGTTCGACGATGACCGCCAGTTCGACTGCCGTCTATTCGGGAACCGAACGCCCGCGCGTCGTATCGAACGAACCTGTCGAGGCCTCGGCGGGGGAATTGTTGGCCGCAGAGCGCCGCACCTTTGACCTGATAAACGGCCAGCGTGAAAAACACGGGCTTCAGTCGCTCGAATGGAGCGACGACGCTGCCCGCGTAGCTCGGCTGCACTCGCGAAACATGGCCGAGAAGAATTTCTTCAGCCATCGCGGACTGGACGGATCGATGGTCAACGATCGTGCCGAGCAAATTGGCATTTTCGACTGGCGGGCCATTGGCGAGAACATCGCTTTCAACCGGGGCTACGACCAGCCGATCGACATCGCGGTC
Source organism: Acidobacteriota bacterium (assembly GCA_040006215.1). Taxonomy (GTDB): domain Bacteria; phylum Acidobacteriota; class Blastocatellia; order Pyrinomonadales; family Pyrinomonadaceae; genus OLB17. The sequence goes on from JBDTXM010000135.1 coordinate 6,533, forward strand.
GAAAAATGGCTCGAATCGCCGTCACACCGCGAAAATCTGCTAAATAAACAGTGGATCGAGACCGGCGTTGGCATTGCGGTTGCGCGGGACGGCTCGTACTACTTCACACAAGTTTTCATCCTTCGTAAATAGAACCCTGATCGGAACGCTCGGAATTGTTGATCGAAACCTGAGTTTCGCATGGCATAATTGCGCCTTTTCGCGCCATTTTCTATTCTTAGTCGATGCCGGGACCGTTCACACTACCCTCGTTTGCCAAGATCAACTGGTTTTTGCGAGTGTTGGGCAAGCGCGATGACGGCTTTCACGAGCTTTGCACGCTCTTCCAGACGGTGTCGCTACATGACACTATCCATTTTGCCGAATCGGACGTACTTCGACTGACTTGTAATGATCCGTTCGTACCGACGGACGAATCCAATTTGATCATCAGGGCTGCTAAAGCATTATCCGAGTCCAAAGGACGATCGCTCAGAGCCAAGATCCACCTCGAAAAGCGTATTCCCTCGCCGGGCGGTCTGGGCGGCGGGTCATCAAATGCCGCGACTGCGTTGATCGGCCTTGCCAGGCTGTGGGAGTTGGACGCGAGTTTGAACGATCTGCTCCCAATAGCCAAGGGGATTGGCTCTGATGTGCCGTTCTTTCTTTATGGCGGAACAGCGTTAGGTGCGGGTCGGGGTGAGGTGATCGAGCCGATCGAAGATATACACGAACAGTTCCTGCTTCTCGTGACTCCGGACGAGGCGGTGGCGACTTGCGAGGTATTTGACCGAATTGCCGCTGCTAGCTTGACAAAAACGGACCCGGAAAGTATTCTTCGAGTTTGTCGTTTGACGGCTGAATCTGGCGATTTACGCAATAAAACATTGGCAAATGATCTTGAGGTGGTTGTCTTTCCGGCATACCCGGAGATCGATCGAGTGGAGAAGACTTTGCTCGATCTGGGAGCCGCCCAGGTATTGATGAGCGGAAGCGGAGCATCGGTTTTCGCGATGTTTGACAAAGAAGAGACACGGCAAACTGCTATAAAAGCCCTCGATCTTGAATCGACCTGGCGAAAGTTTGCCGTAGCGACTATCTCGCGAAATGAATATCGCGAGGCGCTGAATATAGCGTTTTAGTCTGCTTCCGATAGTTTCTGAAATTAGCATTGGGGCGTAGCCAAGTGGTAAGGCACCGGTCTTTGGATCCGGCATTCGTAGGTTCGAGTCCTCCCGCCCCAGCCAGTTTGAGATGATGGGAGCGGACAGTCTTTATTAAGATTGGCCGCTTTTTTGATTTAGTAATGAGCGTAACCGGTAACATCAAGATCTTTTCGGGCAATGCGCATCCGGCGTTGGCTCAGGAGATCTGCGACCATCTCGGCTGTGACCTCGGCAAAGCGCACAACGAACGCTTTTCCGATGGAGAGATCAATTTTCAGATCGGCGAAAACGTTCGCGGCGGCGACGTTTTTATCGTCCAACCGACGTGTCCGCCGACTGACAGCCATTTGGTCGAGCTATTGATAATGATGGACGCATTCGTCCGTGCGTCGGCTGAACGGGTCACTGCCGTGATCCCGTATTTCGGCTATGCCCGTTCGGACAAGAAAGACCGTCCGCGTGTGCCGATCGCAGCAAAGCTCGTCTCGAATCTTATCGTGAAGGCCGGTGCCGAACGCATTTTGACGATCGATCTGCACGCCTCGCAGATTCAGGGTTTTTTCGATGTGCCGGTCGATCACTTATATGCGGCACCGATCGTGGTCGAGTATTTTAAGGAAAATCCGATCGAGAATCTAATAGTGGTCGCTCCCGACACTGGCGGTGCCGAGCGTGCTCGAGCATACGCGAAAAGGCTGGATTCGGGCCTCGCGCTTTGCGACAAGCGCCGTGAAAAAGCGAACGTGGCGGACGTTATGAATGTCGTCGGCGACGTTGCCGGCAAGAATTGTTTGATAGTCGATGATATGTGCGATACCGCCGGCACGATCTGCAAGGTCGCCGAAGCGCTGCACAAAGCGGGTGCGAACGAGATCTCCGCTTGCTTTACTCACGCGGTTCTTTCGGGAAACGCCGTGAACAATATTCAGGATTCCTATCTCAAGAAGGTGATCGTGACCAACACGATCCCGCTGGGAGACCATTGTAAGCCGCTGAAGGACGGCGGCAAGATAGAGATTTTGAGCGTCGGCAAGCTGCTCGCTTCCGCGATCAAATCGATCCATGACGAGACAAGCGTCTCATCATTATTTATTTAATTCCAGATTCCAAATTCCGGATTCCAGATCGCAGGATACCGAAACCGGAACGATAAAATGTGGAATCTGAGATCTGAAATTTGGAATTAAAGCTATGGCAGAAAAAGTTGTTGTAAAAGCTGAAAAGAGAGAGACGCGCGGAAAGAATGTTTCGCGTCGGCTTCGCGTCGAGGGCAAGATCCCGGTCATCGTTTACGGCGGAGGCACGCAGAGTTTGTCAGCTGCTGCTCCATTAAAGGATTTGGCGGCTATCCTTCGCACTGATACAGGCGTGAACACTGTGTTTTCGCTCGATATCGAGGGCGAGGGAATTAATGACGTCATTTTTCAGGACCGTCAGATCGATCCTGTAAGGGGACGTATGATCCACGCTGATCTTCGACGTTTCGCCAAGGGCGAAAAGATCGAGATGACCGTGCCGATCCATTTGACCGGACATGCTGCCGGGTTGCAGGAAGAAGGTGCCGTGCTTTCGCAAACCATGCGTGAGATCAAGGTGCTCTGCGAACCCGCAAACACGCCCGATTCGATCGACGTAGATGTGACGGACCTTGCCGCCGGCGATTCGATCCACGTGTCGGATCTGAAATTCCCTGATGGTGTCGAGATCCACGACGACCCTGAAACGGTCGTTGCTACGATCATCACCGTCAAGGAAGTCGAACTAGAGGCACAGGTCGAGCCCGGTGGCGAGCCTGAGGTCGTTGGCGAAGTGAAGGCTCCGGAAGGCGACGGCGGCGGAGAATAGTCTCTTTGGACCCGCTAGCTGAAAACTGGCTGATCGTGGGGCTTGGCAATCCAGGTCCCGAATATGAGCGAACGCGGCACAATCTGGGCTTTATGCTGGTTGACCGCCTCGCCTATGATGCTCAGACCCAGGTCAAGCGGGGTGAGTGCCGGGCTCTCGTCGGGCGGGCCGAGATCGGTGGACAGGTCGTTGAATTGGCCAAGCCGCAGACCTACATGAATCTGAGCGGCGAATCGGCGAGCTGTCTTTTGAGCAAGCCGGACCGCGGTGTTAAAAGATTGATCGTAATCTCGGATGACCTTGCATTGCCGTTCGGTACTATCAGGATACGGCCCAAGGGATCCCATGGCGGACAGAACGGCCTGAGATCGATCATCGATTGTTTGAGAACGCAGGAGTTCACGCGGCTACGAATTGGGATCGCTCCTGAGCATCCGATATCGAACGCGAGTAATTTTGTTTTGGAACGGTTTTCAAAGTTGGAAACAGACAGTCTTGAAAAGATCTTAGAAGAGTCGGCCAACGCGATTCGCACGATCGTCACGGACGGTGTGGATGAGGCAATGGCGAGATTTAATTGAAAGAACCCTTACTTCGCTCCGACGAGAGCGAGGT
>JBDTXM010000136.1:0-10041 GCA_040006215.1 Acidobacteriota bacterium
AGACTTCCTTTTCACGGACGGTCAGCCCTTTGTTGAGGCCATCGCCGTCATGGATCACGCCGACCGTCGATGAGAATCCCAATTCCCGTGCGCGATTTGCAATGATCAACGCCTCGTCCGGGTTCGCCACGCCGCCGCCGACCACACTGTTGATATTTACCTTGAATTTCGCGTGATCCCGAAGGTTGACGAGCTTCTGGTCGAGAACTTTCAAGCTCTTTTTAGAAACGTCATCTGGCGTTACGTTATCGATCGAGATCTGGAGGTAGTCGAGGCCCGATTCGTTCAGTTTCTTTACTTTTTCCGGCTGAAAGTAGTAGCCGTTCGAGATCAGGCCAGCGATCATTCCATGATGCCGGATACGGGCGATGATCTCGTAGATCTCGGGGTGCATCATCGGCTCGCCACCCGAGATCGTGATAACCGACGAACCGAACTCCGCCAGTTTATCGATCCGCTCGATCATCGTATCGATCGGCACCGGATCAGAAGTCTTATCGAATTCGTTGCAGTAGGTACAAGCCAGATTACACCGCCGCATCGGCACAATATGCACCAACACCGGATGCCGCGTCGAAGCAAACGCCCGCACCGTGTGCCGAACGCCCCGCGTAAACCTGCTAAAACTGCTTGCCTTAGGCATACAAACTATTAATCGAATATCCTCTTCAACACCAAACCTTAATTATAAAATCTGCGAAAAAGCTTTTCAAATCACGAAGGTCCGCGCCTCGGCAACGGAACCTCAAGGCTGGCGGACGTTAAAGGCTTATCCCTTAATCCTCTCAATCCCAGAGGGCAGCCGAATCTCGATATCTTTCACTTTGATAACAGCGTTCTTTTTCGGACCTGTGAGAAGAACAGTTGTGGAATCGTTATTCTTCTCGACAAATCTTGCTTGAACAGGAAACCCATCCGCATCGATCCAGACGTCGGCGATCTTATACCTCATAGCCGTTCTCGGAACCAACTGTATATGCCAAGCGAGTGTGCCACCTGAAACCTTCTCTAAGGCAACGTAAGAAAGTTCATAGTCTTCCTTGAGTTGCGCCTTTGACATATTCATAAACGCAAAAGCGTTACCCGCCGCCGCACTATTTTTTGCCTTGCTGATGGAGCCTTGGATTGCTTGCTTCTGGCTAGACCGCCATATCGTATACTTCCCGTCAAAGACCGACAATGATTCGTTCGCAGGTTTTGTCCAGTCTACCCGGAATGCGGGATCACGACCCTTCAAGGGCAACAACATAATCGATCCCTCCGAAATATCATGGTCTCCTGTTTGGGATACATATTTATCCATTGTGACTTTGGCCCGTAGAGTTGTGAGACCCTTGTAATTGTCATCCAATCTTTTTAATGCTTCATCCAAGGGCTTTCGTTGTGAATAAGCAGAGGTAGATTCGAAAATGCTAAGAACGAGCATCAATGCAACCACAGCCAATCCCTTTAGATTTCTCATACAGATTATTTTTCTCCCTAGCTCTTAATTATCTTAGTTCCCTTTGGAACGCTTACCTGCACATCCTTGGCGTCGATCTTAGAATTCTTGTTCAGGCCTGAGAGCAAAATAGTGGTCGCATCGTTATTGTTCTCGGTCTGCTTCATTTGTATGGGCATTCCATCGGCGTCGACCCAGATATCAGCATTCTTGTAGCCGGCGGAGGTTTTAGGAATGAGCTGCAAATGCCACGTGGCTGCCCCGCCCGAAACGTTTTCCGTCCCAACATAACTGATATCGAAATTCGTCTTGAGGTCGGCCTTCGACATATTTATTATCGAAAGGGCACCATTTACACCTTTTTGCTTTGCGCTGTTCACGGAACCGGTATATGCCTGCTGCAAATTCGCCCGATACATAACGTACTGCTTATTCACGACCGAAAGCGATTCTGAGGTGGGTTTGTTCCAATCGATCCTAAAAGCCGCGTCACGACCCTTAACGGGCAGATAAACCATGCTTCCTTCACGGACCTCGTGCTCGTCCAACTGGGCGGTGTACTGGTCCATTTTCACTGATGCCTTGAGGGTCGAAAGAGTTTTGTAATGGTTCTCCATCCGCCGCAGAACTTCCGGAATAACGCCCTGCGCCGCAGCTGTTCCAAACGCAAAAACAGCGAAAACCAAAGTAAACAATGCCGTGCGAATCGATCTTTTCATAAATAATTTGCTCCAAAAATAAAAACGCCCGAAACCGGCCGCGTTTATTATTTCCTTCGTTTAATTTCGGGCAGGACAGGAGTTTACGTCGACGTGGGCATCGCCGGAATGATTTTCCGCTATTTGGACGCCGATGACGGGCTCTTGGGTTGCAAATCGATCGTCTTTTTCGAACCAGGTCTTTGGCGTTAAAAAGATAAAGCACATTATCAGTATGCACAGAACATCCCATTGCCAACTGGCCCGCTCGTAGCTCCACCAGATGATGTTTTTTATCATTCGGCGATTAGTCCGTCCCTCATCCGGATAATTCGCGTGCAATTTGTAGCTGCTTCCGGGTTGTGCGTGATCATGATGATCGTCTGATTAAGCCTCTCGTTCAACTCCTTGAACATATCGAGCACGATCTGCGAATTTTCCGTGTCGAGATTCCCCGTAGGCTCATCGGCCAGGATTATCGCCGGATTATTTATGACCGCCCGTGCCAGAGCGACCCGCTGCTGTTCGCCCCCCGAAAGTTCGAGAGGCTTATGGTTCATTTTATCTTCAAGCTTTAGCAAGCTCAAAACCTCGCGGCGACGGTCGGCACTGCCGCCGCCATTGCCGGTGTGGATCTTTTCGGCGAGCTTCAGATTACCGTCGGCGGTAAGCGTCGGGAATAGATTGAAGCGTTGAAACACAAATCCTATCTTGCGGCGACGAATGTCGGTCCGCTGGGCGTCGGTGATCTTCGAGATGTCTTCGCCGTCGATCGAGATCGTGCCGCTCGTAGGGCTCAACAATCCGCCCAATAGATGCAGCAGCGTGGATTTGCCGCAACCCGAGGGGCCCATTATCGCGACAAATTCGCCGGCGGCAATATCTATCGAAACACCGCGCAATGCAGGCACCTCGATCTTGCCGATCTTGTAAGATTTGACCAGGTTCTCGGTCTTGAGGATCGTCTTCATCGAGAAAAGCTACTGAGCCCGCGAGGCCGAATTGCGATTATCGTTCTGCGGCTGGCCAGCGGTAGCCTCCCGCAGCTCTTTATCGAGATCGACTTCCGGTAGGGTCCACGAATTCTCTAGCTGAAATGCAGTATCCGGATAGAGCTTGCCGACAGTCACACTCTCAGGTGTCTGATACGTCAGCTTCATAGAATATTTTTCCTTCGGTCGTGTTACGGTGATCTCAAGCGGAAGATTCGCATATTTCGAATCGTCCGAAAGATTGCCGGGCTTCCCATAAACGATATCGGACGAAACCTCGCCCCGAATATCGAATATCTGCTGGCGTGCCAAGCGGATGCCGCCAACACGATCGAACCAGAAACGACGAGTTATCTCGAGGTTTCCCGCGGAATCCTTTGCAAACTCATCTAATAAATAATAACCCCGCGTAACCTTCCGGATGGGCGATTTTTTCTGCTGAGTGGTATCTTCTTCGATCTGAAAGATCGTGCTCCGCGCGTAGACATCCGATGCGTCAATTGGCTTCACAAGGATCGCATCAGTGAAATGCTGCGGCCGAAGACTGGCGAATGCATTGACGTTCTCTTTGATCGCTTTCCCGTTGTCAAGATCGGCGGATTTCATCACCTTTTGAAGCTTCGAATAATCGGCATCGTTGGTACCCTTGACAAACTTTTTGTACCGGCCGCTTCCACCATCCTGCAGGATCGCCACTCTGAAGGAGGTTCCGTCAGAGGTCATTTGTGCAACATCCGTTTTCAGGACGGGCACCTGGACCCGCATGTAGATCTTTGACGGACGCTGGACGACAACATCACCGTCCGCTGCCCGATAAACCTCCTTATTTCCGAACTCGGCAAACGAATTGTCCTCAAACTTTAGATACATCTTTGCATGTACCGAGTTAACCGATGCAAATCGGTTCACTTCGTTCATCAACTCTTCGCGCGATGCATCCTCGGTCTTAAGAAGAGTCGCGGTAGTCGTATTGGTTTTGACGAAGTTGCAGCTCGTCAGAAAACCAAGCGATGATATTAAAATTATTATTACGGGCGCGAGCCAATTGGGTCTGTTAAACATCTTCTCGTTCTGATGTATGGTATCAATACTCTGTTGTCCTATAAAACCTTCAAAAATATGGGTATGCACCTATCAAATCGTTGATGATAGCATGCTGGCGGGCAAGTATCCTAATCAATAAAAGACGCGGCCGCGACCGGTTTTTTGCCGATCGGACCGCGCTTTTAACGTGTCCTGATGTCTAATTAGTGAACTGCCCTAGCGACCGCGTAAAGTAATCCTGCATCGTAAACGCAAACATTATCGCCAGCCAGAAAAAGCTTGCAATAGCCGACAACCAGATCAGCTTTTTGCTCCAATAAACGTGCATGAAGAAAAGCATGACACACGCCATCTTGGTGAAAGCGATCAGTAGGGCGACAAGCGTATTGGCACCCGGAAACAAACGGCTGTCAAGGTCGGTCAATGCGACCAGATAAGTAACTATCGTGCCTACGACCAGAATACCGAATACCACCAAGTAACCCGGTATCGCGATATGTTGTTCTTCTGAGTGCTCGTCCGACATCACCTACCCTCCGTGTGCAATAAAATGTCTGCCCAGCAAATACAACAGCGGGAACAGAAATATCCAAACAATATCCACAAAGTGCCAATACAGGCCAGACATCTCGACCGGCATATAATACTCGGCACTGAACGTATTCCTCCAGGCCTTGAACCCGAGCCACGTCATCAGAGCGAGGCCAATGATCATATGCAGAGCGTGCAGGCCGGTCATGGCGAAATAGATCCAGAAATAAATTCTGACCTTGTCGCGGAACTTATCCGGGTCGATCTGGCCGGTGCCCGTGTTGTAGTATCCAACCTTCTCGGCGGGCGTCAGGTAATTACCGACCTCGGCCTTTTTCGCGAGCGAGCAATCACGCCATTGAAACTCACTCTTCGGATTGATGTATTCGTGTTCTTCCCCGTGGGCGACTTCCCAGCATGGTTTGGCGGGCGTTTCGTCATGCTTAGCTCCAGCGGGACCTTTGACCACGCGATTGAGCCCGGTTACGGGAACTAGCCCATCGTCGTACTTTTCCTTATATTCAACAACCTTGACCCCGAGGAATGTCGCGCCGAACAGCATGGTCAGGATGATCAGGATCACCTGCATGTTCCGATTGCCCTTCTGCGCAAAATACACGGTCAACGCCATCGTCAAGCTGCTAACGATCAGAACCAGCGTATTGGCAAAACCCATAACCACGTTAAGGTGATTACTACCGGCAGCGAACGCCATCGGGAACCGCGAGCGGAACACCAAATAGACGGTGAATAATCCGCCGAAGAACATGATCTCCTGCACCAGGAACATCCACATCCCGATCGAGACCGACTCTTCCTGTTGCTCCATATCATCGAATTGATGCTGAAGCCCCGGAGGGTGATGATGTTCGTGATCGAAATTTTCTGCGTGTGTCGCCATTTTTAGTTAGTAGGCGGGTAGCGGTGGCATGCACTCGGCCGCATTCACTGCCAAGTGCCTTCTGCCGACTGCCTGCCGCTGGTTATGCTTTCACTACCTCTCTTCGTCGCGCTTCATCGAGGTCCAGACCGCTTTCTTCGCCAAATTCGTATGCTTCCCACGTGACAACAGGCGGCACGTCGAAATTCTCGGTCGGTGGCGGCGAACTGGTACGCCACTCAAGGCCCGGCAGCATCCATGGATTAGGCCCGGCTTCCTTGCCCCAGAAAAGCGAGTGGATCAAATATACGACCGGCATCACAAATCCGATGGCCAGCACTGAAGCTCCGGCGGTCGAGAATATATTCAGGACCTGAAATTCCTCAGGATAGGACGCGTACCGGCGGGGCATCCCCTGATAGCCCAAAATGAACTGCGGGAAGAATGTCAGGTTAAACCCGACAAAAACCAGCATGGCCGAGATCTTGCCCCAGAATTCCGAGTACATTTTTCCAGTGATCTTCGGCCACCAATAATGGATGCCGCCAAGATAGGCGATCACCTGTCCGCCCACCATTACGTAATGAAAGTGTGCTACGACAAAATACGTGTCCGTAAGATGCACCGTCAGGCCGATCGCTCCTAAAAACAAACCTGTAAGGCCGCCGATCAGGAACAATCCCATGAACCCGATCCCGTAAAGCATGGGTGTGTCGTATGAGATGGAACCCTTGTACATGGTCGCGGTCCAGTTGAACATCTTGATCGCCGACGGAACCGCGACGACCATCGTCAGGAACGAGAACACCATGCCCGCGTAGACCGACTGGCCGCTGACGAACATGTGGTGGCCCCAAACGAGAAAGCCAAAAACTGCGATCGCGATGCTTGAGAATGCAATGAATTCGTATCCGAAGATCTTCTTTCGAGAAAAATTCGATATCAGTTCGCTGACCACACCCATTCCCGGTAGCACCATGATGTAAACCGCGGGATGCGAGTAGAACCAGAAAAGGTGCTGGAACAGGATCGGGTCGCCGCCGATCGACGGGTCAAAGATACCGACGTGAGCAACACGCTCAAGAGCGAGCAGCAAGATCGTGATCGCGATGACAGGCGTTCCCAGGATCATTACCAAGCTGACCGCGTAGTGGGCCCAAACGAAAAGCGGCAGCCGGAACCAAGTCATTCCTGGAGCACGCATCGTGTGGATCGTTACGATGAAATTAAGACCTGTTAAGATCGACGAAAAGCCGTTGATAAAGATTCCGAGGCCCACGGCCATCACATAAGTGTTCGAAAACGTCGTACTGTACGGAGTGTAGAACGTCCAGCCAGTATCGACGCCACCCTGCATCAATCCCCAAAGAGCGAAGGCTCCTCCGACCCAATAAATGTATAGGCTGAGAAGATTGATACGCGGCAACGCAAGGTCCTTTGCCCCGATCATTATCGGTATAAAGAAGTTTCCCAAAACGGCCGGGATCGATGGGATCAGGAAGAAAAAGATCATCAGGATGCCGTGCTGGGTGAATACCTTGTTGTAGGTGCCGGTGTTCAGCAGGTCGCTGGCCGGTGTAAGCAGTTCAAGGCGAATGATCGAGGCGTAAATACCGCCCATCATAAAGAACACGGATACAGAGATCAGGTACATGAGCGCGATGCGCTTATGGTCCTTGGTCAGGAGCCAGGACCTAAGTGTCGTACCGTTGTTCAAATAGTTGAGCTTTGGCCTGACGAATTCACCTGTGATCGCATCAACGTTTTGCATAATTCTCTATTACCTTCTGTTGCTGTTGGCCGCTCTCGCCCGGTTTGTGGACGTATTCGCCGGTGCCGCGTTCGTCGACGTTGAAGTATTCGCGGCGGGTGCGGTCGCTCCCGGGGCAGTTGTCCCGGTCACGCCGCTTAGGCTCTTGATGTATGCCACCAGTCCGACGAGCTGCTCTTCGGTTACCTGACCTTTAAAGGTCGGCATGATCGGCTGGAACCCTTCCACGACCTGCGAACTTGGATCAAGTATCGAATTTCGGATATATTGATCGTCCGCCTTAACGGTCTGTCCGCCGACCAATTTCACGTCCTTGCCGTAGATTCCTTCTAGCTTGGCTCCGCGCTGGGCAGGCCCGCCGGCGTGACACGATGCACAGCCGAGTTTATTTTCAAAAAGATCCTTGCCCAATTCAACGGGCGTCTGCCCCGAAGTGTTTCCACTCAGCCAATTGTCGTAATCGGCCTGGCTCATCACATAGATCCATCCGCCCATACCAGAATGGTTGAGTCCGCAATATTCGGCACAGAACAAATGATATTTGCCCGGCTTGGTCGCGTTGAACCAAAGATAAGTATAGCGGCCCGGAACCACGTCCGCCTTGGTGCGAAACGCCGGAATAAAAAAGTCGTGCAGAACGTCTTCGGTCGTCATTGTCAGCTTGACCTGACGGCCAACGGGAACGTGCAACTCGTTTATTTCGCGCTGGCCCGTTTCATGCTGTACCTTCCACATCCACTGTTTGCCGACGACGTATATCTCCATTGCGTCCTTCGGCGGCGTGTATTGGTTATAAAATACGATAGCTCCGCCAAGAAAGATCGTCATCGACACCACAAACGGGATAAACGACCAAACCGCCTCGAGCGTCATCGAACCATGGATCTCATCGGGTGTCGCAAATTTTTCCTTTTCACGATATTTGACCGCAAAAAAGAAGACTGCAAGAACGATCGGGATCGTGAACGCAACGCTTACGAGTATCAGATAGAAATACAGAAGGTCTACCTGCCACGCGAAATCCGAAGCCTGTTCGGGAAATAATGGAACGTATCCACTTACTTGCATAATCTAGTTCGATCCGTAACAGCCGCCCGGGGCATTTCTAGATCGTTTCACTCCGCCTCTTGTTCCTTCGCCAAAAAACCAACGCCATGGCGCCGAGTCCTACCAGCATCGCAACCGCGAATAATCTGATAACTCGCAATATTGCGAAACCGTATGTCCCCGTTGCCGGATCGTAATGATAGCAATAGAGAAGAAGCTGCTCGGCCGGATTTCCGATCTTGTTCTCCGCCGATTCCATCAGACCGAATTTCACGTCTTTGGGTGCGTAATCGATGCCGTAGAGATAACGCGAAAGTTTGCCCAGAGGCGTAGTGATCATGATGCCGCCCGCGTGAGCGAATTGGCTGCTCTTGTCATCCCAATAATAATGAAAGCCTGCGGCGTTGGTCACCTTGTCGATCGAATCCTGAGTTCCGGTCAGGAAGTGCCAGCCGCCTTCCGTCCCAGGATGGCCGTAACGAGTCATGTAGCTCGCCTTTTTGTTCTTGGCGAGGTCGGGCTTGTCATTCTCGCGTGCATCAAAGCTGATCGCCACCACGTCAAAATCCTTTCCTGGTTCGAACGTCATTCCTTTTAGCGAACCGGTCAAACCATTCAAGACCTCGTTGCAGAGCATCGGGCATTCGTAATAGACGAGGGCCAGGATCACCGGACGTTTGCCGAAATAATCGCCGAGCTTTACCGTATTTCCGTTCTCGTCCTTGAGCTCTGTATCGAGAGGCAGCTGCTCGCCTAACCGCTGCTCGATCCCGACCTTTTTAAGGGCCTCGGGCATTCCGTTGCTGGTGCCGACACTCGGATCGTAATATCGCGGCGAATAAAGCGGCGAATTATAATGCTCAGACTTTTGCGCGGATGCGGCGATCGCTCCGGCCAAGAAAATAGCGAACACAAAAAGTTTCAACCCCGAAACTGCTAATTGTGGCAAACTTTTTTTCATTCCATCACCAATAACTAAAGGCTACCTTCGCCTCTCAGAAGCAAGCCGTCCCGCGCTAGAATCCGATATGAACATCCTCGCGCTCGTTAAAGCATTTTCCGCATCCGGCCCGCTTTTAGCTTTCACGCTCTGCTCGAGAAATTTTTCCTTCGCAACATCGATTGGCAGGGCCGAGATCGCACCGGTTGCCGCATCGACAGAACCCTTTTCGATCTTACGGTCCCATTCACGCCGCATTTCCTTGTATTCGGACCCCGGAGCCGTTAATTCCAGATTGACTCGTCCGTCCGGCCCGTCGATCCCGAATCCCGGAGCCGACTGCAGCCGGGGCTCGGGGGGTAGCCGTTCCTTATCCGTCATCGCCATCGGTCCCGTGTCCTTTTTATCAGACATCTGCTGCTCCATCACACCGAGCAGTGCCCACATCAAGCCGAAAGTAATCACGATCAAGAGCACGAGACCGCCACCAAAATATAGAATGCCGCGGAGACGAACATCATTTTCCTCGTATGGCTTGTCGTAATATTCGGCCGGCCGTTCTTCGTTCCTACTCGTCATAATCTCTCACCCACCTAATTTCAATGTCCGTGACCATGCTCAATGGCGTTCTCAAAGAACGGATCCTCGACAGGTACCAGCGGCCGTTTCATAAGCTCGCCCATGAACCACCACAACC
>JBDTXM010000137.1:0-10017 GCA_040006215.1 Acidobacteriota bacterium
ATAGAAAATCAGGCTTCTGTAGCGAAGATCACGGGCACAGCCGTGAACTTTACTGCGGATCCTATAAATACGGCGGCCAATACTTTTACGATTCAAAACGAGACCGACTTCGCATCCTATTCGATCGGGATCGATCCATCGCCTTGCCCTTCGGGCCAGCGCCTATGGGACGGCGGGGGAACGACGAATAACTGGTCGGACGCCGCAAACTGGGCCTGCGACCTGATCCCTCAAAACGGCAATAATATTGTTTTCGACACAACATCGACCAAGGACACGGTGATCGATATTCCGATCAGCGTAAATTCGTTTAGGATCAATGCCGGGTTTACGGGGAGCCTGACCCTCGCGTCTAATACTTTCTCGTCGGCAGACTTTACACAATCGGACGGCACCTTCAACGGAGGTACGAGCTCGATAAGCGTCACCGGAGCGTTTGTGCAATCAGCCGGAAACTTCAACGGCGGCAATGGGCCTATGTCGGTAGGGGGAGGGTTTAGCATCACGGGCGGCGCGTTCGTTGCCTCGAATAATTCCACGTCGTTCGCTTCCAATTTTAAGCATAACGGGGGCACCTTCGATCCCAACAGCGGCACCGTGATATTTACCGGGAATGCGGCCAGCGGCATCAACCAGGGATTGCCTGTTACCACTATCGAGACCTTTAACAACCTCGCCTTTCAGCGGACAGGCATTGTTATACTGAAAGTTAATGGGATCCTGAATGTTTTGGGGGACCTAAACTTAAATACGGGCCAAATACAGCAGGATGTTTTTGGCAGCGTGTTCGACGCGAATGGAGACGTCGTCGTCGGATCGGACTTTAATGGTCTGATCCCCCTAAATCACATAGGTTCGAGGGATCAGAAGATCACCGTTACGGGTTCGCCTTTGACGCCGTGGGGAAATTGGACAATAGACAAACCAGCAGGGACCGTGACACTTGCCTCGAATCTGAAATTCAATGGCTCCAACGGAGTTATTTTTCGAAACGGGATCGTCAAAACCGATCAATTTGTTCTTGATCTGGGTGGTTCAGGGGGATTTGCGGAGAACGGGTATGTCGTCGGCAACCTACGAAAGGCCCTTTTTGGTACGGGAACATTCGAGGTCGGAACAGAGTCAGGCTACTCCCCAGTTACATTAAATTCCTTCGGGGTTTTTACAGTTCGGGCAAATGAAGGACCGCTCGCGGGTGCTGATCCGGCGAGATCAATAAAACGAAATTGGACGATCACATCCAGCGGCAGTCAGGGAGACCTGACACTACAATACGCCGACGCCGATGTTCCAGCGGGCGCGGCCGAGGAGGGTTTCAAGTTCATTAGACAAAACGGAACCCTCAACGAAGTGCTTGAGCCGACGACGATCGATACCGCGTCGAACACCTTTGTTTTAAATAACGTGACTGAATTTTCGACGTGGACGCTCGGCCAACTCGTTCCAACCGCGGCGGCGGTCGAGATCAGGGGACGCGTTTCGACCCGGGTCGGCAGTGGTATCTCGCGGGCGCGGATCACGATCACGGACCAGAACGGCGACGCACGAACGGCAGTTACCAATCCGTTCGGCTACTATATTATTTCGGGGGTAGAAGCGGGGCGTTCGTACGTTCTGTCGGTGAAGGCAAAAGGATATTCTTTCGCTTCGAGCGTTCGTGTTATAACAGTGGACGACTACATAAGCGGGCTCGATTTTATAGCGGACAATTGAGGAAGGTGTGGCGGAGAGGACAGGACTCGAACCTGCAAGCGCTTACGCGCGGTAGTTTTCAAGACTACTGCCTTACCAATTAGGCTACCTCTCCGCACGAGAGGCGAATAGGAAATATATCGTAAAAATATGCGATTGCCAACAATTTGTTTGCCTTGCCACGTCTCAAAATAAAAACACGAGACCGATCGATCTCGTGTTTCTATGAAGAGAATTGCTTTGGGAACTTTACTTCTCGGCGGATGTTTTGCTCGCAGTCGGCGATGAAAGAAGGCTCGAGATCCTGCTGTCAATGGCTGATGTCTTGTCCCACCCGCTCGCTTTCACCTGAATGCTTCCTGATTGATCGACAAGGAAGTATGCGGGGAAACCCATGTTGATATTGCCCGCCTTATCACGGTCAGCGTACTGCATAACCATTCCAAAACTGTTCGGCACTATCGTAAAGTTAAACGGCGTCGACCTGAGATAATTCTCGACCTTCGCCTCGTTTTCCATCGTCAGAGCAAGAAACACGACATCGCGTCCCTTGTACCGCTCGGCCATCTGGTTGAGCTTTGGGATCTCGCTGTGGCAAATCTCGCACTTAGTGGACCAAAAGGTGATGACGACGACCTTGCCCTGAAGCTGATTGAGGTCATATACCTGGCCGTTCATTGCCGGTGCGGAGAATTCCGGTGCTGCCGTGCCTTCTTTAAGACTTTGCTGCGCGGACGCAGCCAACGCGAAGACGATGATGAGGAAGAATGTTGAGATTATAAAGCGCATGGGTGATTACGAAAAGGTTTAGGAATGTTAAAGGATGTTCAACATCCCTTACTTAGAATAAATCACTAATCCGTAATTCCTCCAGAAAATTTGGTTGTATTTGATCTCAAACGAGATCCGAGGTGGGCTCGGAAAATGAAACTCGCGATTCAGCGTGCTAAGATTTGCAGATGCTGCTCGAGTCGCTCGAAGTCCACAATTTACGCAATTTAACGGGCAAAATGACTTGCGGCACAGGTCTCAACGTCCTTGTGGGCGAAAACGGACAGGGCAAGACCAACTGGCTCGAAGCAATATCAATTCTCGCGACAACGCGATCCTTCAAAACGACTAAACTCAACGAATCAATACGTTTCGGGGACGATCTCGCGACGGTTCGCGGCTCCGTGCGGGTGTCGGCGGACATTGTCCGGGAACTATCGGTCGCGATCCAGGCAACTTCAAGAACTCTATCGATAAACGGGAAGAAAGAGTTTGCGTCAAGCTATGTTGGGCAACTTTACGCAGTTGTGTTTAACGCTGATGGGTTAGAGATCGTTCGTGGGGTGCCTGACGCCCGGCGACGCTTCTTAGACGGCGGAATCGTCTCCATTCATCCGCCTTATATTCAAACTATAACAGATTACAACCGTGTTATACGACAAAAAAACAATTTGCTTCAGGCCGTCCAGAATGATCAATCCAACCGCGGGAAACTAGCCGACGCTTTGGCTCCCTGGAATGAGCAGTTGATTGCTCTCGGGGGCCGCATCCACAGATCGCGGGTCCGATACGTCGAGCGGCTGAATACGGCGTTTCAGCGGGACTTGTTCGGCCGCGAGGATATTGCCATCCGCTACGCGTCGTCCCTAGAGGGAAAGGGCGATCTTGCCGATTACGAATCGCTGATCGCTGAGCGGTTGGAAGTGCGCCTTGCGGCCGAGATCGCCGCAGGGCATTCACTGATCGGCGTGCACCGCGACGATCTTGAGATCCGTTTCGACGGGCACGACCTGCGCAAATTCGGCTCGGCCGGCCAGCAGCGAAGCGCTCTGCTTTTGCTGCTCATCGCCAATCTCACCGTTTTTTACGCTCAGAGAGCCGAATATCCCTTGTTTTTGCTCGACGATATAGATGCCGAGCTCGACTACGGGCGGATCGGACGGCTGCTCGAATTCCTCGCCGGCAAAACCCAGACTTTTGTCACCACATCCAAGGAAAGTTTTGTCGAAAATTTCGGTCAAAATGCTTCTCTTTTTCACGTCGACAACGGCGAGGCAAAATCAAGCTAAAATCAAGATATCTATTGGCTTTGCGGGCTGTGAGAATTCGGCAAGAAATGTTAAAATATTCCTTTGATGGACGGTGAAAATTCTCATCCTTAAGCGCTTGGTTCAAACCCATCAATTGAGTCAGAAAAGACGGTTTTATTTGGCCCGCCGAATTCGGGTCTTAGTACTAGAGGTTATTAAAGTTGGCTAAAGCAAAAACAGAATACGGGGCAGATCAGATCACGGTTTTAGAGGGTCGCGATGCGGTGCGCAAGCGGCCTGCGATGTACATCGGATCGACCAGCGAGATAGGGCTTCATCACTTGGTTTACGAGGTTGTCGATAATTCGGTCGACGAGGCACTTGCGGGTTATTGCGACACGATCGAGGTCGCGATCCACATGGATAATTCGATAACGGTTATCGATAACGGCCGCGGTATCCCGACGGATATCCATAAGCAGGAGGGCCGGTCGGCAGCTGAGGTCGTTATGACGATTCTCCACGCAGGCGGCAAATTCGACACAAATTCTTATAAAGTCTCCGGCGGCCTTCACGGCGTTGGCGTAAGCTGCGTTAATTTCTTGAGCGAATATCTCCGGCTCGAGATCTGGCGCGACGGCAAAACCCATGAGATGGAATTCGAGGCGGGCATACCGCTTGCTCCTCTCAAGGAAACCGGAACCACTTCAAAACGCGGAACCAAGATCACTTTTCGTCCGGATTCGAGCATTTTCGAAACGACCGTTTACAGTTTCGAAAAACTGTCGGAGCGGCTGCGTGAGAAAGCCTTTCTAAATAAGGGCATTCGCATCTTTATCAAAGATGAACGCGAGGTCCCCGAAAAGGCGCACGAGTTTTATTACAAAGGAGGGATTTCGGAGTTTGTACGACATTTAAATAAAAATAAGAGTCCGCTCCACGATCCTCCGCTCTACTTTGAGCAGATCGACGACGACCTTTCGATCGAGGTGTCGATGCAGTACAACGACAGCTACGACGAGAAGATATTTTCGTTTGCGAACAACATAAATACTGTCGATGGCGGAACTCATCTCTCCGGTTTTCGCGGTGCGATCACGCGTACCATCAATAACTACGCCGAAACTTCGGGCCTGACCAAAAATGCTAAGGTCACCCTCACCGGCGATGACGTTCGCGAGGGTTTGGTCGCGGTGATCAGCGTTAAGATCCCGCAGCCGCAATTCGAGGGGCAGACAAAGGGCAAGCTGAATTCGCCGGTGAAAGGCCCGGTCGAATCTTTTCTAAACGAAAAGCTTGGCGAGTTTTTTGAACAAAATCCTAACGTCGCAAAAAAGATAGTAGGAAAGGCCGTCGATGCCGCACGGGCCCGTGATGCGGCCCGCAAGGCACGCGAGATCGTTCGCAAGAGCTCGATGACGGGTTCAGGCCTGCCGGGTAAGCTCGCCGATTGTCAGGAGAAAGATCCGGCTTTGTCAGAGATCTACATCGTGGAGGGCGATTCCGCAGGAGGGTCGGCAAAACAGGGCCGTGACCGCAAGAATCAGGCCGTGCTGCCCCTTAAGGGCAAGATCCTGAACGTCGAGAAAGCGCGTTTTGACAAGATGCTCGGCCATGGCGAGATCAAGGCCCTGATCACTGCGCTTGGCACCGGCATTGGCAAGGACGATTTTGACGTTACTAAACTTCGCTATCACAAGATATGCCTGATGACGGACGCCGACGTCGACGGCAGCCACATCCGTACGCTGCTGCTCACATTCTTCTACCGGCAGATGCCGCAGCTTCTTGAGAACGGTTTTGTTTACATTGCCCAGCCGCCGCTTTATAAGGTGAAGCGCGGAAAAAAGGAAGAGTATCTCAAGGACGAAAAAGCGATGTTCCGCTACCTGATGCGGATGGCGACTAACGAGCTGTCGATCAGCTCTGGCGACCGCGTCGTCGAAGGGCAAAAACTGTCCAAGGCGCTCGAGCAGACGACCGATTACAAAAAGTACTCGGAACGCCTGGCTCGCCGCATGATGAACGACGCCAAGCTTGTTGAGGCCTTGATCGAAGCCTTTGCTGGCAAAGACGGTGTGTTGACGAAAAGCGGCCTCAAGCTGCGAAAAATATTTGCCGAACAGGAGATGATGGCCGAGATCGAGGGCAAACTTTCGAAGGCAGGCTATAGCACCGAGCTGACCAGCGATACAGAGCACAGCTTGTGGGAGATCGACGTTACGTATCCGAACGGTCAGCGAGTAAAGATCGACTGGAACCTCGCGAGCTACGTCGAATTTCAAAAAGCGGTCGACCTGCGAAAGACGCTGGAAGAAACCTTTGCCGCCCCGTTCGTGATCGGGGAAAACGGCAAAAGTGAAACCGTTAATTCGCGAGAAGTATTGCTCGAACGCGTGATGGCGATGGGTAAAAAGGACCTGACGATCCAACGATATAAGGGTTTGGGTGAAATGAACCCCGAGCAGCTCTGGGAAACGACGATGGACCCCGATAAACGCACCATGCTGCAAGTGCAGATCGAGGACGCCATCGAAACCGACGGCATCTTTACCGTGCTGATGGGCGACGCGGTCGAACCTAGACGGAAATTTATCGAGGACAACGCCCTGGATGTAAAGAATCTCGACGTTTGATCTTTTAGGGTCACAGTGGAGCGTCGCATTTCGCAAAACTCTCACCGTATGACCAAAAATGCCTTATTTATGACCGAAACGCATATAAATATGACCCTAGCGCTAATGAAACGGACCGCTTGCTAGCCGGTCATTTCTGAAATTGCTGAAAAGGACGAGATCAATGAGACGGCTGTGAAACTGATGAGATCGCAGCCGTCTTTTTGCGCCTAAACGCACCGACTACAAAAACCTGTTGACTGTTCTTGCAACACTGTGCTATCTATAATACATTATCGTTTATTATGGATAGAGAGTTTGAAAAATTTGCGGGCGGCCCTAACGAGGCTATTGCCAAGCGGATCCACGTAACGATCACGCCGGCCAAGCTGATCCGGCTCAACCGAAATATGTACGAGCAGATGGGAAAACCGTCGGCCGTCCATCTCGGCTACAGCCGGACGCGTGATGTGATCGCGATCGAGGAGGCGAGTCCGCGGCTTTCCGATTCGTTTCCGGTCCTCCCCAACCGGTGCGCCTGGCGCATCAACGCCGCCCCCTTCTGCCGCCACTTCGGCATTAGCATCGATACCACCCTAAAATTCATCCGCCCCGACCTCGAAGGCAACACGCTCCTCCTAAACCTCCGCGAAACAATCTCCGTCGGCAGCCGTAAACGACGGAAGAAATAGCTCGTGATTGCGCTGATCCGCAGGCGACTGGGCAAAATAGTTTGCAAGACACGACTTAATATTTACGATTTACGTGCGTCTCGGTGCTCTTGCCCGGTAGGCTTTCTCGTCGGCTTGGGCAAGGTCGGTCTTGCCGAGAATTCGATAGACCTTAGCCCTGTCTTTTAGCGCGGGCCTATCTTTGGGGTTTAGCTTTAGTGCGGCAGTGAAATCCTCGATCGCCTCATTGTATTCGGTCATCCGTGTTGGAAGTTCACCGATCGCGGAATGCTCAGTTGTAATACCTGAGCGGTATTCCCCACGCATTCGATAGGCTTCTGCGGCCTTGTTGTAAACGCCGGGAATGCCTTTGATCATCAACGCAAGATTCTCAAACATCCCCTCGTTATACAGTTTCTCATCCGCCTCGGCA
Source organism: Acidobacteriota bacterium (assembly GCA_040006215.1). Classification (GTDB taxonomy): domain Bacteria; phylum Acidobacteriota; class Blastocatellia; order Pyrinomonadales; family Pyrinomonadaceae; genus OLB17. The sequence continues at coordinate 7,433 of JBDTXM010000137.1, forward strand.
AGATCGATCTTTCCCTGACGACGATAGGCTTCTGCACGAAGTTTGAGGCTGGCATTTGTCTTGTATTTGAACATATCGATCGATCTCGCATAGTCGGCGATCGCCAAGTCGTATTCCTTACGAGCATAATGAACCTCGCCGCGTATTTGAATGCACGGCGAACAATCGAGCTTTCTCGGCGTCCGCTAGAGCCTTGTCCAGATCGTGGAATTTAGCTCGCGTTCGAGCCTTATCAGAATAGACATGAAAAGCCTCGGCGGGGTTCAATTTCGTTGCTCGCTCGTAATCCAAAAGCGCATTCCGATAATTTCCTATCTCGGCCCAGATATCGGCACGAGCATTATATTCATTTGCTAACAAATGGGGCCAGGATGCGTCTCTAGCAATGGCGAGATTCATATATCGCATCGCACCGCGCCAGTCTTTCTTCGCTGCGAGGTTTGCTGATGTCAACATAAGATCGATCGATTTCATCCGTTCATCCACCTCCGTCAGATCGGGCCCCTGAGCCGAAAGTCCGTGCTCTAAGCAAAGCAAAACGATGACCGAAAGGAGAAAGGATAGAAGAGATCGCCGGGTCGAAATGGTCATAGTAATCTCGAAGATAATATCTTGCCCACCGGATCACGCTGGGTCAAGCGGCAAACGGGGAGCAAGGTGCGGGGCGATTCGCTCGGGCGGAACGTGTGTTTCAATTGATCCGAGCGTGTGTTAACACGGGTGACGCTGGTTTCGCATGCTACACATGCGTTGGATCTTCCGTGTTGCGTGACTACAGGTTTCCGCCAGGCTCTACCTGTAGCTATCTCCGTCGCCGCGTGTCCACGCGCTTGTAAGCATTTGTTTCTTGTCAGGCTGTTAACCTTATCCGTTCAACGGGTGCCGGTGCGAAGTCGTTAGTTTGATATTCGATCAAACAGCAACCGGAGTAAGGAGTGGGGGAGTCGCTAAGGCGAAACAAGCACTTTCTCAAGAAAATCACCCAAACGATATCACCGGGATAGTGAAAATTGAAGAGTGAAAAGTTAAGAGGCGGGAGCTTGTTACCTGCTAGTACCGGCTTTGATCGTTTGGGTCGGGGAAATGTTTTTCCTTAAGCGTCTTCTACTTTTTAGGGTTTGTGATACCTACGAACCGGAATTTATGCATTTTCGGTTTAGGAATTTATATGAAGTTTGCGAAGTACGTATTTTTGATCGGCGGTATTTACGGGTTGCTTGCATTGCTGCCGCTTTATTTTATGAAAGACCAGATCGGCGTCGATCACCCACCGGCGATCACACATGCGGAATTTTTCTATGGGTTTGTCGGGGTTGCGGTCGCGTTTCAGATCGTATTTCTGATCATCTCGCTCGATCCGGTGAAGTATCGCCTGCTGATGCTAGCCTCGGTCGTTGAGAAATTCAGCTTTGCGGTACCCTGCACGATATTGTTTTTGAAGGGGCTGCTGGCGGCACCGCTATTCGCCGCGTCAATGGTTGACGGCGTTTTAGGAGTGCTGTTTATCGCCAGCTTTGTGATGACACGACGAACGGAAGTTTAAGCAACGTCCTCGCGGGTGACGCCTTCGATCTCGAGGACAAGATCGGCACCGTACGCTTTGGCGGGAGTTTGGTAACCGGGCGTGAAATTTCCGGCCAGGATCTTTTCGACGATATTTAGCGCGGCGACGGCGGTGATCGTGTAACCCTCAGGGCCCTGCATGCGCGATTCGACGCGGTTGCCGTTGCGATCGGTCGCTTCGCCCCAGAGTAAAGTCTTTCCTTTCGTGCGTTCTGCGTCGGAAGGGCCGCCGACAGGGATCTTCTTTTGCAGATAATCTTGAAAGGGTTTGGTAGCAAGAAGCCAGCCGAGATAGCGGCTCGCCTTCATCATTTTCAGATTTGAAGGCGGCACGACCGTAAACACCTCGATATTCGGGATTCCAGTCGAGTAAAACGCCGTCGCCACATCGCCCCACGGAATCGTCACGCCAGTTTTCGTGACCTCGCCAAAATCGATCTCACGCGATTTCCAGGCGGCCCGGACACCGGTGATCTTGCCATCGCGGCGGATAGCTCCGCCATTACCGACATTCATCGTCATCGTCGCCTGCGTTCCGTGCGAGAGGCGTCCCATTCCGTAAAAGGCGAGCGACAAACGCGTCGCTGTTGGCAGCCGATCCTTTAGATGCTTTGCGAGGCAATCGCTCGGGACAACATCAAATCCAACGCCGGGCATGAGCATCACTCCGGCCTCCTGCGCCTTTTTATCCATCGCGGCACAGGCCTCAAAAACGGCGATCTCACCCGTGATGTCCGAGTAGTGCTTTTTGTTTCGCAAACAAGCCTCGACCATCGGCCGCGAGGTTAGCGAGAACGGCCCCGCACAATGCAGCACGGCGTCCACGCCCTGCAGGACGTTGTCAATGCGATATTCCTCATCCAGCGAAAACACCTGATAATCGAGATGATGCTTTTTCGCCAAAGCCTCGACCGCGATCGCATTGCGACCAGCGAGTATCGGCTTTAATCCGCGCTCAACCGCAAACCGCGTGATCAGTTCGCCAGTGTAGCCATTGGCTCCGTAGATGAGAAATGTATTTG
>JBDTXM010000138.1:0-9992 GCA_040006215.1 Acidobacteriota bacterium
CTAAAGCGGCGCTCTCGTTGGGCCTCGAGATACAGGAAACGTCGATCTTTGCGCGCAAGAATTATTTTTATCCCGACTTGCCGAAGGGCTATCAAATCTCGCAGTACGATAAGCCCTTCTCAGCCAACGGAAAGCTCACTATAATGACGTCCGAGCGAGATGAACACGGGCGCCCTCATGAGTGGAAGCCGATGACTATCCACATCCAGCGGATGCATCTGGAAGAGGATGCGGGAAAGAACGTTCACGAAGGGTTGCCGGAGACCGATAGATTTTCTTATATCGATCTCAACCGCGCGGGAACGCCCTTGGGTGAAATAGTAACCTCACCCGATTTTCGTACATCGTGGCAGGCTTACGATTATGTCAATCATATTCGCCACGCACTTCAATGGGTCGGTGCCAGCGATGCTGACATGGAAAAGGGAAATCTTCGCTGCGAGGCAAATGTTTCGGTCCGAAAGGTTGGAGAAACGTCGTTCAACAACAAGGTCGAACTTAAGAATCTAAACTCCGTCCGTTTTATGCAAAAAGCGATTGAATACGAGATCGAACGACAGATCGCGGCGCACGAAACCGGAGAGGGCGTCAGTCAGGAAACCAGGCTTTGGGACGAAAAGAACAATAAAACACGAGTCATGCGGTCGAAAGAAGACGCTCATGACTATCGCTATTTTCCAGAACCCGACCTTCAACCTCTGGTGGTCACTGCGGAATTCATCGAGAAGGTAAAGCGTGAAATGCCGGAACTGCCGGACAACATGCGGGATCGATTTATCGACGTTTACGGCTTGGGGTTTTCTGAGGTGTCGCAGCTTACCACAAGTAGGGAGATCGCGGACTATTTTGAGACGGTTGCCAGAATCACCGCCAATCCGAAGGTTTCGGCAAATTGGATACTTGGCGATCTAACGCGGGAACTGAATAATTCTGGAAAGATGATCGAGGATAGCTTGGTAACGGCAGAGGATCTCGCCGAACTAATCGTTATTCTCGAGTCAGGAAAGATAAACAACAGTCAAGCAAAAGAAGTGCTGACCGAGATGTTTGTGTCAGGCAAGGCCGCTGACGCGGTGGTAGAAGAAAAGGGTTTTGAGCAAGTCTCCGACAGCGGTGCGATCGAGAAGATCGTTGATGACGTGATCGCTGCGAATCTTACAAACGTCGATGCCTATCGCGGGGGCAATGAAAAGCTGTTTGGATTTTTTGTCGGACAAGTGATGAAACTTTCCGGCGGCAAGGCGAATCCAAAGGTCGTTAACGAGATACTAAAACAAAAACTCTAGCTTCAACGGACGAGTCGGAATAGAATGTCGGCACTTGGAGTTTTATGAAAGTCGGCTTTTCGTTAATTTTCTTAGTTTTTTTGTCGGCAGCCCTTTTTGGACAGACCAGCGGCCCGCCGCCGACCGGGGCGACGCCGCCACCTCAGCCCACTACAAATTTTCCTAGAGGTTCCCGGGGGGCAGCGACACCCACTGTTCCAACGCTTGTGAACGCCGTGCCGGACCAGGGTGGGACTGCTCCGGATGGCCTCGCTCTCCAGCAGTTGATAGTCCACACCTACGCCGAGCCCTTGTATCGAAAGGCGACCGAGCGCGAGCTGCTAGATATCGCGCCGGCAGCGGGGATCGCTAACCACTACGCTGAGTTTCTAAGAAAACCAGGCACGGGTATTTTCAGGCTAACGACGGACAGCGGCTGTTCGGAAAACTCCAAGATCATAAACGCGAACGACGAGTGCCTAAAATACACCATGCCGGGTGCGGGTAATTCGTACTCCTTTCGGGTTCGTACTTATCGGCTTAAAGACCTTTCAGATATCAATTACTCGAACAATATTTTGGGTGTAAGCGGCCTGATGATGAACGGTATAATGGTCGACCTGGGTGACGTTCCCGTGGAAGAGGTGAATCTGCAAACTTCGGGTGTGGATTTTATTGTGAAATTCCAACCGGCCGGCGATTTTGTGACGGCGAGGGTCCTTAACGACCAGTACGTGGCGGGCATTGAACGTGGAGGACTTCTTTATCGGAGGTTCTTACCCGCCAAAGAAAATTCTACGTTCGTGCTTCGCGCGGTGGCATATCACGGGAAACTCATGAGGTCAGTTCGCGGCGTGCCGTACAACGAATTCGATTTCGACAAACGGCGGGACGTGATAGTTGCATTTCGAGTAGTCTATCGCGATACGGACGGGAGCTTAATTATTGTGTGGAAGCAATTAAGCGCGACGGACTCGCCGAAACTGAAAATGCCGGCGATCGAAAAATAGGGCATCTCCCTTTCCTATGTTTCATCTTGGGGAAATCTCATCGCACAATTGACCAACTACTCGGAGGCTTGGATTCTGAACAATACTAAAATTGGAGGGAAGGTCGTTGCGATCACGGGCGGAACGAAAGGTATTGGTTTCGCGATCGCCGAGACACTGGTTAAAAATGGCGCGAACGTTTTTATCTGCGGGCGGACAAAGAAAGAGCTGCGTTATGCATTAGACGATCTCTCGCCGATCGGCAATGTCGCGGGCGAGTTGTGCGATGTTCGCAGTGAGGACCAGGTCCGGATGATGTTGGAGGAGTGCGAACGGATCTACGGCGGTCTCGATATTTTGATTAACAATGCCGGTATGGGCATTTTCGGCAAAACCGTCGAAGAACTGTCCGGCGAGCAGTTTCGGCAAACCGTTGAGACAAACCTCTTCGGCGTTTTCTACGCCTGCCACTATGCTGTGCCGATGATGAATAAGCGGGGCGGCGGATATATTATCAATATTTCCTCGCTGGCCGGACAAAATGCTCATCCGCGGATGTCGGCCTACAATGCCTCGAAGTTTGGCCTCAACGGTTTTACGGAATCGCTGATGCAGGAAGTCAGGCAGGACGATATCAAGGTTAGCTATATTTGTCCCGGTAGTGTGAACACTTCGTTTGGAGGTGATATTGCCAGTGAAACCAAATCCTGGCAGCTCCAGCCTGCCGATATTGCGGCGACGGTGCTGAACTTATTGGAAATGGACCCTCGAGCGCTTCCGAGTAAGGTCGAGCTCCGGCCCAGTAAGCCACCCGCAAAATGAAAAAGGGCGGAACTGATGTCCGCCCAAGGGAAGGAAAATACTCAAATCAACTTAATGGACGGCGGGGGAAGGAAGGTAAGTGTCGAGAGCTTTCATCAAAGTTTCAGGGCCGAATGGTTTTGAGATGAACGAAGATGTTCCCGCTTTCTGGCCGCGGTCTTCGTCAAAATATCCATCCTTGCCTGAGATCATGACGACCGGGATGTCGCGGGTCAATTCATTCTTTCGGATCTTTTCGCAGACCTGGTAGCCGTCCATCTTCGGCATTGCAATGTCGAGAAGGACGAGGTCTGGTCGGGAACTGGACATAACTGCCAACGCTTCGACGCCGCTGCCGGCGGAGAGCACGTTGTAACCGGACTCTTCCAGTTTGCCGGCGATCAATTTGCGAACGACAGCACTGTCGTCGACAACCAGGATCGTCTGAGCAGTGTTTACGACTAGTTCATCGACCGGGTATGCGTCTGAATCTTCGACAACCCACGTGTCACAGTGTCCGGCATCGGGTTCCGCAGCGTAGGCAGGTTCATCCTGCCAGCTTGATCCCTCGGCTTCTGTATTGAACTGGTAATCTGAATTGGGATAGGTGTCTTCGAGATAGTTGGAAGCAGAAACCTCCTGAACCTCGGGCATGCTAACTTTTTCTTCGGCCGGCTCGGAATAGCCGGTCGATTCGTTAACTCCAAATTCGGCCGGCGGCTGGATCAGGCTCTCGGAGAGATGTTCGTCGGCAACATAAAGCGGTTCCGAATCTTCATCGAAGGGGACAATTATCGTAGGATAGTCGTCCGCCGAGAACGATTCTTGCGAGCGGTTCGGCTCTTCGGTATTCGTTTCCATGCCCGAGTCAGATTCCCAAACGTCACCGGCCATTTCGTAACTTTCGCTTTCCGCAAAGGGATTGTGCTGAACAAACGCATCCGGGAACTCGAGGTCGCCCGTGGGCATTTTTTCGTCAACGACCGGGACATGTTCAGCAATCGAATCGAAAGGCGAATTTGAGAATAGCTGGGTTTCGGCCTCTCGGTCTGTCTGAGCACTGGGAGCTATGGTTTCGACCATGGCCAGCAGCGTTTCGAGTGCGGCCCGAGCGGTCGCGTTATCTGGATTTATCTCTACAACACGTTCGAGGGAACGGCGTTTTTCATCGAAATCATTAACTAGATGCGAGCGCAGGGCCCACGCGTCCTCAAGTTCGGGAAACTCGTTGATCGCATCATTTACGAAGCTAAGAGCCTGCTGGCGGTCGCCGGAGGCGAGGGCCGCTTCGGCTTGTTCGTATTTTGAAGGCTCTGGAACAAATTCGATAGGCTCGAAAGTTGGTTCTTCCTCGTCCGCTTCGACAGCCATAACGACCGGCTCCTCGCCGGCCGCTTGCTTTGAGAGCGAATCCTTCCAAAACCAGGCCAACTGGCTCTGCTCGTCGTACGAAAGAGCGGTGTCAAAGCAGGACATCGCTTCCTGATTCCGCTCTTCGTTGGCGGCGTCGATACCGCGTTGAACGAACGTTTTTGCAAGGAGCTGCTTGGTCGCCGTTTTCCATTCGAGGGCCCGAGAATTTGTTGCGTTGATCTCCAAAACGCGGTCAAGAAAGATCAGCAGTTCTTCGGGGTACTCGCTGATCGAAGCGAGCCACAGCCAGCCGGCTTCACTCCTCGCATCGATTTCGACGGCGTACTGCAAAAGGATCCGTGCTTGGGCCCGGTGACCAGCCTGTGCGGCCGAAATCCCGTTCGAGAGAACCTCGTCGAAATGTGACGTTGTCGGTCGGTTGGAGCCAACGACGACACTCCGCTCCAATTGAGCTACGGCTGACGCGTTTTGATCCAATTCTAATCTCATAGTGGTTGTGCTAAAACAAAGTAGAGAGCTTTCCGAAAATTCTTCTTTTTGGGAGATGGTGCACAAAGTCTGCACACACGCGCAAAGCAAGCTCTGCAAGTAAGGTGCCAAACAGACTTGATTCGCATTCATTTTGACCGGAGTCGAAAAAGCCAATGCGCACAGTAGTTTACGATGATCAACTCCGTTCGTTGATTGGGAGCCGTGTCTTTTTGACCGAATTCGGTGACAGGAAACGGCAGCTGGCTGACAAATAGTCGCACTTCTAAAGGAGACGGAGATTGTAAACGAAATGAAAACTGATCACTCGTTTGATGTCATTATTCTTGGCGGCGGCCCCGGCGGCATGGCGGCGGCGATGTGGTGTGCCGAGTTGGGAATGGCCTCGATACTAATCGAGAAAAGGCCTGATTTCGGTGGTCAGCTACATTGGATCCACGTGCCTATAAAGAATTATCCCGGGATCGATCTCGCGAATGGATCCGAATTGCTGGACCGCCTAATGGCTCAACTTCAGGATCGAAAATTCGAAATTCGAAAGGAAGCGGAGATCGCTGCTATCGATCTTAGAGAACGGACGATCGCTCTAACATCTGGGGAAACTTTCGCTGGTAAAGCCATTGTCATAGCGACGGGAGTCCGACGGCGCAAACTGGGGGTCGAAAACGAGGATGCGTTTGTCGGCCGCGGCATCCTGCAAACTGGCCAAATAAACCGTGAGGAGCTTCGCGGCAAACGCCTGTTAATAGTCGGCGGTGGAGATGCGGCTTTCGAAAATGCCTTTAACGTCAGCCCTTTTGCGGAAAAAACGTTTCTGCTTCATAGAAGGAGCGATTTTTCAGCTAGGCCCGAATTTGTCGAAAGAGTACTGAAAAATCCAAGAGTAGAGGTGATCAAGAACGCCGAAGTTACGAACCTCGCTGGCGAGAGAAGACTGGAGAGAGTGCAGTATATGGACAACATCTCAAAGGCCAGTGTAGAACTGCCGATCGATTTTCTACTCGTCAGAATCGGGGTCATGCCCAGTTCGGAGCCATTTAGCGGCGCTTTGGAAACGGATAGAAAGGGGTATATTCAGGTCGATCATACCGGGCAAACTTCACTCCAGAGCGTCTTCGCCATCGGCGATGTCGCAAACCCTTTGTCCCCCACGATCAGTACGGTCATGGGATCTGCATCAACCGCTGTAAAGGCGATCTCCAAGCTACTCCCGAAGACCGCGGGCAATTGAGCAATGTTCTGCGTCACCAAAATTTTGAATATTATCCGAAAATCGTTAGCGAAAGAGCCCGTTGATTAGCCTTTGTTGCAACGATTTGTTGGATTTAGACGGTTTTTACTGGGCGGCCCAATTGGAACGAAAAATGCCTTGGAAGGGTTGCTACATTTTGTTCCAATTACAATTTTTTTGCTGCTTAAGGAGGATTTATGGGTTTTAGCGTAGTAAAAGCCAAGGTTTTTACGGTCGTGCTGACCGCCGCCTTGTCAGTTTTTTTGATTCCAAACATATTCGCTCAGGGCACTACCGGTGTTCACGGGACCGTTCAGGATAAGAACGGTGCTACTGTACCGGGAGCGACAGTAACATTATCAAATCCCGAGACTGGTTTCACGCGGTCCATCGTTGCCGATGGTAACGGTAGCTACAATTTTGCGGGTCTCCAACCAGCAACGTACAGGGTCGAAGTTACCGCCAGCGGGTTCAAGAAACTCGTTAATAATGGTGTAAAGGCATTGGTGGATAGCCCAAATGAATTAAATTTGAGCCTCGAACCAGGCGATGTTTCAGCAGTTGTCGAGGTCACCTCAAATACTATTGAAGCAGTCGTTAACACTCAGGATGCTAGCCTTGGAAACAATTTCGAGCCGCGCCAGATCACTCAGCTCCCGACCGATCTTCGCCGTGTTGCTGACCTGTTGACCCTTCAGCCGGGCGTTACGCGGGAAGGTTATGTAGCTGGTGGACGAAGCGACCAGGCGAACGTTTTGTTAGATGGTATCGACATCAACGACCAGCAGACCGGCGGGCGCTCCGCTCAGTTCCAGACTAGTCAGGATACCGTGTTGCGTTCGACTGCCGAATCAGTGGAAGAGTTTCGTATCACAACGACAAACGCCAATGCAAATCAGGGCCGTTCGTCAGGTGCCCAGATCTCACTGATCACCAAACCGGGATCGAACACCTTGCACGGGGCAATCTATTATTTTTATCGCCCGACCGCGTTTTCAGCCAACGACTTCTTCAACAACGCAGCGGGTTCGTTTGTAGCTACCGATCCAGATGTCGTGAACGGTTTAGCTCAGGTCGGTGCTCAGAAAGCAGAGCGCCCGAGCCTCGCGAGACATGTTTATGGAGGAGCGATCGGCGGTCCAATCATCAAGGACAAGCTGTTCTTCTTTTATGCTTATGAGGGCCAAAATCAGAAGTTAGGTGTGCCGACGTGCTCGATCGTACCGTTAGCACACATGGGACAAGGCTCAATGAAGTTTACGGGGTGGCTTCCAGGGGAGGATACGTCTGATCCCAACACGGCCCACCCGATCACAATTTCCGCTGCTCAATTCAATAATATTTTCAGCTCGGCTCATCTTAATCCGGCAGCTGTTGCGGTTTTTGCAAATGCGGCGTCTAAGTATGCCGCAAACGATACAACTTGCGGTGGCGACAATGTGAACACAGGAGGTTTTCGTTTCAATTCCCCAACAACAACTCGCGAGAATACTCACATCGCACGCTTCGACTGGAATATAAACAGCAAGCAGACGTTTTTTGCCCGCTTTAACAAACAGTTTGACGTTGCGACGGGAGCAAGCGCCTTTCCGGATACTCCGCAAACTTCCGCTTGGATTCACCCTTACGGATTCGTGGTTGGACATGACTGGACGTTAAGCCCAAACATGGTTAACAATTTCCGTTATGGTCTGACCCGCCAGTCGTTCAGCACGGCCGGTGACTCGGATGCCAACAGTGTTAGCTTCCGGTTTGTTTTTTCGCCCGTTAATTTCAGTCGGACATTAAGCCGGATAACGCCGACCCAAAATTTTACAGACGATTTTATCTGGACTAAGGGCAAGCACACGATTGGCATGGGCATGAATATCAGGCTTATTCGGAATCAAAGAGTTGATTTTGCCAATGCCTACGATTCCGCTGTGACCAATCCGTCGTTTTATGAAGCATCAGGACAGGTGATCGATGATGCTTTTGGCGATGCAGGTTACACCATTGCAGGTGGACAGTCGTCGCTGGTACAAAATGCCGCGACCGCCCTTATTGGTCGGTATTCCCAATACAGCGGTAATTTCACGTTTGACATAAACGGCAACGTTGTTGGCCAAGGCATTCCTACTGAGCGGGTCTTTGCTACCGAGGAATATGAGCCCTATGCCCAGGATCAGTGGAAACCGTTTCGAAATCTTACCGTGACTTTCGGCCTTCGGTACAGTTTCGACACACCGGTCTACGAAAAGAACGGTTTTGAAGTTGTTCCCGTCCAGCCTCTTGGTGAGTTTTTCGATCAGCGTAAACAAGCGGCTTCGCTTGGTCTGCCATACAATGGGCTGATCACGTTTCAGAAAGGCGGCAAGGCGAATAACGCTCCCGGCTTTTACAACATGGATTGGCACAATTGGCAACCGTCATTCGCCTTAGCCTGGTCTCCGGATTTCCGGCACGGATTTCTGAAGGCGATCTTTGGTGGAAATGAAGAATCGGTAATTCGCGGTGGCTTTCGCAAATCGAGTGACCATTTCGGCGAACAGCTAGCTGTTAGCTTTGATGGTTTGTCATCTATCGGCTTTACCTCTTCGACTACGATTGCTGCCAATACATACAATGTGACTGACAACCTGGCTCCTTTATTCACCGGCTTTGGCCAGAACGTTCGCGTATTGCCTGGAATTCCTCCTCCCGCGCAGAGGTTCTCCACGGATGTCGATCCGGACTGTTTAGCCGGCTTCATCCAGTGTCCGGAGCGGATCGAAAGCTCCCTTGATGCCGCGATCAAGACGCCTACCCATTACACATGGAATATTTCCTGGGGCAGACGATTGCCCGGAGGTCTCTATGTAGAGGCATCATATATTGGCCGCAAAGCTCGACACCTATTAGCCGCTCAGGATGTCAACGCTTTGAATGATCTAGTTGATCCTCAATCGGGTACCGACTGGTATACAGCTGCCCGCCAGCTAAGCTCTCTTCGAAGTGCAAATACTCCGATCGGTTCTGTCGGCCCGATACCCTTCTTCGAGCACTTTTTCCCGAATATCGCGGGAACGTTTACAGGTCTTGGTGCCAATTCAACTCAGGAAATCTACAGCATCGTAGCTCGAGATTGTTCAAATAACGCACCAAGGGACTCGGTTACCCACCTTTGTCCAACAGGAAGCGTTGATATCGGTGGGTTCGCTATTCAGGATTGGACTTTCGTTCAGGACCTGATCGATGACATCGGGATTGTTCCGAACTTGTTTTTCCACCCTCAGTATGCAGCCTTTTCGGCATTCAGTTCGGTGGCAAAGTCGGACTTCAACGGAGCAACGTTTTCCGTCAGACAACGCTTGGGGAACAGCGTAACGTGGGACTTCAACTACACTTGGGCCAAGTCATTTGACGATGCTTCTGGTCTTCAGACCGGCACATCGTTCGGTTCGCAGTTTATTCTAAATTCACTGCGGCCGGAAGACAATTACTCATATTCGGACTTCGACGTTCGCCACTCGATCAATGGGAACTTCGTAATCGAACTGCCATTCGGGAAGGGCCGCAAACTTTTCAGCGATATGAACAAGTATGCGAATGCTGTGGTCGGAGGTTGGCAGGTCAGCGGTATCTTTCGTTGGAACTCTGGCCTCCCGCTTTCCGCTCCGTTTGACGCTGCTCAGTGGGCGACAAACTGGAATGCACAGTCGACGGGCACGCTTATTAGCCCTATCGACTTCCACACGATTCGCTCGACCCAGAATGTTTTCAAAGACCCAAAGGCGGCTTTGAATGCATTCAGAAACGCTCTTCCGGGCGAAACGGGCCAGCGGAACGTTTTCCGTGGACCTGGTTACTCCTCGCTTGATATGG
>JBDTXM010000139.1:0-9943 GCA_040006215.1 Acidobacteriota bacterium
AAACGTGAAATTTAACTTTTACGTTCAGTCCGTAAAAGGCCCACAGGACAGCTAAAGAAAAAAACGGTATCTGGACGTGCGTTCGGAGGATTCGGGAAAGTCTTTTGTGATTTTGCGCACAGACCTTTTTCATTCGAAATGCAGTGATTAGCCCTTTTATCACTGGACATGAAGATTTCTATCCGAGATTACATTGCCTTTATCGCATTGGACGTGTTCCTGGTGATTTTTTCACCGTCCTCCGCGTGGACGCAGGTTTGCTCTAGTATCGGGGGCGCCAATCCCTCGACTATCACTCAGAATTTTGACAACCTCGGAGCCAGTCCCGCCCCGCGAAACGACCAAACGACAAAACTGACCGACCTCTCTGCTTTACTTCCTAACAACCCGCCTGCCAGCCGCTTTCTAGGCCGATTTGATAATACGTTCAATGATGCCGGCGGAGTCGTAAACGTTCCATGGGCGATCGTGGAAGAAGGTCCGGCGTCGAGTACTGTTTCGGGACGGTATAACGTAGGCGACGGTTCTAGCCCTGCCGCAAACACCTACAGTTTTGCGAGCACAGGGGTACCCGCCGATCGAGCTCTCGGTTCGCTCACTAATACATCCGCAGATCGAAACCTTCTCGGAAGCTGTTTCACCAATACGTCCGGAGCCGCTCTCCCCGTGGTCTATATCGGATACACAGGCGAACAGTGGCGCAATGGCGGGAGTAATATCCCGGACCGTCTCCGCTTTCAGTACGCCGTCGAAGCGGGCCCGACGGCCAGCAACATCTTCACTGCAAACGGCGGAGTGTTTACGGATTTCAACACGCTCGACTTCGTGTCGCGCATAACGAGCACGACGGCGGCTGGCCTCGACGGAAACCTGGCGGCCAATCGCCGGGTGTTTATCCCCAGGGCTGTCCCCGCCGCGATCCCGTCTGGCGGAAAACTATATATCCGCTGGATCGACGTGAGAACCGGTACTGGTACGAACGACGACGCCTTGGCGATCGACGACTTTTTAATAAGTTTGATGCCGCCGACCGCGGCAGGTGTCTCTATCAACGGAAGACTTTTCAGGGCCAAAGACGGTCCCTGGTTTAGCTCACTCAGAACGTCCGTGGTACTAACAGACACTGGGGGAAACACTCGAACGGCACGTGTCGATCCATTCGGCTTTTATAATTTCGCCGACGTTCCCGCGGGTCAGACGTATGTATTGAGCGTTACTTCAAAACGATCTCAGTTCTCGCCGCGGGTTGTCGCCGTCGATGATAAAATATCCGATCTCAACTTAACAGCCGAACAGTGATCGGCTTTCCAGAAATGCACTTCCGAGCGCAAAAAAAGGATGGCGTCCACCACCATCCTTGAAAAAGCCTAAGCTATAATTCCCCGATGTCCGACGGGTAAGGTTAGAAGTTCCCTAGTCAGTCCTAACTAAAAACCTCAGCTAGAAAAACCCTCTGGCGACCGCTTGCCCAAGCGACAGCCGTCCTTGTTCGTAAATGAGCCTTTGAAAATTCAAACCTTGAACGACCACAGTGCTTTTGAAAGGAGCTAAAACACTCGTCTCGGCCACTTAATCTTCTTTAAGCTCCACCACAATAGCCCGGGTAAAGAACTGTCACAGTGCGTTTTCGCACATACCTAACTTTATTCCAGAGCGCGAGCTGCGGAATCGCACGATCTGAACAAGCTGAACCACTGAACTTTGCGTACAATCACGCGCCAGGAACACTGAACAAGAACAGCATCCTCCAGAGCCAGCTGCAAAATATGCTCTACCGTGGACCATGGCGATTTTTGCCGATCGTCATTTGCCCGTGTGTGCAAAGTGTGGAACGTACCACAATCTATGAAACGAAACTTGCGGATTTTTCACTTTCTGGGACCCTAGCCGGGCGAAAGCGCGGGCTTTCACGCACTTGTTCGGGTTTATACGCGCCCCGTCATAAATCCACAAAAGCGACGCTGGGTTTTATTGAGAAAAAACCCATTTATATGTGCGACAAGGCACAGTTGACGCGGAATATAACTTGCATTATTAGGTACGCGAACACGGGTTGTCTCAGACTTAGAGGAATTCCTGTGAAAATGCTCCTGCAAATCGTTACCGAATAAAAATTATGAAAGTCGCCGCTGGCCTAAAGGTCCAACACAAGTGTCTCGAATGTACCTTCAGAGGCGAGAAGTTTTTTTGTAATATTCCCGAGGAACAGCTTCACGAGTTTGAGAAGATCAAGATCTCTACCGCGTTCCGGAAGCACGGGACAATGTTCATCGAGGGTCAGCCTTCCACCGGCATCCACCTTCTTTGCCAGGGCCGCGTAAAGCTGTCGACAAATTCACGCAGCGGTAAGGCCCTCATCTTAAGGATAGCCGAGCCCGGCGAGATACTCGGCCTGAGCGCTGCTCTCTCGGACGGCCTGCACGAGGCGACCGCCGAGGCCATCGAGGACTGCCAGGTAAATTTCGTCAGACGCGATGAGTTTATTCGTTTTATAAAGAACAACCCTGCTGCCGCGTTCAGCGCGATCGAGCAATTGAACCATAAATACCACACCGCCTACGCGCAGGTCCGCTCGCTCGGCTTATCTGCGTGTGTCGCCGATAAACTGGCGGCTCTGATGTTGGGATGGGCAAGCCACGTTCCCTCGCTAAATGGCGACGTACACATCAACGTGCCCTTCTCGCACGAAGAGATCGGCGAAATGATCGGCACGTCGCGCGAGACGATCACGCGTCTATTAAAGGATTTCCGCGATCGCGAGCTCATAACGCTGAAGCGGTCAGACCTTCATATTCTTGATAAACATCTGCTCGAAGCGTCGATCGGGACAAGGTAAGGTCTCGGGTGAATCAGGCGTTTATTCGCGCGGGTGTGACATCAGTCACATCATCCGGTGACAGCGCTCACATACAGTTGATTTCCAACTACTTAGAATAAGGCAGGACATCTGTCCACCCGTCCTTAAATTTTATAAATGAGATCGCGGCGTCGGAGGAAAAGAAATGAAATCATTAAGAAGAATTAAAGTTGCGTTCCTGGGACTGTCACTTTTGCTCTTCATACTTTGGCTCAGCTCCAACGCACTGACCAACGTCGCAGCACTTCATTTGACCGGCACATCTATCGTGCCTGATCCGGCTTTTGTGCTTGCCGGCGATGACTACGTCGGCAGCGAGACGTGCAAAGCGTGTCACGAGGATCAGTTCAACGCGTTTTCCAAAACGAAACACGCCGGTCTGACTGACCTCAAAAGCTGGAAGGGAAAGGCACATGGCTGCGAGTCATGCCATGGCCCCGGCAGCAAGCATGTCGAAGACCCGACCGTCAAAGGCAGCATCATTTCGTTCAAAGGCAAGGACGCGAAAGCCGTTTCCGAAACCTGCCTCGCCTGCCACGCCGGGCGCGAGAGCCATAACGAATTCAGACGCGGCGAGCACTGGCGAAACAATGTCGGTTGTACCGACTGCCACACGCCGCATGGGCCGGGTAAAGAGAATCTGAAAGCAGGGTCGATCACCTTCATTGGCCCGGCGAACGAGCAGCGTCCGAATCAGGCTGAGGCGTCAATGCTCAAACAGAGCGAGCCCCAGCTTTGTATGAGCTGCCACGTCGAGACCAAATCGCAATTCAGCAAACCTTTTCATCACAAGGTGCTCGAGGGCACGATGCGATGCAGCGATTGCCACAACGCGCACGGCGGATTCGAAGCCAAGCAGACCAAATTAGCTGTCGGTGTCGATGCCGCATGTATCAAATGCCACGCCAACAAGCAAGGCCCGTTCGTTTACGAACACGCTCCGCTAAAGGTCGAGGGCTGCGCCGCGTGCCACACCCCGCACGGATCGGCAAACGCAAAAATGCTCAAGCGTGCATCCGTAAAACAGCTCTGCATGGAATGCCACAGCAGCATCACCGATTCGCTCGCACCGGACGTGCCGTCCTTCCACAATCAGGCAACCGTCCGATACCAGGATTGCACTGTGTGCCATGCGGCCATCCATGGCTCGAACACGAGCAACCGGTTCTTTAGGTAGTCATTTAAGAGGATAAGATTATGTATAACGCACCGATTCCGCGGCCTGCCACGTTCGTGAGATCTGCCCTTGTCGTCGTCGGCATGATCGGAGCCGGTATGCTTTCAGGTGCCTTCGCCCAAAGCGCCGCTCCCTCACCGACACCTTCGTCCGACAGATTTGATGTTACCGCCAGCGTCGAAGGGGGCGTTCGAGGCGTCGACGTTAATGGCAGCGGCAACAAATTTCGCAGCGATCTGAATTACCGTCCCGGATTCCGGATATTCGATTCCAGCTTCATGGTCGAAGATCACGGCACCGGCCAGAAATTGTTCGATACGCTGCTCGTTACCGCCAGCGGATTTAACGCCGACCCGACCGGCGCCGTCCGACTTAAGATGGAGAAGAAAGGCGACTACGAATTTGACGGCAACTATCGCACGGTAAAATATTTCAACAATCTCAACAATTTCGCACTCAACGAGCACAACGCGGACTACCGGCAGAATTTCGGCGATATGGATCTGACCGTTTGGCCCGAGCGCGAGAAGTTCAGGATGCGTTTCGGCTATTCATTTAACCGGGCGAATGGAACAGGAAGCCTGACGACACGTGCCTACAGCGACGAATTTCCGGTATCGTCTGTTGTCGACTCAAAGTCGGATGACGTCCGTGCCGGCATCGAAGGGAAGCTCTGGGGATTTAATTACTCGCTGTCCGAGGGATATCGAGTGTTCCACGACGATACAGCCTACTCGCTGCTTGCGCCGAACCTCGGAAATAACCCGATCAACAACGGCCGGTTGTTTACCTTTACCCGACAATATCCGATTCGAGGCACATCGGCGTTCACCATTTTTTCGGTCCAGCGGACATTTGCGAAAAAGCTGGATTTCACAACCAGATGGATCTACTCGATCACTGACACGACGTTCACGCTGAACGAGTTTCAAACCGGCCGCGACAATTCGAACAACCAGGTCACGCTCGATCAATTCAACTCCAGCGGAAATTCCAACCGCCCCCAAACACGCGGTGATATCGGCTTGACATGGTCTGTAACCGACAAGCTCCGTATATCGGATACTTTTTCATACGATCATTTTACGATCGGCGGCAACAACCTTTTTGCCGAGGCCTTGTTCACTTCGACCGCAGCCGGTGTACCGCGTGCGACCGTTTTCACCAACACGCTTTCAAATTACATTACCCGATACAGAAGGCTTTCCAATCTGGTCGAGGCCGACTATCAGGTCAACAACCGCTTTGGCTTCAACGTCGGCTGGAGATTTGGACACCGAAACGTCGAGGTCGCAACGTTCGATCGAAACTTTGCTTCGGCAACACCGACAGTCGAGGTCCAGGATTTCAATAACCCGACAAACAGTGTCATAGCGGGAATGAAGATCAAGCCGCTAAAGGCTTGGACGATCTACGGCGATGTCGAATACGGACGGGCCGACAACGTCTTTACGCGGCTCGCCAATTACAACTTTACAAATTTCCGGGTCCGCAGCCGTACCAATCTGAAGAAGTTTGCTTTTAACCTTTCCGCCATAGTTAAAAACAACAACAACCCGGGCCGCGGCGATGGCTCGAATCGTGATTTTGCGGCCGACAGCAAGAGCCGTATCTTCGCAAGCAGCCTCGATTACACGCCTATCGATAAACTGACCTTTAGCGGCGGCTATACTTACAACTACCAGACAAGCCAGGCAGCGATCCTCGTACCGATCAACAGCGTGATAACAGAGGGCATCAGCCAATATTTCGTTCGAGACAGCTACGCGTTCTTTGACGTAACCGCTAACCCGATAAAGCGCGTTTCGCTTTACATCAGCTATCGTATAGACAAGGACAGCGGCCAGGGCAGTCTTCGTTCGACCCGCCTGCAGGATGTCATCACATCGTATCCGATGCGCTTCCACACGCCCGAAGCAAAGCTGGCGGTCAGGCTTACGCGAAACATAGATTGGAACCTCGGCTATCAATTCTACGACTATGGCGAAGTCTTCCAGACAGCCCAAAACTACAGGGCCCACCTTCCCTATACTTCACTTCGAATTCACTGGGGAACCAAGGCCGGCGACCGTTTCAAGTAAGTCGTTTGACTAAGTTTGAAATGAAAAAGCGTCGTCGAGAAATTTCTCGACGACGCTTTTTCTGCTGATATAAAGCTTAGGCCTTCTTAGCCCGATTCGCGGCATTCAACCCGGGCAATACCGATCAGCAGGAACATTTCATGCGACAGCAGCCGAACTAAACATTGCTTCGGCGATCCTTCTGCCTGCACCGAAAATGTACCACCCGATAAAGCTGGCCATAAGAGTACCGGCCGACGGCAAAACGGCGTAGGTAGTAAACACCATCCAAAATGCTCGTTTCGTGGTCGTCGTTCGGAACAAAGATACACAAACACACGCATTCAAAACACGCGTTTCTCTTTAGAATCCTGCCATCTTGATAGCCTGCCCCTTATGACATTCGGCACATTGAAACTTCGAGATGTCGCCAAGGTTTAGCGGATGTTTGAATGTACGGTCGCCTTTGTGGCACTGGGCACATTGATACGTGTTCTTGTCTCCGAGGTTTACCGGATGCTGAAAGACGCCTTTATCAGGAGTGAACGTCTTGCCCGCGAAACTCTGGTCGAGAGTAACGTGGCAGACGCTGCATTCGTTGCGGATCACCTTGCCGTCCGTACTAAAGTGCTGACCGTCATGACAGCGGAAACAACCTTGAGCGTTGTAGTGGCCGATGTTGTTGGGATGCGCTTTCCAATCCGTCTTCATCTCCGGGAAGAAGTACGTCTGATATATCCTCTGCAGCTCAGTCACCGCTTTATCTACCGAATCTTTCTTTGCCGAAAAGACGTCAGCGAAGTTGCTGCGGTAATAATCGTTTATGTCGGTCGCGATAGTCGCCACGGCTTCGTCATTTGTGTTGTATGACTTTGACAAGGTCTCGACAGCCTTCGCCTTGATGAACGGAAGTGCGATGTCGAGGCTGCCCGCGTCGAGCGATCGATCGACCGCTTGATTGGGCGAGAGATAATCGTGAGTGGGCCGGTTATGACAATCGATGCAGTCCATCTTGCGCTTTGATGACTGTTCGATCTGCTGCGAGGACAAACCCGCATCCTTTGCCGTGTACTCCACGACATTTCCCCTCGCGTCCTTCATACGAACCCACGGGATCACTTCGCGTTTATCGTCCGTGGAGATGAATGTAACCTCGTTGGCAATGTTCATGTGCCAATGGATACCGCCGACCGGGCCGCCTTTCGGATCGCCGCCGCCTACCTTGATCAGCATCCTCGTCTGGTTCAGCGAATTGTTCTCGTCATACTCGTAGTGATTGAAAACCTTTAGCTGGTCGCCATAATACTTCTCCGACCAATGACACTTCTGACAAGTCTGCGTTGCCTCCCGCATGTTTTTTACCGGCGTCTCGATGGGGCGATTAAAGTGGCCGGTGATCACACCGTAAAGCTGGTGCATACCGTTGAATTTCGCGTATACATAGGCCTGAGCACCGCCGCCGACATGGCATTCTACACATGCAACCTTGGCATGATTGGATGCGTTATACGCAATGAACTCGGGCTTCATTACGTTATGACAGGCCTGCCCGCAAAATGTTACTGATTCCGTGTATTCAAACGCACGATAGCTTCCGAAGCCACTGATAAATAAGAAAGCGAACGCAACACAAAGAAAAACAAGGAACGTTCGGCGACGCCGTGGATCGTTGAGATCGAGGATCGGATACGCAGGTATCTCGTCTTCCGCATAGAGTCGGCGCCGGCGCCTCTCCCAAAGAGCTCCCACGAGGACGACGAAAATGCCAAAGCCGAGGATACTCGGAATAAGGATGAACGTTATGAGGTCGCTGTAAGGATTATCGCCGGATGAACCGGTAAGGTCGATGAGTATGAGCAGCGTAATACTCGTCAGACTCGCCGCGATGATCGCAAACCCCGTGAAGCTGATGTAATTGCGAAGCAGGCTTGGACGCGGTGCCTTCGGCACGGGCTCGCTCGCGGTTTCAACACTCTCTGTTTCTTCTTCGCTCATAGTATTCCTTCGAGAGATCGACCAACGAAAACACAGATAAGCCATGACCAGCGGCAACCCCAAACGGATGATCCTTTGATCAAATGTTTCGTCATCCGCCGGTCAAGGCTCAACCAAAGTCGTCAGCAACCAAAGTACTTAATTGGCTGGCGCTCTGAGGGATTTCATGTACGCAGACAAAGCCTTAGCGTCGTCTTCGGTTATCCCTTTTGTTTCAAATGCGGGCATATAAGGCGGCTTTTCGCCCTTCTTGCCCTTCAGAATCGCGGTTACCTGTTCATCGACCGGTTTAGCTGGATCATAAAACTTGTCAGCCTTAGGGCTATGGCACGCGGCACATTTTGTCTTAAATATCGCAGCCGGGTCATCCATCACCTTGCCTGCAACGCGCACCGGCATTGTTTCGAAAACGCCGGACGCTACCAGCGGCAACGCGAAAAATACGATCGCAAAAAATTTGACTCTATTGATCATGACACTTAAATCTCCTAAATACTCTTGCCTGCGAATCAGACAAATCCCACTGGTTAGATCGCAATCGATATGCCACCGCCTTCCTGAAGTTCAGGTCAGGCCTTCTGAGCAAAATGCTTAGCGCTCGCGAAACTTGATCAAATGCGCAAATCTAAGCGCGAGTTTTCTCGCACGGGGCGCGTTAAAATTTGAATGTCCGCCCCGTATGGCATCGACGGCAATTGTTAAAATTCGCCGGCCCGAACGCCCGCTTGCTGTTATGACAGCTCGCGCAGCTC
The DNA here is from genome assembly GCA_040006215.1 of Acidobacteriota bacterium. Classification (GTDB taxonomy): domain Bacteria; phylum Acidobacteriota; class Blastocatellia; order Pyrinomonadales; family Pyrinomonadaceae; genus OLB17. The sequence continues at coordinate 8,842 of JBDTXM010000139.1, forward strand.
ATCGCTCGCGCCGGAGCAAAATGCATTGCCGCTACCGGTTCCGAAACTTGATCGGTCCGCGACCCACCTGTGCGAGGTGTATGGCAGCTCGTGCAATTTAGCGAGCCCGTCGCGATATGTCTCGAATGGCTAAAGTTAACCGCATTCGGCCGGGCGAGAGACGCAAAATGCGTCGGACGGCCAAGCTCGTGACATATATTGCATGAGCCGATGTTCCGTCCGGCTACTTCCGCGCCTGCCTTATGACACTGGAAACAGGTTACATGCGCCGACGCACCAGACGGTATCGACAATACTGCCCCCCCGCGCGTCGAGCGGTGACACGTGGCACAACCCGTCTGTCGAATATGCTTCGCATGATCAAATCTTGCGCTAAAACTTCGCAGCGGCGGGAACCCCTTGAGAGCCCCGGTGTCCGTGTTCGTATGACAGATCGTGCACATCGGGCCAGACTTCTCGGCAAATTGCTGCACATGACAACCTGAACAGGGCAGGTGTCCCGATCGTTTCGGAATCGCAGAGTTGTCATCGCGTTTGTGACAGAGCAAACACGGAAGCCGCTGGTGCATCGGATTCGTATGCAAAAACCGTGAGAAATCCTGTTCCTGGCTTTCCGTCACTATCGGTTCCGGCGGCGGTTGCTCGGTGGTAACGGAATTACTTGTCGAGCTCGCCGAGACAGCGAACAGAAGCAAAATGCTGCCGACAATGAGGACGCATAGCTCCAGCCAGCGGCGGCCGCTCAGGACCCGAATTTTTCGTTCTTTGCCTCTAATAACCACCAGCCTTCCTTTCTATTTCTTGACCGCCGCATTCGCGATCACGTCCAGATGCGATTGCGGAATCGCGAGCTTTCCAAAGGTCACGTGGCATTTAATACACTGAAATGCGGCGTTGGCTTTGCGCGCATCAACCTCGAAATTCAACGCTCCGCCGTCGTCCGAGGTCGCGGTTGCGTGGCATGTCGCGCACGCCGCAACACTTACCCTTCGTGTCGACGGATCTTCGGTCATTATTTTGGTCACGTCATGGCACGTCGAGCAGCTTAATTCCGCGTGGCTAAACCATTCATGCCGAAACTTTCCCGCAGACTCACGCCGCG
>JBDTXM010000140.1:0-9881 GCA_040006215.1 Acidobacteriota bacterium
CCAGGTCGTAGACCCGGATCTTCTTACCAATTGCCATAAACAATATCCATGCAGGAACTTCCGCTCCCGTAGATCGATCAAAACAGGGGAGATACTCTCCACCTTTGCCGCACTAATCCGCGGCCGCTTCTTCGTCGGAGGGCTTCTGAGACGAAGCCTCATCATTCGATTCTTCCGCTTCCGGTGTTTCGGGCGTTTTCTCAACTGGCTCCGAACTCGCTTCAACGGTCTCTGCCTGAGCCTCTTCCGTCGGCTCCGATTCAACAACTTCTTCTGTCACCGGAGCCGTTTCCTCAGACGAATTGTCAGAAACAGCGGTATTTTTTGCTTCGACTATCGACGTCGCCGATAACAATATCTTTTCCGCCTGGTCCAAACTAACGTCGAGGATATCCACGATGTCATCGAGCGAGGTCGCCGCAAGCGACTCTACGTCCGAAATGCCCCGTTCGCTCAAGGCTTCGGCCTGAGTCGCCGTAACGCCTTCGATCGCACTGATCGGAACTGCTTCGCCCCCGGCCATCATACGGCCCATCTGTTTGGCGATCTCCTTCTTGAGGATCTCTTCGCTGACGATGCTGATGTCCCAGCCGACCAGCCGGGTCGCAAGACGTACGTTCTGCCCCTTCTTGCCGATAGCGAGACTTAACTGGTCCTCGCCCACGATCACTTCCATCTGGCGATTGTTGATGTCCGTGATCCGAACCTGCGAAACCTTGGCGGGCGAGAGAGCGTTGGCAGCAAACACCGACGGCTCATCCGACCACTCGATAATGTCGATCTTTTCGCCGCGAAGTTCCTTGATGATCGATTGAACACGCGAACCTTTCATACCGACACAGGCTCCGACGGGGTCGACGTCCTTTTCATTGGATGAAACCGCGATCTTTGCACGATCGCCCGGTTCTCGGACCGCTGATTTGATCACGACCGTATCGTCGTAGATCTCAGGGACTTCCATTTCAAAGAGGCGTTTCAACAGTTCTTCCGATGAACGCGAAGCCCTGATCTGCTGGCCTTTCTGATCCTTTGTTACATCGACGATGGCGACCCGAATACGCTCACCCTGATTCCAGATCTCGCCGCGCGATTGTTCGCGTTTCGGTAGGATCGCCTCAAGATTGTTGCCGAGATCAATTATCATGTCTCCGCGCTCAAATCGCTTGACAGTGCCGTTGATCAACTCGCCCTTCTTATCGACGTACTCCTCGTAAACCTTTTCCCGAATGGCTTCGCGTACTTTTTGAACAAGTATCTGCTTAGCCGTTTGGGCCGCGATCCGACCGAGTTCTTCGGTCGGAAGTGGCAGCAGAAGCATATCGCCGATCTCGATCTCATCCCCCGCAAGTTCCTGAGCTTCGGTCAAGGACAATTCGGCGGATGGATTTTCGACTTCTTCGACGACAGTTTTCTGCGCCGAGATCTCGATCATTCCTTCTTCGTTGTTCCAATCGACCTGAATGCTTTCGCCGGTCTTGTCATGGGCCTTGAACTGTTTACGTGCAGCAGCCTTGACCGCGTCCTTCATGGCCTCGATGACCATTTCCCGGTCCAGCCCCTGCTCATTGCAGAGGATATCGATACTTTGTCCGATCGTTGATGTCATAACTAACTACTCTGCGGTTTCACCGCTGCGATGGTCAACGCCGCCGCTTGAATTCGTCTTCCAAGTCAACCCTTAAATTTGCTTTAGCGACCGATTCAAACGGAAAACGAACATTACCAACTGTCCGATCCTCGAAAACGACCTCATTTCCTTCAATTCCGGCTATTCGTCCGCTGTAACTCTTCCTCGAGCCGTTCTCGATCTTTAGCTTCACCTTAGCCTTTTGTCCGGCAAACTTCTCAAAATCGCCGAGACTATAAAGTTCCCGCTCGAGTCCGGGCGACGAAACCTCCAGCGTATATGTCTGCGATATCAAGTCTTCCGCGTCCAAAGCCGCTTCAAAATCCCGGGAAACTCCCGAACAATCGTCCAAGGTCACTCCACCGGTTTTATCGACGAAAACGCGCAATATCGGATTCCTTTTGGATCCGATGATCTCGAGGTGAATAAACTCGACGTCATTGCGGCCAGCGGCATCCGCGGCTATCGCGCTGACACGTTCGTTAACCGAAATGTTCTGCATTTCCTCCAGCCCAAAATAAAAAGTGGGTGCGAAACCCACTAGATACGTTGCCTACGCATCGCGCCAAACGACTATATTAACTCAGATGCTGGTCAGATGGCAAGCCATCTCAGAGTTGTTCCTTGATCTTGCCCGCGATGCTGTTGATCTCGCCGAGCTTTTTGTCGATGCGCGAGAAATTGTCCGCGGTGGCTTTTCCATTGAATTCCTCCACTAAGATCACAAACTCCTTGACCTCGCTTTGAAGCTTCTCCGCCTGCTTGTCGAGAATACTTGCAGAATCCGGCGTCTGATTCTTGATCTTGCGCGCGGCCATCACACCCCAATGCGTGATGCGGGCGGTCTTCGGACGAGACTCGGTTATCCAGCCCTCCGTGGTCAATTTTTCCAGAATATCGTTAATGCTTGCCAGGAAGCCTTCCTTTTTCAGGAGTTCCGACATATCTACATCGACATTATCCCTGCCACCCGTGATCTCCTGGATCCTTATAAGCACTTTCTGATAAACGTCCATAGTCTTTGCCGGAATCAAATGAGAGCAGCAACTATCATTTTGCCGCAGAGAGCGCTAATCGGGCGGCACCCAATATTCCCGCATCATCACCGAGTTTTGCGCGAACAAGCATAACACGTTCAGCGGGTTCGCGGAACGCCCTTCTTCTGATCTCTTCGCGCGTCCGCTCAATGAAAAGGTCCCACGCTCCGGCCGCGCCGCCTCCGATCACGATGATCTCCGGATTCAGAATATTCACGAGGTCTGCGAGAGCAACGCCAAGGTACAAGCCCATTGTATCAAAGACCTTTAACGCAAGGGCATCGCCTTCACTTCCCGCTCTAAAAACGTCCGCAGCACTAATGCTGGTCACAGGAGCCAAGCTTGATTCCGGATAGGTTTCGATCAATTCCTGCGCCATCCGAACAATAGCTGTTGCCGAAGCGTACTGTTCCACACACCCTCGACTTCCACATCCGCATGGATGGCCTTCTCTTTCGACCCCGATATGGCCAATTTCCCCAGCAGTTCCATCTACTCCACGGTAAGGTTCGCCGTTTAAGATCAGTCCACCGCCGACACCTGTGCCCAAAGTGATACAGATAGAGTTTTTCGCGCCCTTCGTGGCTCCCATCCAACACTCGCCCACGGCTGCCGCGGTAGCGTCGTTATCGAGAAACACCTTCATGCCCAGCCTGTCCGAGAGGAGCTTCGGAAGATGAAGGCCATCCAGAGCAGGCAAATTCGGCGAGCTCTTCAATACTCCCGCAGTAAAATCGATGGTCGCGGGAACGGCGATCCCGAATGAACCGATCTCTAGCTCCCGCGTTTCTGCGAGGCATTCTGCGGCGGCTTTAGCAATGTCTTCGAAGATCTCGACACCGGTCGCGCCGCGCCGAGTATCACGCCGCGTTCGATGCAGCAATTCGCCATCGCGCGTAACAACCGCCATGCGTAAGTTTGTGCCGCCGAGGTCGGCAGCTATCACGGTGTCACTCATCAAAATGTGCCGGTGTTAATTCTTCTTCGGCCTATCGCCTTCAGGTACGTTCTTATAAACGTCCTCATACTTGACGTAGCCGTCCTTAATGACGGTATCCATCAGGTTCGACTTATCAACAACAATGACCTCGAGCAGAATCGCAGGAATGTCCCTGGCAGGCGCCAGCGATTCGTTCTTAAAGGGCGTAGTCGTCAACGCCTCACCTTTGGCCAGTTTGATCGCCGCATCAACCGCGCCGCTGGCGAGCGGGATGATAGGTTTGTAAACGGTCATCGTCTGACTTCCTTCAGCTATCCGCTGAAGGGCGTCAAGTTGGGCGTCCTGTCCCGTCACCAGGATCTTTCCCGTTAGATTACGTTTTTGCAGGGCAGATACAACGGCTCCGGCCATACCGTCGTTCGAGACAACGAAAGCCTTAATATTGTCGCTGTACTGTGTTAGGGAATTCTCGGCGAAATTGCCGGCGAGCTCCGGTTTCCAGTCAGTAATAAAGTCCTGCGCGACGATCTTGACCTTTCCGCTGTCCATCGCGGGTTTAAGAACGTCGAGCTGCTCTTTTTTCATGATCACGGCGTTGTTGTCAGTGCCGGCCCCGTAAACCATTACGTAATTTCCTTCCGGGGCGTGCTGCAAAGCGTATTCGGCTATCTTTCTGCCGATGACGGGCACCTGATGCGAAATGTAAAGGTCGATCTTGTCCGAATTTATAAGTCTGTCGTAGCTAATTACAGGAACGCCCTGGGCTTTTGCCTTTTCGACCATTGAGGCGGCTTGGGTAGCATCATGGGGGGCGATCACGAGGACATCGATGCCTTGAGTCAGCAAATTATCGACATCGTTCGCCTGCTTATCCGCCTTATTGTCGGCCACAGTGATCGCACAATCGACGTTCACAGCCTTGCAGTGAGCTTCAAATGCATCCTTATCGCGCACCCAACGCTCCTCTTTGAGCGTATCCATCGCGAATCCGATCTTTATCTTATGATTTGGATCGAGAGCCTTACGCGTTATGTTACCGTTTGCGGCCGAATTTTGGCCGTTAGGTGTCCCAGCGCACCCAAAAGCAAGCACTGCCGAGCACAGAAGCAATAGAGTTCTTAGTTTCATGAAAAAGGATTCTCCCGAAGATTCGAAACAGACTGCACAAATTAAATCAAAAAAACGGCTGATGGGCAACATCGTCAGTGATTTACCCGTTTTCAACCCATCCCAGACCGAAGAAATTTCGGGATTCTCCAAAAAATCGACAAATTACCTTTGCCGAACCCGGTAGTTGTGCTATAAATAGCTACTAAATTAAGGCTTAACAGTTTGTTGCGCGGGCGTTTCGGTTATTTTAAGAATCCTTGTGATTGACCCGGCTGAATATTGACACAGAGCAATATTTCGTGTAAAACATTGATAGGTTTGATTTTTTGAGTTTTGTTGTTTGATAGCGAACGGGGTTTGAGGTTGGATTGGTACGCTTCGGCGTGATTCGTTTATGTCCCTTGTTTTGCGCTGTCTGTTCAATCATTTTGGAGTACTTGAAAAACTTATCAAGCAAGAGCCCGGCTTCCTTTTCGGAAGCGAATGCGGAATGCCGCGTTTGGGGAATTGCATGTTGCAGGCGCTCTACGTGCCTTAAAGCACTTAGGATCGCTTTTTGATCATTTAATATTTGAGGAATGATATAGGAGGAGACATAAGCAATGCTCGGCAAAAATTATTTTCGAAAATTCGTGACTCTCACCACCGCCATCACCGTCTGGTCGGTTTACTCGATGGTTGCGCTGGCAGTCCCGAATGAGTCGGCCGGCGAGATCACGGTTTCGGGGCAGGTTACAGTTAACGGTCAGTCCGCGGTTTCAAATTCTACGATCCTTTCAGAAAGTACGATCGTCACCGGCGCCGGATCGAGCGCCACGGTAAGTCTCGGAAAGACTGGCCGCATCGAAGTTCTGGAAGATTCAAATCTGTCCCTCCGATTTACCGACAACAGCATCGTCGGCATCGTTGCACAGGGCAAGGTTCGTGTGGCGAACTCGTCAGGTGTAGCAACCACTTTTACAACCAAGGATGCGACCGTAATTGCGGATGCCGGCCAGGCCGATACATTCATGGTTGAAGTTGAGTGTTCACATACTCACGTCGACAGTACGGCTGGTATTGTTACGATGCGTGAAGGTACGAACGATAAACAGGTGAGCGCGGGCACAACTGCTGTTGCCGGCAACCTGTCGCAGACTGGCTGCAAGCCGTGTATGCGTCCGAATTCGGCTCCTCCGATCCGCACTGCTTTCCCGTGGTGGCTGGTTCTCGTAGGTGCAGCCGGAGCGGCGGTCCTTATCGGCACTTCGCATGAAGATCCGACACCGGGCGGCGGTACGGTAGTGGTCAGCCCGACTCGGTAGTTTAAGCGAGAAGTCGACCGAAATTTCATTTAATTAAGCGGGTCATGTTTGAAGAAATATGGCCCGCTTAATTTTGTTTTAGTTTGTGAATTATTTAACAATAGTATCCGGAAGATCTTAATTTCTATTTTATGCATATTGCCGTTATTGGAACCGGTTATGTCGGATTAGTTACCGGTGCGTGTTTTGCGGAATTTGGTGTCGACGTTATTTGTGTGGATGTCGACGAGTCGAAGATTGAACGCCTAAAGAACGGCATAATTCCGATCTACGAACCAGGCCTCGATAAGATCGTAGCGAAAAACGCGGCTGATGGCCGGCTTCGTTTTACGACGGACATAGCCTCGGCTGTAAAAGAAGCTCTGGTCGTTTTCCTCGCTGTGGGGACGCCACCAAAGGATGACGGCTCGCCGGACATGAGCTATTACGAGCAGGCCGCTAAAGACGTAGCTGAAGCCATAAATGGCTACAAGGTGCTGGTCACCAAATCGACCGTACCCGTAGGAACGGGAAAGTGGCTCCGCAAGTTCGTATCTGAAAATCTAAAGATCAAAACCGATTTTGGCGTTGCGTCCAATCCGGAATTTCTTCGGGAAGGTGCGGCGATCCAGGATTTTATGCGGCCCGACCGTGTGGTTATCGGCAGCAACGAACCGGAGGCGATCGAGGTGATGAAGGACCTTTACCGTCCTCTTTATTTGATCGAAACGCCGATCGTGATCACCTCGCTCGAAGCCGCGGAACTTATTAAATACGCGGCAAACGCCTTTCTCGCGACCAAGATCACCTTTATTAACGAGATCGCGAATCTCTGCGATGCCATCGGATGTGACGTGCACGACGTCGCCCGGGGCATGGGAATGGACAATCGCATCGGTAGAAAATTTCTCCATCCCGGGCCGGGTTACGGCGGTTCATGTTTTCCCAAAGACACACGGGCGCTCACAACTGTCGCCGATCAATTCGGTGTGGAAACTCGGATAGTCGACGCAGTGATCGATGCGAACGAGCGTCAGCGTGAAGCGATGATCCCCAAGATCGAAAAACTTGTTGGCGATCTGGGTGGAAAGACGATCGCCGTGTTGGGCCTTTCTTTCAAACCTGAAACCGACGACATGCGCGAATCGCCCGCTACCGACATTATCAGGATGCTTGTCGAACGCGGAGCAAAGGTCCAGGCGTTCGATCCGGTCGCCATGGACGAAGCAAAGCTTGTCCTCCCCGATATCGAATACGCGCATGACGAATATGCCGCCATCACCGGAGCTGACGCGCTGGTGATCGTCACAGAATGGAACCAGTTCCGGGCCCTCGATATGGATAAAGTGAAGTCTTTGCTTAAGTCGCCGAAGATCGCGGATCTGAGAAACGTTTACGAACCATCTGATATGCGCGAGCTTGGATTCGAATACGTAGGCGTCGGACGATGAGAGGTAGGTGAGAATGGCTTTTACGACAAAATGCCTTGTGACGGGTGGTGCAGGGTTTATCGGATCTAACCTTGCCGACGAATTGATACGGCAGGGAGCCAAGGTTTCGATACTCGATAATCTTTCGACGGGCTTTCGTGAAAATTTGGAAGAGATCTCCGGCGATTTTGATTTTGTCGAAGGCGACCTGAATGACTCCGCGTTGCTGCCTCGAATTCTGGACGGTGTAGAATCCGTCTTTCATCAGGCCGCGCTGCCCAGCGTTCCGCGCTCGGTCGAGAACCCTTTGGAAACGCATCAAGCCTGCGTGAACGGCACATTTTCGATCCTCGATGCAGCACGAAAAGCGGGCGTGAAGCGTTTCATTTACGCAGCATCCAGCTCAGCGTACGGCGACCAGCCCACGCTCCCAAAGGTCGAGACGATGCAGCCAGACCCGCTTTCACCGTACGCTGCGGCAAAATTAACGGGCGAATATTACTGCCGCGTGTTCAATCAGGTCTACGGCATCGAAACCTTCTCGCTCAGATATTTTAACGTCTTCGGCCCGCGTCAAAATCCTTCGTCAATGTATTCCGGCGTCATCTCGCGATTTATCGACGCTCTTCTTACGGGAAAGCAGCCGGTAATTTACGGCGACGGCGAACAATCGAGAGATTTCACCTTCATCGCCAACGTAGTAAATGCGAATATTTCCGCATTGAACTCGGTGAAAGGTGTCGGCCAAGTGATGAACGTTGCCAACGGCGAGCGGATCTCTCTTAACGAATTATTGAGCGTTTTGAATAGAATAGTCGGAAAGGCGGACGTCGAAGCTGATCACAAGCCCGAGAGAAAAAGCGACGTTAAACACTCGCAAGCCGACAATAATAGAGCAGTAGAGTATCTGGACTACAAAAATCTCGTCGGACTTGAAGAAGGGTTGCGCAAAACAATCGACTGGTGGACATCCAGCCGGTTTGCGAAAGCCGCGGGCGTTTAATTACTTCCTCGTAAGTGAAAAGATCTCGTCCGAGATCGCTGAGTTGACGACTATCTCCTTTGCCTTAAAATCCGCGTATGCAGTGAATTGACCAAGGTCGAAGCGCTGCGAAAACTTTTCCGGTACGAGCACTCCATCCACGAGACGGCATTTGTCGATTGCGACTGATGTCGTTACCACCTTTCCATTCACCTCGTAGCTCGATTCGTATCCTTTCAACTGCCCGGTCTTTTCATCTACGAAATAATCGGTATAAAAACCCTCAGGCGAAGTAATGCGAAAACCGCTCTTCTTTTTGCTCGCCGCAAGCAGAGCTGTGATCGGAAATTTTGCGTCTCCCACCTTCGAGAGCATGATAAACCCGATCCGGTTCACCGGCGGTAATTCAAAACCATTCGGAGCAGTTGAATGCGTGTTTACTCCGTCGAAAGCCTGACTGAGCGGCTGGAACGGATTATTGATATCGAGCCTGTACTTCTCGCCGGCAAAGATCATCGCAAAGGTCGCCGGTATCGCCTGAGGAGCACCTGACGCCGTAACGGCAACCGAACCGCTTAGCGTAAGGGTCTTTATCCCGCTCAACTTTTCGCCGCCATGCGCCTTTAACGCCGCTTTCGCAATATCGATCGCGGAATTTACCGCCGCGGGTGAAACAACGTTTTCTTTAGAGGGACCTGTCTGTCCAAAACCGACTACCGACAGAACAGCACACAACGCCATCAATCTGAACATCCTCATAAGAACTCTCCAACAACATCTGAACCAAAAAAGGATGAAAGGTTGATTCCCTTCACCCTTTCTTGCCTATATTAAACGATTTTTGAGCTACCAGCTAAACCGTGCCGAAAGTTCGATCCTCCGGTTCGCCGTCCCGCCTCCGCCGCCGAATCCTCCAAATCCTCCAAAACCCGCATATGTCGACGTCGATTGGCCAAAGCGCGACGAGGAAAGATTTCCGATCGGGACGCCGAAATTGACGTTGTTGAAGATATTCGAGAAATTTATGCCCAGATTCAGATTGTAGGGTTTGGAGCTGTTTCCGCCGCCTCCACCGAAGCCGCCGCCGCCTCCACCTCCGCCACGTCCACCTCCGCCTGGAAAACCGCCACCACCAGCACCTCCGCCGCGATTTCCACGTCCGCCTTGACGTCCACCTGATGTCGCCGCCGCCTTTTCGCCGCCAAAACCAAACGTCTTGCCTAGTCGAAGATTGACTGAAAAGAAGTTAGGAGCTTCGGCAAAGTTTCGCGGGATTATGGCGTTCGCGTCTTGGCCGCTAACATCGCAATACGATGCAGTAATTCCTCGAAGCGCGCAGGCCGCACCAAGCTGAGAAAATGTCGGACGTTCGGTAAATTGGCGGTCACCGTTACTATCAATACCGGTGACAATATTAAAGGGACGTCCCGAGTTCGCCGTAATAAGCGGACTCGCCGAAATTCCCCACGGCA
>JBDTXM010000141.1:0-9751 GCA_040006215.1 Acidobacteriota bacterium
ATCAACCGATACCAAAAGGCCATTATTCGCCGGGGATCGAGCATCACGGAATCGTATATGTATCGGGCCAGCTGCCGATGACGCTTGATACTCGAGAGCCTTTTACGGGACCGATCGAGGAGCAGACGGAACTCGCTCTCAGAAATGTTGAGGCGGTTTTGCGCGCCGCAGGCAGTGATCTGAGCCGCGTTTTGCAGATGACGATCTATGTTTCAGATATGGAGCTGTGGGGAGCGGTCAATAAAAAATATGCCGAGATAATGGGCGATCATCGTCCGGCGAGGGCGATCGTACCGGTCAAGGAACTGCATTTTGGCACGCAGATCGAGATACAGGCGGTCGCGTTGGCATAACGAATTTGAAGCGGGTGATGAGTATGCAGGGATTAGAGCAAGTAACGACAAACGCAGAATTAGCTTCACTAAACGGAGTTTTCCGTGAGCGATTGACCGAGCGGCGCGAACGGCTTGAGTCTGCTATAGCTCTTACCGATAACGACTTTGAATTCACAAGTCTGCTTGGCCAGGTCGATGCGGCTCTCGCGAAACTGGACAACGGCACCTACGGGAAATGCGAGGAGTGCGGAGACTATCTTGCAACCGACCGACTGCTTGCGGACCCGCTCGTGAGGCTTTGTCTCGATGATCTTTCCGAGCCGCAAAAGCGTTCGTTGGAAAGCGACCTCGAACTTGCCGCGACCATCCAGCGAGCGTTTCTTCCCGGAATGAGTTTTGGGCACGGTTCGTGGAAAACCGATTTTGTTTATGAGCCGCTAGGGCACGTAAGCGGCGATTACTGCGACGTGATCCCGGTCGACGACGAGCTTTATTTTATTCTCGGCGACGTTTCGGGAAAGGGAATGGCCGCATCGCTTTTGATGTCGAGCCTCCACGCAATTTTCCATACGCTGGTTCCGCTAAAGCTGGATATCTGCGAGCTGATGACGCGGGCGAATAATCTGCTGGTCAAGAGTTCGCTTTCGAATCAATTTGTAACGCTGATCTGCGGCAAGGCCGACGATCAAGGCGAACTCGAATTGGTCAACGCGGGCCACCTGCCGCCGATCCTGATCAAAAAAGGCGTGAAAGGCGAGCTTAATTTTTCAGGCCTGCCGCTTGGCATGTTTGCAGAGACTTCGTTTAGTGCGAGCAAAATAAAGCTTGATCAGGGCGATTCATTGCTACTTTTTACCGACGGAGTTACCGAAACAGTGAATGCTGACGGTACTGAATTCGGCGTCCGAGGGTTGTTCGATTCGATCGACGGCGAGGGAGCTTTTACGCCTTCTGATCTTATCAAAAAATGTTTAGACGGAGTCGCCGGTCATCGCGGCACGGCCGAAAAGAACGACGACCTAACAGTTCTTGCTCTCACATACGCGTGATTTAGATAGAGAGGTGATCTTCGGTGAACTTAGAAATTTTTCAGGTAGATGCATTTACAAATAAGACGTTTGGCGGGAATCCGGCGGCGGTCGTGCCGCTGTTGACCTGGCTGCCGGACGAGACGATGTTCAAGATCGCGGCGGAGAACAATCTCGCCGAGACGGCATTTTTCGTCAAGGAAAACGATCAGTATCACATTCGCTGGTTCACACCGGCCGTTGAGGTAAATCTTTGCGGACACGCGACGCTGGCGAGCTCGTTCGTGATATTCGAGCAACTGAAACTCGAGAGTGAAACGATCAGGTTTCATTCGGATCGCAGCGGTTCGCTCGGTGTCGAAAAGAAGGATGGCAAGCTTGTTCTCGATTTTCCGGCGTATCCGGTCACGGAAATTGCGCCGATCCCGGAGCTTTCAACCGCCATTGGAGCGACGCCGATAAAGACGTGGGAAACGCAGAGCAATATGGTGATGGTTCGGCTCGAGAGTGAGGCGACGGTGCGTTCGCTCAAGCCGGATTTTAGTGCGCTAAGCCAGTTGCCGTACGACGAGGTCATCTGCACTGCACCTGGCGATGATTGCGATTTCTCGACGCGAATGTTCGCGCCGAAGATCGGAATACCGGAAGATCCCGTGACTGGTGCGATCCATTGTTCGCTTATTCCGTATTGGGCAAGTGAGCTTGGCAAGAATGAGCTTTTTGCGCGGCAGGTTTCGGCACGCGGGGGTGAGCTTTTCTGTGAGCTCGACGGTGACCGTGTAAAGATCGGCGGAAACGCAACACTGTATCTGAAGGGCGAGATCTATGTAGAAGCGGCACTGAGCGACGCGGCGGCAAGGTGATATGAAAACGTCAATTGTCATATTCGACGGGTTTACCGATATCGATCTTTTTTTGATGTGGGACTTGCTCAACCGTGTGCGAATCGCGGGCTGGTCCGTGAGGATCGTTGGCGAAAAGGAATCACACGTTTCAGCGACCGGCATCTCTATCGCAACGCACGGACGGATCGAGGAAGCGAATGACGCCGACGCCGTAATGTTCGTGAGTGGGCAGGGAACGCGTGATCGGATCGTTGATCAAAACTGGCTCGGGAAATTTTCGCTCGATCCGGCTCGGCAGATGATCGGGTCGATATGTTCGGGTTCCCTGATCCTCGCAAAGCTTGGGTTGCTCGATGGTAAGACGGCGACAACGTATCCGACCGCGAAACCGGTGCTTGAGAGTTTAGGTATCGAAGTTGTCGAAAAACCGTTTATCGCCCATGGAAATATCGCGACCGCGGGCGGATGCCTAGCTCAGCAATATCTGATCGGCTGGGTGATCGAGAAATTGGCTGACGCGGAATGGCGTGATCTCGTCATAAAAGCTATACAACCTGTGGGTGAAGGTTTGTTCTTTGACGACGCTGAAAACCTCAAGAAACTTTACGCTCCAGTTCTGACAAATGCTGCGGTTTGATGGAAACAGATACGATCATTAGAATCTCGACGCCGAATGATGCGGATGCGATAAGCGAAGTTTTGCGTGCGGTATTTACTCCGTTCAAGGATGGCTGTACAGAGGGTGCGTTCAACGCGATAACGCCAACTGCTGACGAGATATGCGGGCGCTATGGGGAAGGACCGATCTGGGTCGCGTCGGAGGGCATTAGGATCATCGGAACGGTTTCGACCGTACCTGAGCCCGAGTGGCTTTATATCCGGAGCATGGCCGTGAGTCCGGATAAACGAAGTACGGGTGTTGGTTATCGACTTATTGCTGCAGTAGAGAATTATGCGGTCGAAAATGGTTTTGAACGGTTGTTTTTATATACCTCGCTCTTTCTTACGGGCGCCGAGAGGTTCTATGAGAGATGCGGCTTTGTTCGAGGCCGCGATACGGAACCGGACGAATGGTTCGGCACGCCGGGTTGGGCGATGGAAAAAAAGATAGGTAGGAATACGAAACAAAATGTTGCTGGAAGTTAAGGATCTGCACGCCGGGATCGATGGGAAAGAAATTCTGAAGGGCTTGAATCTTCAGATCAGAAAAGGCGAGGTCCACGCGATCATGGGACCAAACGGTTCGGGCAAATCGACTTTGTCGAAAGTGTTGGCCGGCCATCCGTCGTATGAGGTCATCTCGGGCGAAGTGATCTATGAAGGTAAGAATTTGCTGGACCTTGAACCTGACGAACGTGCGAGAGAGGGCGTTTTTATGGCGTTTCAATATCCGGTCGAAGTGCCTGGCGTTTCGAATTCGCAATTCCTGCGGCTTGCTTACAACCAAAAAATGAAGCACCACGGCACCGAAGAACTCGATCCCCTTGAATTCAACGACTACCTGAAAGAAAAGGCAAAGATCGTGGATATGAGTCCTGAATTTTTTAAACGGTCGGTCAACGAAGGTTTTTCGGGGGGCGAGAAAAAGCGCAATGAGATATTGCAAATGGCCGTGCTCGAACCGAAGCTCGCGATCCTGGATGAAACCGATTCGGGCCTTGATATCGATGCTCTGCGTATCGTCGCAGAGGGCGTGAATAAACTTCGCTCGCCCGATAACGCGATCATTTTGGTTACGCATTACCAGCGGCTTCTGAATTACATCCAACCGGATTTCGTTCACGTACTCGCGGGCGGCAAGATCGTGAAAGAGGGCGGCAAAGAACTGGCGTTAGAGCTCGAAGAGAAGGGCTACGACTGGGTCAAATCCGCGGCGAATTCGAATTAGACCGATCGGATGGCCAAAGTCGCGATTGAAAATAAAGGTTCCACCCGGATCGCTCCAATTTTGATCGGAGTATGGGCTCTGGCGTTGGTGACTGCGTTTCTCGCCTATCGCGGGAATGATGTCGGGCAGCTTCAGAATCTGGTCAGCAATCTCGGGGGCGGGCAGTGGTTCAGTATCGGCGGTGTTGGTGAAAGCCTTGCGGGAATATTAATCGCCGTTCTGATAGGGCTCTCGTGGTTTGGCATTGGGAATCTTGCGGCATCGCCGATCGACAAGCGGGGCGATATCGATCGATCGACTATTCTGATGGTTGTTCGTGATACTGCGATCGGTGCCGGGATCTGGTCTTTGACATGGTTTTTTTTCGGGTTCGCCGGAGCTTACACAGGGCCTTTGGCGATCGGTTCTTTGGTCGTTGGGGTTGCTGCCGGAGCTTTGGGGTTTCGAAGGATCCTTACTGGCAGGAGAAGTGACGAGTCGGGTGTTTTTTCAGGTAGTGAGAAATTGATCCTGGTTTTGATCACGGTTCCGCTAGTTCTGGCCCTGATCGGTTCGCTCGCTCCTCCGACGGCCAAAGACACGCTGCTCTACCATTTTGCGTTGCCGAAGGCTTTCATAGCTCAGGGAAGACTTTTCTTTGTGGACGGCAACATCGCGAGCTTTCTCGCGTTGGGCAGTGAAATGCACAACGTCTGGGCGATGCTGCTGGGCGGATCTATCAGTGCCCGGACCGCAGAGACGGCAGCGGGAGCGACGGTCTTCCTTTTCTTTCCGCTTCTGCTGTTGACGATATTTGGCTGGGTAAGGGAATTGGGTTTACAAAGAGGCTGGAGCTTTATTGCCGTTCTAATTGTGGCGACGGTTCCCACTGCGTACCACGTTGCGGCGAGTGCGTATATCGATCTGGCTTTGGCGCTTTTTGTAACGCTGGCCGTTTACGAGCTGGGCCGCTGGTGGACACTGCAGGAAAGGTCAGACTTGATCTTTCTGGCGATATTTCTCGGGTCGGCTCTGTCGATAAAGCTGACCTCGGTCTTTGTTTTGGCCGCAGTCGGCTTGGTCGTCCTGCTGAGGGCGAGGTCGGCCAAGGAGACGGGCGGAAACGTGGGAAAGATCGTGTTGGCCGGGATGGGAGCGCTACTGCTCACGACAGCGATCGCGTCGCCGTGGTATTTGCGAACCTGGAAAGCCACGGGCAGTCCCGTTTTTCCGTTTTACATGAGTGTTTGGAAAGGAGCGGCGCCGGGGTGGGACGTTGAGCGCTCGAACCTCTTCCAGGCAATGAATGCGCAATACGGCGGTGCGGCTAAATCAGCCGCGGATTACATTCTTTCGCCACTCAAATTGTCGGTGACTGCACAACCCGAAGAGGCCGCTCATTTTGACGGCGTGTTGGGTGTCGCGTTCTTGATCGGATTGCCGATCCTGATCTGGGGCCTCTGGAAATTTGAAACCGCGATCGAGGTCAAGATCGGTGTCGGCGTTGCGGGAATAATGTTCCTATTCTGGCTTTTTTCGAGTGAACAGCTTCGATACCTGCTTCCGATGCTGCCGGTTTTAGCGATCGGCATCGTTTGGACGGGACGCGAGATCGCCGAAAAAGTCGACGGTGTTGGTCGCGTTCTTCAAATATCATTGGGTGCCGCGGCATTCGCGGGAGTACTTGTGAGCACGGCGTGGTTTTTACAGAAAGCGCCGCTTCGGGTCGTTTTAGGCGGAGAATCGCGACTCGGATATCTGACGAGAAACCTCGATTACTATCCGTATTATCAGTGGCTAAACGCCAATACGGACGCGGACGCGAAAGTTTGGCTGATCAACATGCGACGCGATACATATAATCTCGACCGGCCCGTTACGTCGGATTATCTATTCGAGGATTGGACCTTGCGAAAGATGATCTGGGACGCCCGGAGCGTGCAAGAGTTAAAAGCAAGCGTAGCTGCGACCGGCGTGAAATATGTACTTACACGTCACGATTTTCTTTTTGATTACGACAGATCAACGATCGTCGACGACAAAAAGCCGCGAGCCGAGAACGAGGCGAAGTTAAAAATGGCAAAGGACCTGATCCTGGACCCGGCAAACACGATCAAGTCAGACGACAGGTTTAGTTTGATAAAGGTGTTTAATTAATGAGTTCATCGACAGCCGTAATGGAGACAAAATTTACGGAACAATTTAGAGAGAGTCTTAAAGGCGCTCAAAACGACGCTCTTCGATCCCTTCGCGAGGAGGGATTTCGGTCCTTCGAGGCGCAAGGGTTTCCGACGGTTAAAAACGAAGACTGGAAATATACGAATATTGCCCCGATCACGAACGAGAATTGGACGTTTTCTTTGGGCGCTGGGGATCCGTCGATCGAAGGCAGATTTGAAACTCTTTTCGGAAAATTCAATGTTGAACGGAATGGATTTGCGGCACTCAACCACGCGTTCGCGGATGTCGTGACCGTGACGATCCCGAGAGAATCGAGTGTGGAAAAGCCGATCGAATTCAACTTTGCCGCGAATGAAGGAACTGCCATTTTTCCGCGGATCTTGATAATTGCCGAAGCTGGAAGCGAAGCCACGATAATCGAATCGTACGCAGGCAGTGGAAAGAGTTTTACGAATGCGGCCGTCCAAATAGTTGTCCAAGACAACGCGAAGATTACTCATTACCGTGTTCAAAAAGAATCGACGGACGCGTTTCATGTAGGCACGACCGAAATCACGCTCAAACGCGACGGGTTTTATAATTCGACAAATATCAATCTCGGCGGTGCTCTCTCTCGTCACGATATCGACGTGAAATTTACTGCGACGGGCGGCGAGACATTTGTCGATGGGCTGTATATGCTCGGCGGTTCGCAGCATCACGACACGCACTCGGTCATCGATCACACAGTGCCGAACTGCACTTCGCACCAGTCGTACAAGGGCGTTTTGAACGATAAGTCTCGCGGCGTTTTCAATGGCAAGGTCTTCGTTCGCGAGAATGCGAGCGGGACCGATGCAAAGCAGTCGAATAAAAATCTACTGCTCTCGAACGACGCCCGCGTCGATACAAAACCGCAGCTGGAGATATTCAACGATGATGTGAAATGTGCTCATGGGGCGACCGTCGGCCAGCTTGCGGAAGAAGAGTTATTTTATCTGTTGACCCGTGGACTGCCCGAAAATCTGGCAAGAAATCTTCTGACCTACGGTTTCGCTGAGGAAATAATCAATAAGATCGGTATCGAATCGATAAAAAAAGAGCTGGATGCAACAGTGTTGAATCGCCTAAACGCAAAAATTTGACACCTGAAAGTGGTAACCAAATGAAAGCAGTAAAAGAAATGAGTAAGTGGGACGTTGAAACAATTCGCAAAGATTTTCCGGTGTTGTCGCAGACGGTCAACGGCAAGCCGCTGGTTTATCTCGACAACAGCGCATCTTCGCAGGTACCTCAGTCGGTGATCGATCGCGGATCCAAGTATTTAGCTGAAGAGCATTCGAATATTCATCGCGGCGTCCACTATTTGTCACAGCACGCGACCACCGCCTATGAAGCGGCACGCGAAAAGATCAAGCGATTTATAAACGCGAAAGAGGCGAAAGAATGCATCTTTGTTCGAGGCACGACCGACGGGCTCAATCTGGTCGCTCATTCGTACGGAAAGAAATTCATCGGCGAGGGTGACGAGATCGTTATCAGCCAGATGGAGCACCACTCCAACATTGTACCCTGGCAGCAGATAGCCGAAGAAAAAGGGGCGAAGGTCCGCGTGATCCCGATGAACGAACGCGGTGAGCTCATCATCGACGAGTACGAAAATCTGCTGAACGATCGAACAAAGATCGTTGCAGTCGCGCACGTTTCTAACAGTTTAGGCACCGTGAATCCGCTAAAGGAAATGATCGCTACGTCGCATAAGTTTGGCGTGCCGGTTTGTGTGGACGGGGCGCAGAGCGTGCCGCATTTTCCGGTGGATGTTCAAGATCTCGACTGTGATTTCTTTGCGTTCTCCGGTCACAAAATGTTTGGTCCGACTGGAAGCGGAATTGTATATGGAAAGCGCGAATG
The DNA here is from genome assembly GCA_040006215.1 of Acidobacteriota bacterium. GTDB lineage: Bacteria > Acidobacteriota > Blastocatellia > Pyrinomonadales > Pyrinomonadaceae > OLB17. The sequence continues at coordinate 8,147 of JBDTXM010000141.1, forward strand.
GTTGGACCAAATGCCGCCGTATCAAACCGGCGGGGGCATGATCCGCAGCGTGAGCTTTGAAAAGACGACATTCGCCCCGATCCCGGATAAATTCGAGGCGGGGACGCCTGCTATAGCTGCAGGCATCGGCTTGGGTGCCGCGGTTGATTACGTCAATGCTCTCGATTTTGAAGCGGCGGCCGCGTACGAGCATGAACTCCTGGAATACGCGACTCAAAGGCTATCAGATATCCCGGGCATCAGGATAATCGGCACGGCAGCGAATAAGGCTTCGGTACTTTCTTTCACGATCGAAGGCGTTCATCCGCACGACATTGGAACGATCCTCGATCAGGACGGGATCGCGGTTCGCGCTGGCCATCATTGTGCGCAACCGGTGATGGAATTTTTCGATGTGCCAGCTACGGCTCGGGCCTCGTTCGCGTTCTACAACACCCGCGATGAGGTCGATAAACTGGCGGATGCCGTGCAGAAGGTGATCGAGGTTTTTGCGTAATGTCAGAAATAAACGATCTGTATCAGGAAGTAATTTTAGAGCACAACAAGAATCCGCGAAATTTTCGCGAGATTGCCGATGCTGATCAATATGCAGATGGTAAGAATCCTCTCTGCGGTGATGCCCTGCGCGTGTATGTTTCGTTCGACGGCGACACGGTTGACGATATCGCGTTCAAAGGTTCCGGCTGCGCAATTTCGAAAGCGTCGGCGTCGATGATGACGCAGGCTGTGAAGGGAAAATCCAGGCCAGAGGCCGAAAGGATCTTCGATGAATTTCACCGAATGGTTCTCGGCGAACTAGATGAGGATTCTGAGGAGAATCACCTTGGAAAATTAAAGATATTTGCCGGCGTTCGCGAATTTCCGGCCCGCGTGAAATGCGCGAGTTTGAGTTGGCATACGCTCAATGCTGCACTTCATGGTGAAGAGGTTGTTTCGACGGAATAGGCGGTAGATAGCTTTGCACGAGTCGTCGAAAATTATTCAACTGATCTTGTATCCACTTGTCGTCCCGACTCAATTCATCCGCCATGATCGCGGCGACTTTTGGAGCGGTCTCCAGTGCGGCATCTGCATTCAGGAATAGGGCTCGGGTCCGGCGGGCGAGAACGTCTTCGACGGTCCGGGCCCATTCATCCGTTACTGCCCGGCGAACATCTTCCTCGAAGTAGGGCAATTGCAGATGCATTCTTTGTCCGTTGGTTATCTCACCCCTCGCGATAATCTTCAGATTCGCCGTATCTGACTTTCTATTCTTCAATTCTGCCATTCGTATCGCCTGATTGACCGCGTCCTCCGCCATGCGGCGATAGGTTGTCCATTTACCGCCGGTGATAGTGATCAAACCGGAGGAAGATGTCTCGAGAAAATGGCCTCGCGAGCGCTTTGCGGTATTTGCCGTGATTCCCGATCTTACGAGCGGCCGGATACCGGCGAATATACTCAAAATATCGCCGCGGGTTGGAGCGGGGGAAAGATACTTCGCTGCGTTCTCCAATATAAAATCGATCTCGTTTTCCAGTGCGTTCGGCTCGATCTCGGCATGATCGACCGGCGTATCCGTCGTCCCAACAAGTAACGATCCGAGCCACGGGATACAAAACAAAA
>JBDTXM010000142.1:0-9578 GCA_040006215.1 Acidobacteriota bacterium
CCGAATAACTCTTCTAGTACTTATGTTGATCGGTCTGGTACCCTACGGGTTCGCTCTAAACACTTTGTTTAGCAGATCGATTCTCATTGGGTGTATGAACCTCACGCAAACGATCATGCAGATAATTGCCCTCCACTATCTTTTCACAAAGCCAGGCTCGACTTGGTTTCTGAAAAGGTAAAAGCAGGCCTCTTATTCGTTAGCTAAAATTTTCTCCAGATCGTCCGCATCAAGCCTGTAAGTCTCGTTGCAAAATCCGCAGGTCATAACGGCTCCGTTGTCTTCGGCCAGCATCGATTCTACTTCGGTTTGGCCAAGAGCTCCGATCATCCCGACTGCCCGCTCGAACGAGCATGTGCATTGAAACCTGATCGGCTGCTCGCCAAGCACCTCGAAATCGATCACTCCAAGCGCCGTCTTTAGAAGGTCTTCGGGCAGAGCACCTTCCTTGATGATCGAAGTTACGTGCGGAGCGTGGGCCATCGTGTCCTCGATCATTGTCACGATGTGCTCGTTGGCCCCCGGCAGCATCTGGACCATCACTCCGCCCGACGCCACCACGAACGGCTCCGTATTCTGCAGCAAAACGCCCAACGAAACCGCTGCCGGGATCTGCTCCGACTTGGCGAGATAATATGCAAAATCCTCCGCGATCTCACCGGATACGATAGGCACGGATCCGATGTAGGGTTCGCGATGCAGGCCGATGTCGAAACCCGATTCGCGGATCACGTAAAAGGTGCCTTTGCCTATCACCCCACCGACATCAAATTTGCCGTCGGACCGGGGCGGCAGTTCCGCGTGCGGATTTTTTACGAAGCCCCGGACGTTGCCGTTTGGATCGGCCTCGGCAGTTATTCCGCCGATCGGCCCATCCGATTCGATCTTGACGCTCAACCGGTCAAAATCCTTCTGGCTTGCCGCAAGCAGAGCCGCTCCGGTCAGCGTCCGCCCAAGGGCCGCTCCCGCCGTAGGCGAGGTCTGATGCCGCCGTATCGCCTCGGCCACCGCATCGGTCGTTATCGCCGCCATCACCCGCACCATCCCTTCGGCGGCCGTCCCGTGAACGAGTTTATCCATATTTCCAGTGTCGGAAACAGGATCAACATTAGTCAAATGGTATGGTCTGCGAATCTTGTTTTCCGGCGCTCCATGAAATATCATTGGCACGATTTCGTAAAAAGATCACGTCCTTTTCCATATGAAAATATCAACAAAGATCGGATCGACCATGGCGGCAGCAGTGTTGATCTGGCTCTCGGCTGCTATGGTGGTCGGAGCTCAGACCTTCAGAACACTGGAGGCTAATAAGCCCGAAACCTTCAAGATAAAGGCAAAACGGGACGTAGAATATGTGATCAACCTGAAGCCGGGCGATCTTTGCAACATTACGGCAAACGTTCCCCAAGATGTTCCGATGGTCTTCGCTCTCAACGACGCCGCAGGTGAACCTCTCATAAAAGAAGGAGACGTTGCCAGCGGATTGGTATTCGTAGCCGAAAAGGCGGGGCGATATAGGTTGATGTTCAAATGGATCGGCGATGTCTCGGAAACCGACGCCGCTCAGCATAACGGGAAAGAAGTTACCGTCCAGTATTCCGATAAGCTGTCGATCGCTAAAGGTGCGGTCTCAAAAGGTGTCCGGCGAGTCAACGGCTACGAAGCAAAGATCCTGGACGAGCCGGGCGACGAAGGAAATTCTTATTTCGTCGTCGAAAAGAACGGTGCGGTAAAAGCCGTCTCGCGAGTACAGAAGGTGATCGCGGGCGGATACACATTCAGCGACGATGCCGGTGACGAGATTTATCGAAACAAATCCGCCGCACTTTTTCGTTCGACGCCTGACAAGACCGGCGACGGCACGCCAGACGTTGCGATCGACTATTTTTCAGGCGGCGCCCATTGCTGCTTCTCCACGACCTTCTTCGAATTGGGCAAGACCGTACGCGAATTGCCTACGATCGACACGGCGAACAGCACACTCGTTGCCATCGCAAAACGCCCCGAAGGCGGCCTTCGTTTTGAATTCGCGGAGCAAGCCTGGTACTACTGGACGATCAATTTTGCTTCGTCGCCAAGCTACGCTGTCATTTACGATTTCAAAGACGACCAACTAGTTCCGCGTTTCGATCTGATGAAGAAACCTGCCCCGACGCTGGCAGCGCTAAAACGCAAGGCCGTTGCCGATAAGGCAAAGATGAATCTCAAAGCCTATAAAGATCCGGAGACGAACTTCAACGATTTCGATGAAGCCTTTTGGGGCGAGATGATCCACCTCATCTACACCGGCCACGAAGACCTTGCCTGGACCTACTACGATTTGGTCTGGCCCGCCAAAAAACCTGGTAAGACGAAGTTTCTAGCCGACTTCAAAGACCAGCTCTCCAAAAGCGCATACGGCGACTGGAAGAAGATGGGAAACTAAAAGCGTGAAGCCACTCCATTCGATCATCATCATTGCGGCTTTCAACCTTTCGATCTTTGCCCAAGGCACAAAGCTGGCGCACAAGATCGATTTAAAACCCTGCGAGATTGCCGGAGCGGAGGAGAACAAAAAGGAAAATGTTCTGTGCGGAACGTATGAGGTCTTTGAGGATCGTGCAGCAAAGAACGGTCGAAAGATAGCGCTTAAGATCGTCGTTTTTCCGGCAACTACGTCCGACAAAGCGGAGGATGCTGTTTTTTACATTGCGGGTGGCCCAGGTTCATCCGCTATCGAAGAAGCTCCGTATGCCATCGACGACTTCGTCAAGGTCCGCGAGCATCGCGACCTCGTCTTTGTCGACCAGCGTGGAACGGGCGGTTCCAATCCTCTTAATTGCGAATTCTTTGACGCTGCCGATCCGCAGAGCTACCTCGGCCACTGGAATCCACTCGATAAAGTGCGTGCATGCCGCCAGCAGCTTGAGCTAAAGGCCGACCTCCGTCTTTATGTCACGACGATCGCCATGGATGATCTTGACGAAGTTCGTGCGGCTCTCGGCTACGACAAGATCGATCTCGTCGCCGGCTCGTACGGCACCCGGGCCAGCCAGGCCTATATCCGGCAGCACGGCGAACACGTGCGTACGGCCGTTCTCCAGGGCATTTCGGTACCCGACCAGTCGATGCCGCGTGATTTTCCGGAACAGACCGAGCGGGCTCTCGACGGAGTGATCGACGAATGCGCCGCCGATAAGGATTGTCACGCTGCTTTTCCGGTCCTGAGAACCGACGCAAAAGCTTTACTCGATAAATTGATCAAAGGCCCGGTCGAGGTCGAGATAAAATATCCCGAGAACGGCGACAAGACGGTAAAGGTAAAACTCTCGCGTGATCTCGCCGCCGAAGCCATCCGCTATATGCTTTACGGCACGAGCAGTTCGGGGCGCATTCCTCTCTTTCTGCACCTGGCGGCTCAGGGCAATTTCGTCCCGCTTGCGCAAGCCGCCGTCGATTTTCGAAAGGAGATAGTCGGCACCGGCGGAACCGGACTGTACCTGTCCGTAACCTGTGCCGAGGACCTGCCCTGGATCGCAAAAGGAGCGGGCGAAGGCGAACGTGATGAGAAAACTTTCCTGGGCACCTATCGCTTGCGCCAACAGCGCGAAGCTTGTACCGCGTGGCCCCGCGGCGAGGTTTCACGAAGCTATTTCGAGCCGGTGCGCTCCAATGTACCGACGCTCCTGCTCACCGGCCAATGGGATCCCGTCACGCCGCCAATGTACGCCGAACGATTGGCCAGGACCTTCCCCAACAGCCGCAACCTCGTCATCCCTAGCGGCGGCCACGGCTTCGGCGGCCTCGAAGGCCTCGACTGCATCACAAAACTCACAACCGACCTCATAGTCACCGCCAAGACCGCCGCCCTCGACGTGGCGTGTGTCAGCGGAATTCACAGGAAAAGCTTTTTGCTGAAGATGGGCGAGAAATGATCTCATCGCCGTGTCAAGAGTGAAACAATGATCCAAAAGCGTGCCCGTCTTATTGGTCAGTCTTCAGATTGTCGAGATCATCGTGATGATAAGCCGCCCAAGCGGGAAGCTTATTTTCTTCATGCGTCCGGGAAAAAATCGTCGGAATATCGGATTTTGCAGCGGCAACAGTAGACGCGATAAAATGGCTTATCAACGCCGACATTGACACGCCTGCCATAGACGCAGCGATTCGAAATTCCTCGAGTCGCTCGGGACTGATCTTCACGGTAAGCATTGAGGTTTTCTTTGTATTCGACATATAGAAATAAAATAAAAGTCTATACAAGGTATAGCCGATGTATAGACCTTTGTCAATATCTTTGGCCTGCTGTCGGCTGCTCTTTTTAGTCGACCTGATGGACAATTACAGCCCATGAAAATGGCCGACCGGCTTTTCGTCTTGTCTTTGCAATTCTTTTGCTACCGCTTCCGAACGGTTTTTGCCCGCGAAACGTTCGTCGTCCTGCGCATCTCGAGGACCAGCACGCCGTCTTCTATCGCGGCTGTCATAAATCTCATCGTCTGCTCGACACGCACCTCATGCTTGCGGATAAACGGGCGAATACATACCTGCATGTTGCCATGATTACCTTTTTTTATGATGGGGTACGCGTTTGGCAGATCATGGCGTGCCGGCCGCAGCCCGATCGTCCACGTCGTGCTGTCAAACAGCAGCAATGCTCTACTTGTCCGGCGCGTAGTAGACCATGTCGGCGTCATTGTCGTTGAGAATAAATTTGACCGCCGAGCCGTCAGTGAAGTACAGGTCGAACTCTTTGTTGTCCCCGCCCGAGCCGGTTCCCTCGATCTGCCGGTGCATCAGTTTGCTGACCAAATACGATGCGTCCACCGATCCGCTCATTTTCTCATCCTTCGTCCGCGTCCAATAGTTGAATCTTCTCATCGATCTTGCTCCTTTTCGTCGTTTCCAACCGCCTAAAACCTGCGTTCCAGACAGCTTCCGCTGTCTCTAATACGTTAAGGTGGCGTGATGATTTCCTTTCTCCGGTTTGTTCTTGTACAACCGAAATACCTCATCTTAAATGGTTACTTGAGGTTACGGCCGCATCTGTTGAGAAAGCACAAGATAGTGTGTAAATTTTTCTTGACACCACGACATTTTCCGGTTTATATTGGTTCTACTTGAGTCCGGTTAGTAACATTTCTCAAGCTCGGTAACCAAACAATTCACCCGAAAACCAATTCGCTAATACTGTCCGGGATGTTAAAATAGTATTAAGCAAGAAGACGTGTCCGAAGAGGGACGAGGAGAGGCAATGAGCACAGTTTTTGAGCCTGTCAAAAAGGGCGGTTTTGTCGCCAAAAATGGTGGAAACGGAGCAGGGACGGCTCTGCGGCGTGAGGTGACGCCTCTCGGGCTGAACGCTCAAAAGGTCGTAGCGAAGCGTTACGCGATGAAGAACGAGCACGGCGAAGCGATCGAGACTTGGGCCGATATCGTTCGTCGCGTGGTCGCGCATGTTTCGCGTGCCGAAACGGATCCGCAAAAACAGAACCTCTTTTACAACGATATGAGCTGTGTGATGCGCAATCGCGAATTCATCCCGAACACGCCTTGCCTCGTAAACGCCGGAAAGCCAAAAGGCCAGCTTGCTGCCTGTTTTGTGCTGAACGTACCCGATTCGATCGAAGGGATCATGGAACACGCTCAGAACGTGGCGATCATTCACCAGACCGGTGGCGGAACGGGCATGACATACGAATTTCTGCGTCCGGCGGGTTCGATGGTCAATTCGACTCGCGGCGTGGCGAGCGGGCCTGTTTCGTTCATGAATATCGTCAACCAGACGACCGAGGTCGTAAAACAAGGCGGCGTGAGACGCGGTGCGAACATGGGCATTCTCGCTGTCACGCATCCTGACATTCTGCGGTTTATTCACGCCAAGAACGATCAGACGAGCCTGACAAATTTCAACATCTCGGTTACGGTGACCGATCTGTTCATGGACGCGGTGGACGGCGGAGTCTGGTTTCAGACCGAGTTTAAGGACGATCCCTGGACGCAGGCAGTTTTCGATCCTGCGACCGGAAGCGATTATGTCGTTTACCGCAGGCCGGACGGCACGACCGCGACATTTGCCGACAAGCTGGCATTCGAGACCGCAGACCTCTCTGACTGCACGATCGAGCAGCCGCCGATGGACGGCATGGTTTACGCTCCCGACATCTGGAACCGGATCATCGCCTCGGCCCACAAGTACGCAGAGCCGGGCATTATCTTCATCGATGAGGTCAACCGGCACAATCACATGATGAAGTCGATGGGCCCGATCTACGCCTGCAACCCGTGCGGCGAGCAGCAGTTGCATTTTAATAATTCGTGCAATCTGGGCTCGATCGACGTAGCCAAGTTTTATCAGAAGGCCGGTGACGGGACTGACCCTGAGCAGTGCGTGGAATGGGACCGTCTCGGGCACGTCACGCACCTCTCGACACAGTTTCTCGACAATGTGGTCGACGCGGGCCACTTCCCTCTGCCGGAGATCGACGATGTCGTTAAACGTACGCGGCCCGTTGGATTAGGCATCATGGGCTTTGCGGACCTTTGTTTGAAGCTGGGGATCACTTACGGCAGCCAGGAATCGCTCGACCTGATAGAACGCGTGATGGGATTTATCCGCCGCGAATCATGGATGGCCTCGCTGAAACTTGGAGCGGAGAAAGGCGTGTTTCCTGAGCTCGAGGCAAATAAGGCGGCTTATGCGAAATTTATTTACGATGAGATCGGCATTTCGCGCGAAATTCCGCTCACGCCGCGTAACTACGAGGTGACGACGATCGCTCCAACCGGCACGATCTCGCTGGTCGCCGAAACCTCGTCGGGAATCGAGCCCAATTTTTCGTGGGCCTATGTAAGACAAGACACCCTGGGAACCCGAACTTATGTTCACACACCCGCTGCAGAGGCTTTGGGATTGACGGTCGATCAGTCGAACGAAGATTCGATCAAAGAGGCTGCCGAATACGTCGTCGAGCATGAAGATGAGCTGCCCGGGCATTTTATCTCCGCGATGAAGATCAATTCGCTCGAACACGTGAACGTTCTCGCTGCCGCCCAAAAACACGTCGATAATTCGATATCTAAGACATGCAACGGTGCCAGGAACGACACCGTCGAATCGGTCGACGAGCTTTATCACCTCGCCCGCAAACTCGGCTGCAAAGCCGTCAGCTATTACCGCGACGGCAGCCGCGAAGGGCAGGTTTTGACCGCGATGAAGACAAAGGAAGAGCCTAAGATCCACATTCCCGCATCTAAGCTCGAAACAGCCGAACGGGTCGAAAGACCGCGTGAATTGCAAGGCTCTACCTGGCGGATCCCGTTCGAAAATCAGAATCTTTATGTGACCGTTAATCACGACGGTGAGCGAATAATGGAAGTCTTTGTCGCCGGGCCGATCAGTGCCGGTGTAGGCCTGCTGGCCTCAAAAATGCTTCGCGGCGGATTTGAAGTGAAGGAAGTCGCGCGCAGCCTGAACAAAGTGACGGGCACGCACGCCGTCTGGTTCAACGAGCGCCTGCTAACCTCACCAGAACAAGCCGTAGCCGAATGCTTATCCCTGATCGACCGACGCTTAAAAAATCTTCCCGCGTCGGAACGGCAGTTAGGCAAAATGGTCACCGGGGCCAAAACAAGTCATGGCCCGGCTCCATCAATGAGTAATTTAATCGGTCAATGTCCCGAATGCAAAGGCCAGCTCGAGCACGCCTCTGGGTGCGATCATTGCCGAGACTGCGGATTTTCGAAATGTAAATGATTTTGTTTTTGGATCAGAAGGTTGCCCGTCGACCCTATTCGACGGGCTTTTTTCGTCGTATCATTCTAGGAAAGAAATGAGAAAATCTTTAGGTGCATTCAAGGTCGCTTTCATAACCGCCGCGTCGCTGGGCTTTTTAACTTTCTCGTTCGGCATAGGAGCTCAGAGCAGTTCGCAGAGCCGTGCTACTAGAACGCCAACCCCTACGCCAACGGCTACCGCTTCTCCCTCGCCCACTGTCGCGAGGCAGACGCTAGCCGACCTGCAGTCCCGGATCGCCGGACGCCTCGCGCGGCCAGAGGTTTTGCGCGGTCAGATCGGCATGAAGATCGTTTCGCTGAATACGGGCAAAGTGATATTTGAACAAAACGGCGAAAAATATCTGATGCCGGCCTCCAACATGAAAAACTTTACCGTCGCGGCCGCGATAGAAAAGCTCACGCCGGATTTTAAGTTTGTCACGAGTGTTTACGCAAATTCGCTTCCAAATGCGAGCGGCACGATTCGTGGCGATCTCCGAATTTACGGACGAGGCGACGTATCGATATCAACAGCTTTTTTTGGAACATCGGCGAAAGATCCGGAAACTTATTACAAGGGGATAGATCGGCTGGCGGACAAGATCGCGACGGCGGGAGTTAAACGAATCGAGGGCGATCTCGTCGGCGATGAGAGCTACTTCCGCGGAAATGCGATCCCGGGAAGCTGGGAATACGACGATCTGCAATGGTATTACGGAGCAGAGATATCGGCGTTTCCGATCAATGACAGTGCAGTAGATCTAACCGTCAAGCCGGGCACGTCGGGTTCGCCGTGTGTCGTACGAATGATGCCCGCAAACCCGGTGATGAGCGTGGACAACAGATGCACGACGACGGGTTCGGGAATATCGCGATCACTTGAGATCAATAAAAAGCCGAATCAAAATGTGATCGAAATAACGGGCACGCTTTCTGTCGGCGATAATGGATTTTCGGGCTCGATCGCAGTTTCGCATCCGGCGGACCTGTTCATGGCGATGCTAAAAGAACGCCTCGTAAAACGCGGGATCGCGGTGACTGGACAGACGCGGACCGTCAATTTTGAATCAAAGGCACGGGTCAATTCACCGGCCTTGCGAGCACTTACAAATTTTGGAACGCAGCCGACCGTCCCCGTATATTCGGTGCCGGTCGAGATCACGCGGCTGGAATCACCTCCATTCAGCGAGGTGGCGGCCAAAACAATGAAGCCGAGTCAGAACATGTACACCGAGACGATACTATGGACGCTTGGAGAAAAATATCGCGAAGAAATGTCGGCAAGTGCCGCGACGACTGGCGGAGCGTCGCCATCGGGAAACAGCGATATGCTTGGTCTAATCGTAACCAAAGCGTTTCGCCATCAGATAGGAATTCCCGATGACGCGGTGATCCAGCATGACGGCTGCGGCCTCTCGCGCCACGACCTGATAACGGCGTCGGCCGTAGTTCAGCTTTACACGTACATGGCTGAGCAGAGTAAATATTCCAACGAATGGAGAAATGCGCTCACAATTGCGGGAGTGGACGGGACACTAAGGAATCGTTTTAAGGGCACGGCGGGTGCGGGAAATGTCCGGGGGAAAACAGGGACGATCGATCAAGTGTCAGCTCTATCGGGATATCTGACGACCGCGGGTGGTGAGCCGGTCGTTTTTTCGGCGGTTGTGAACGGCGTACCGGATGGGCCGACACGAACGGCTTTGATAGATGAAATAATACTGAGCGTGGTGAGTTTTAATGGGCGAATAGATTAGAGAGTTGTCAGAACTGGATCGAACTGTAAAAAAAACGGCAGTAGTACCTGCTGCCGGTCTAGAAAT
>JBDTXM010000143.1:0-9568 GCA_040006215.1 Acidobacteriota bacterium
GCATCCTTTTTGTGGTCAAATACCTGCAAGGCGCCGGACCTGTCTCCAATCAAGCCGCACTAACTCCGCCGACGACCAATACGAATACAGTGAATATTAACGTCGCGGTTGCGGTCCCGGCCACCGATAAGATCAGCGTCGAATTAAAGGCGACCGCCGAGCCCGTCTGGATCAGCTATTCGGTGGACGGAGTGGCCAAAGTTCAAACGCTCGCTCCTGACGAGAGCCTTAAACTTGACGCGAAGGACGCCTTCACGCTCAGTTATTCCAAGGCGAAACTTCCCAACCTTCAGGTGTCGGTAAACGGAAAGCAGATAGCGATGACGCCTTCGCTAAGCAAAGGCAACGTTGAATTTGAAGTGACCAAGGCGAACGTCGGTCAGGTCCTACAGGGTGAGCAGACCGCGACACCGGAGTCATCGCCGACCGCGTCAACCTCACCGGCCGCGACGCAGACACCAAAGCACACGGCCACGCCTGACGCGACGAAAACTCCGCGTCCGTCGCCCGTCGCGACCACAGCGCCAAAACCCAGCTCGACCGTGATAATCGTAGGCAACAAGAAGCCGGCGACCCCGGCTCGGCCCAATTAGCAATTTTCTCGTCTTTTCGGTAATCTAAATCTTTATTTTTTGCTTGAAAGATAGCCTGTGAAGTGCCCGCGAGGTAGTATCCGGGCATTTTTTTGCAGACGCACATCCGGCGTAAATAAGGTTTTATGAACATCGATGAGATCAAAGAAGGATTGACGTTTGATGACGTCCTCCTAATTCCCGCGTATTCCGAGGTCCTGCCAGCCGAGGTCGATACATCGACCAGATTTTCCCGGAGCATCTCTCTTAATATTCCGCTTTGTTCGTCGGCGATGGACACGGTGACCGAAGCGTCGCTCGCGATTGCTCTGGCCCAGCAGGGCGGCATCGGCGTCATCCATAAGAATTTCTCGATCGAGCAGCAAGCCGAAGAGGTCGATAAGGTCAAACGCAGCGAGTCCGGGATGATCGTCGATCCGGTGACCATCCACGAGGGCTCTTTGGTTTCAGAAGCCCTTACGATCATGGAGCGTTTCAAGATCAGCGGCGTGCCGGTGGTTAATGACAGCGGTCTGCTGGTCGGCATTATCACTAACCGTGATCTCAGATTCGAAACGCGGTTCGATATCCCGGTTTCCGACGTGATGACGCCGCAGCCGCTGGTTACGGTCCCGATCGGTACCACGCTGGACGAAGCGAAGATAAAGCTGCAAAAACATCGGATCGAAAAACTTCTCGTGGTCGACGACGACGGTCACCTGAAAGGGCTGATCACGGTCAAGGACATCCAGAAGGCGATCAAGTTTCCGCAGGCGGCGAAGGATGATCTCGGTCGGTTGCGATGCGCAGCTGCGATCGGGGCAACGGGCGATTACCTCGAGCGGGCGGCGGCTCTGGTCGCCGCCCGAGCGGACGCGATCGTGATCGATACCGCGCACGGCCACAGCTCGCGGGTGATCGATGCCGTCAAGGCGGTCAAAGCGAAATTTCCGGAGATACAGTTGATCGCGGGAAACGTCGGGACCGCGGCAGGAACCAAGGAATTGATCCGCGTCGGCGTCGATGCCGTAAAGATCGGCATTGGGCCGGGTTCGATCTGTACGACACGAGTCGTCACGGGCGCCGGAGTGCCGCAGATAATGGCGATCATCGAATGCGTCGCGGCGGCGAAGGGCTCTGGTGTGCCGGTCATCGCTGACGGCGGCGTAAAATTTTCGGGCGACGTGGCCAAGGCGATCGCGGCCGGAGCTGATTCAGTCATGATCGGGTCGCTGTTCGCGGGCACCGAGGAAGCGCCTGGCGAAGTGATCCTCTTCCAGGGCCGCAATTTCAAGACCTATCGCGGGATGGGTTCGATCGGCGCGATGAAAAAAGGCTCCAGCGACCGCTACGCCCAGGAAGGCACAGTTGCCGATTCGAAATTCGTGCCCGAGGGCATCGAAGGCCGCGTCGCCTTTAAGGGAAGTGTCGCCGATATGGTGACGCAGCTCGTCGGCGGGCTTAAATCCGGCATGGGTTACACGGGCTGCAAGAATATCGAAGACCTTCAGACCAAGGCGAAATTCGTTCGGATCACCTCGGCCGGACTTCGCGAATCGCACGTCCACGACGTGATCATCACGAAAGAAGCGCCGAACTACCGGATCGAGTCCTGAAACCCAAACTGTCATCACCGGACATAACTGACAGCCGCCTGGCTCTTCACTGGAATCAGGCGGCTGTCCGGCGCGTGTCCGACGAACATCTGGCGGGGCAGGCTGGGGTATTAGTGCCAAAAAAACATCCCAAAAAAACTTACCTGGAAAACCACGTCGTTTCGAGAATATCGAGAATAATCGGAATATCGTGCATATCGAGAAAATGCCTATAACACTTTTCCCGCGACCTGTGCCAGACTTTCTCACGTCGGGGCAAATCTTGCCGTGATGAAAATTGAGAATGGAGAATTTTCGAGATGAGTGACGAGTGGGAAGAATTTTCACAGGGCCGAGATCACGCAAGTGCAGAGCGACGATCTCGCTAAGCCTAAGAGGCGAACTGAGGCTGAACCGGACGTCGATAGAGCTGATTGGGAAATCCGATGTCGGTCACGATGCTTTTCGACCGGGCACGTTCGCGGATCGGGCTTCGTCCGAGTCGCAGCGAAGTGTTGAACGCCTACCGGCTGAAGGGTTCTCGCCAAGGCAAAAGGCTCCGGCCGTGTGTCATCCACGTAAAGGCATTCTGCAACACTTACGGCATCAAACTAAGGCGCACCATCCGATTCGCCGACCCGCGGTCCGAAAACGGCATCCTGGTGCTCGATCTGCCGCCAAATGTTCGTTCGCCGGAACCAAGTAGCTGTTTAGATCGTAAATAGATGCAGGATCTTGGCAAAAACGTGATCGTTTTACCGTCACACTTGAGTTTCAGTCAATCAGCTCCACGAGCGAACATCACGCGTTCGAAAGATCCTTCCTTCTAACGCTTAACGGATTGAGATACGATATCTTTCGACAAAGACTTTAGTTCGCGGGAGGCTCCATGCTCAGACGATGCGGATCATTACTCACAGGGTTTTTGATCATTTTTCTATTTTCGACTTTCACGATAAACGCACAATCCAAAGGGACCGGGACGATCTCCGGTAAGGTCAGCCTCGGCGGAAAGCCTGGAAAGGGTGTACCAGTTACGGCAAGTCCGTCCGACAACACATTCCCTCCCAAACCCGCGACCGCGACCGCGACAACTGACGACGAAGGCCATTTTAAACTGGGCGGCCTCGCGGCGGGACGATACACGATCGCACCTTATCAGCCGAAGGAAGTCATTCCGGGGGCCACTCGTTGGGAATCCGGCAAAACCATTACTCTCAACGACGGCGAAGTCGCGGACAATGTGGATTTTGATCTTTCCCGAGGTGGAGTGATCACCGGACGAGTTACCGGCCCGGATGGCCGCCCGCTTGTCGAACAGCGTGTTACCGTCGAGTCGGCGACCGACCTTAAAACGGACTTTGGCGGCATGATGGGTACGGAAATGTACCAGACGGACGATCGCGGGATCTTCAGAATTTACGGGCTGCCCGCTGGGAAATACGTCGTCAGCGTCGGCGAAGAAAAAGACGGCTCGACCCAGACTTATGGCATGGGCCAGGGTGGTTACTATCCGCGTACTTTTCATCCAGGTGTACGGGAGAGATCTGAAGCGACGGTGGTAGAACTAAGCGAAGGCGGTGAAGACACGGCGATCGACATCACTCTGGGGCCTCGCGAAAAGACATACTCGATATCGGGACGCATGGTTGATGAAGCTACGGGCGACCCGGCCCCTGATGTCGCAGTCGGCTACGGAAAGATCAAACCGGGCGAGACATCGATGAATGGTTTCGGATCGTCGTCTAAGTCGGACCCTCAGGGCAAATTTCGCATTGAGGGAATCAAGCCCGGTAACTACGCAATTTTTGTCGCCGCTTTTGGCCTAGATAACGACGACTCAAAGACAAGCGATCCGGTGCAGGTTCAAGTCACCGACGGTGATATCGAAGACATTGAGGTCAAAGTTCGACAGGGTATCAGCGTCGACGGAGCGGTCGTTATCGAAGGAAATGCGGATCCGGCAGCTATCGCAAAACTTCCGCAGCTCACCGTGTCGGCCTGGGGCCAATCATCGGGCCAAATAAGCTCGCCCAATTACCGAAGTTCGAAGATCGGGATCGATGACGCATTTCATTTCAAAGGATTGGCGCCAGGGAAACTTGGTTTTTCGCTCCGGCCGGATGGTCCACAAGGGTTCACGTTGCTCAGGGTCGAACAAAATGGATCACCGAGTGAGTCCCACCAGATCGATCTGCCGCAGGGTGCAGCGAACGTCAGCGTGCGTCTCGTACTCGCCTATGGAACAGGTGCGATCCGCGGACAACTCACCATAGTAGGCGGCACCCTTCCGCCGACCGCGCGTGTTTGGGCGTCAGCACATGGAAATGGCCAAGACACCGGACATAGTGCTCCCGTCGACGCGAGAGGTCACTTTTTGATCGAGAATCTCCCGGCAGGTGAATACATTGTAACGGTACTCGCCGACCTTTCTGGATCGGGAACGGGGGGAGCTCGCGGCGGCGCATCATCGAAAGTCAGTGTGAGCAATGCTAACGAAACCACCGTTACCATCACACTAGATCTGGCCGCTAAACAACCGGGGGGCAACCCTCAATGATCCGCAGAAAATTTACCGGCGCCATTATCCGCCCATTTTTATTTGCCTTAATTCTGGAATGTGTCGGTTGTATGGCCGCGTTCGGGCAGGAGCCTGCCGCGACACCGACAAGTGCAAAGAAGCCGCCGATCGCGAATGCCACGCCGGTACAGGCGACCGGTACGATCGAAGGATCGATAACCGACGATGACGGCAAGCCTCTACCAGACGCCAGCGTATTTGTACTCGCGGTCGGCGATCAGAAGCGATCAAAGGCCGCCACTGCCGCTGAAACCGGAAAATTTAAGGTGCTGGACGTGCCCCTTACGATGTACCGGATCTTTGCCTATGCACCGAGCTTTGTGATGCCGCATGACGCAGTGCCTGCGGCCGGTGAGCAGGAAAAATATTATCGTCCGGGTGAAGCTGTGAATATTAGCCTGATCAAGGGCGGCGTGATCACTGGCTCGGTGACAGATCTGGCAGGCGAAGCATTGGTTGGAGTCTCCGTCCAGGCCATTCGTCTCCCGGCAGCCGATGACTCTGAAAATTTTTTCGCGCTTGATCTCCTTTCCCGTCGGCGTGAAACCGACGACCGCGGTGTGTTCCGTATTTACGGTCTGCCGGCCGGGCGATACCTTGTCCTTGCGGGCGGAAAAGCCGAGTATTCGTTTCGTCAAACGCCCTTCGACCGAGATGCTCCGACATTTTATCCCTCATCAACGAGAGACACTGCTTCGGTGGTCACGGTTCAGAGCGGTCAGGAAGTGTCAGGCACCGACATCCGTTACCGGAACGAACCCGGATCGACAGTGAGCGGGCGAGTAACAGGAGCCGCTACCAAGAATGTGCAACTGCTGATGACAGTAGCCGGGATCACCACTCCGATCTCGGCTACGTCAAGCCGGGATCAGGATGGTGCATTCTCATTTACCGGTGTACCCAACGGGGACTATAAGATCACCGCTCTCGCCATGGACGACAGTTTCAAACCGGCTGGAAGGGGTTCTGGAAGCACAAGTGTAAAGGGAGCGGATGTGACCGGTTTATCGATAAGGCTAGCTCCCCTCGCTTCTCTATCAGGAAGTATGGTCCGGCCGGAGAAGCCGGATGTTAACTGCGATCCGAAGTCGCAGGCGTCGCGAGACCCGGCGATCGTAAGCCTGGCGAATTTAAGAAAGGACGACCTCGATTTTCTCAATTTTGGACGGACGGAGACAAACATCGATCCGCAAGGCAGTTTTAATATGACCGGATTTGGCGGAGGCACGTTTCGGCTGCGAACTGTGTTGCCCGATGACTGGTTCATCCAATCGATCAGCCGAACTACCGCAAAACCGGCGAACCCAAAAACATCTAAACCGGCATCAATGCCGCAAAGCACGCCGCCGGAATTGGTTTCGATCGGTAATGGTGAAAACATAACGGGCTTGACGTTAACTGCTTCGTCAGGCGCGGGATCGGCCGGTGGTTCGATGTCGGGTGCCGCTCCCGATATCTCGGTCCCCGCGGGTTTGCGCCTTCTTCTAGTGCCGACGGAAAAGGAGCGTACCGACGATACACTCCGATACGGCGAGAGCGGGGTCGATAGGAACGGGACATTCATTTTTCGCAACCTTGCTCCTGGAACCTACCGCCTGGTATCACGTATCCGGGCCGTCGATCCGCAAAATATTCCGCGTCCACTTGCCTGGGATGCAAAGGAGCGAGCAAAGCTTCTGCATGATGCCGAATCTGGCGGGATGCCGCTCGAGATAAAACCGTGTCAGAAATTAAATGGGATGGGGCTGATCCTTGGGCCGGACGGGACGGTCAAATTTAAAGCAAATCAGAGCGTAAACTAGTTAAGTTTCTGATTCGTCGCCTCCCATTCCCGGTAGAGATCCTGGATGCACTTTTCGAGTTCGGCGGCTTTGTCGGAGGTGTTTTGGAGGCGACCGTAATCGGCGGCAACGTCGGGCGAGCTCATATCGAGAGTGGACTGTTCGAGCTCGGTTTCAGCGAGGGAGATCTCTTTTTCGATCTCAACGATGCGCTTTTCCAATCTTTCACGCTGATTTTTGCTGAGGTCTGACGCGGGCTCGGAGCGTTCGATCTCGTCGGGTTTTCTTGATTCGACGGTGCGCGCCTGCTCCGTGATCTGACGGCCTTTTTCCTTCCAATCGTGATACTCCGAATAGTTTCCGTTGTACCAATCGGTGCTTCCGTCAGCCTCGAACGAAAGGATCTGTGAAGCGATCTTATCGAGAAAAAACCTGTCGTGGCTGACGGTGAGTATGGTGCCCGAATATTCTTCGAGTGCGTCTTCGAGGGCTTCGCGAGCGGGAATGTCCAGATGGTTCGTCGGCTCGTCGAGGATCAGGATGTTTTTGTGAGAGTAGATAAGTTTTGCGAGAGCGAGGCGGCCTTTTTCGCCGCCCGACAGGTCGGCTACATTTTTAAAAACGTCCTCACCAACGAAGAGAAAACGGGCGAGGAAATTTCTCAGGGTGCCATTGTCGGCGAGCGGTGCGATACGGCGCAATTCCTGGATCACCTCGTTTCGCGGTTCGAGATCGGACAGATTCTGCGAGTAATAGCCGATGTCCGCCTTGGTTCCCCACATCATCTTGCCGGAGATCTCGCGAAGCTCACCCAAGATCGTTTTTAGCAGCGTTGTCTTCCCTGTTCCGTTCGCACCGATTATGCCGAGAGCCTCGCCGCGGTGAAGCGAGAGATTCAACCCCCTGGCTAAAATCTTTTCGCCGTATCCGATCGCAAGGTCTTCGGTCGTGAGAACGTTGTTGCCGGTTCGCTCGACCTTTTTAAGGCCAAAGCTGCCGCCATGTTTTTCGCCGACGACCGCCTCGACGCGGTCTAAACGTTCGAGCATGTTTCGCCGCGATTTTGCCTGCTTGGTCTTCTGGCCTTCGAGATTTCTACGAATGAATTCCTGTGTTTTGTTGATCAGCGACTGCTGGTTTTCGTATTCGCGGATCTGCTGTTCGCGGCGAAGCTCTCGCTCCTCGAGAAACGCCGAATAGTTCCCCTTATAGGAAACAGCTCTTCCGCGATCGATCTCGATGATCTTGTTGGTCGTGCGGTCGAGAAAGTATCTGTCGTGGCTGATGACAACGTACGAGCCGTCGTACTCCTTCAAGTATGTTTCCAGCCATTCGACAGCGTTCACGTCCAAATGATTTGTCGGCTCGTCGAGGAGCAGCACGTCAGGAGCGGAGAGCAGAACGCGCACCATACCGAGACGGTTTTTCTGTCCGCCCGAAAGAACGCTCGTCTTCAGTTCCCAATTTTCCTTCGTGAAACCGAGGCCAAGCAGGATGGCTTCGGCTCGTGCACCATAAGTAAAGCCGTCCCGCAGTTCGAACTCGTGCTGAAGATCGGCGTATTTTTCGAGCACTTCGTCCGAATGATCCGTCTCCATTACCTTTTCAAGCCGCCGCATTTCGGCCTCGATATCATGGATCTCTTTGAACGATGAAAGTGCGGCAGTATGCACCGTCTCGCTCTCATCGAAATCGACATGCTGATCGAGAAGGCCGAGCTTGAGGCCGTTCATCTTCAAGACCTCGCCGGAATCTGCGGCCTCGGCCCCGGTGATGATCTTGAACGCGGTCGTTTTTCCGGCGCCGTTTCGGCCGACCAGCCCGACCTTTTCGCCCGGATTGATCTGGAACGACACGCCGCGAAGTATCTCGTTGCCGCCGTAGGATTTGTTTACGTTCGCAAGTCTGAACAACATAAAAAAGAGTAGCCGGCTGCCGGTTTCCCGTATCGGCGAAGCATTCGCCGCGGGCGGTTACCGGGAACCGACTACCTGGGTTTTATCAACGAAGGCTATTTGCCCTTGTTGGTATTCGCTGCCGCCGGCGCTGCCGCAGCCGGCTTAGTATTAGCGGGCTTGGCCGCGTTGGCATTTGCCGGAGCCGCAGCGTTAGTGTTCGTAACCGAACCCGTGTTCGCAGCGACATTCGCATTTGCGGGCTGCGCCGGACGGGCTCCGCTAAGTTCGTTCGGATTATCGACGACCTTCTTCGCGAGATAATTATCGATCTTGGCTTCATTCATTGCGATCGCCTGATACGACGCCGAAAGAAGTTGCTTACGACTGTTCACAAGCGAATCGGTAACCTGCTGGCGAACTCCGGGGCTGTCGAGAGTCAATGCCTCGTCTTTATCGCTTCTCTCCTGAAGCTTTATGATAAACAGCTTGCCCTGCGACCGTGTGTTGATGATACCGCCGATCTGAAGCTGAGGATTCATCAATCCTGCCGCGGCTTGTTCACCGAAGGCTTGTTTCAGATCATCCTCCGCAATGTAGCCAAGGTCGCCGCCCTGAAACTTGCTCTGGTCCTCGCTGGACTCGCGGGCAATGCTCGCAAAATCCTGGCCGGTCTTAAGCTTGCCGATAATTTCGTTGGCCTTAAGAACGGATGTCTGCTCGTCGGTCGTCTGGTCGCCTTCGCCGCTGTTCGACGGATCGATGACGATCGCCGCAAGCTTGACGCCCTTCTTTTTGACGAACGCATCCTTGTTGCCGTTGTAAAAATCCAGGATCTCCTGGTCTTTAGGAGCTTCGATCTTTCCCGTGATCTTATCGATAAGCTTCTGGATGGAGAGGCCTTTTTTAATATTCTCGCGGAAGGATTTGTCGTCGAATCCGGCCTGAGTCATCTGCTTGTTGAATTCTTCGGCAGAGAGATGGCTATCGACCTTGCGTTTGTTCACCTCGCCATTGATCTCGTCCTCTGAAGGCACCGCACCGTCCTTTTGCGCTTTTTGGTACATGACCTCCTGCTCGATCAGGCTTTGCAGGATCTGAAGCCGAGCACCGGCAACTTCGAGCTGCGAGAGTTTAGAGTCCT
>JBDTXM010000144.1:0-9547 GCA_040006215.1 Acidobacteriota bacterium
ACCTCGCCCTCGAACCCGTGACAGATCACGAAGAGGACCGCGAACTTTTCCAGTCCGACGCCGCCCAAAGCTACCTCGACAAGGTCCACCACCTCGAAAAAGCCACCCGCGGCGAGGTCGTATAAGAATCTTGCGGGGGTAGCAGAAACACTGTTGTCCGCATTCGGCTCTTTGCTGTCAACGAACGTGCATGAAGTCTGGCAAACAAAGGCAATAGCAATTACAAGTATTGTGATCAAACGCAGCATTCCTACCTCCAACATGGTTCTCGACCGCTCCCAAGTATAACTTCCCCATGATCACATCTCAGACCCCTTAAACTGTTGAGTCCAGCCCCGGCTCTGAGTTGGTCTCCTGATGCCCGACGCCGGGCGCGATGGCTTTGGCGGCTTTGGGATCCGGGATCTTTGCCGTGGTGATCCAGTAGCTTCGCTGTGCGGCTTTTCGGATGTTCTCGAGCCCACTTCTTTTGTTGTATAGACGCTCTCGATCTTCGTTGGTGTCGGCTTCGTACAGCTCGTTTTCGTTTATCAGCAAGTTACAGTCATGCTCATCGCATCCCGGAAATTCATTGGCTTTTATGGTCGGATCGAGTTCCTCGCATTGTTTGACGTTCCATTGGTCGATATATTCCATGTGCAGGTATTTGTTCACCGAGCCGAGCGAGATCCCGATTTCGGCTGCGATGGTTCGCTGCGACATGCCTGCCTGCGCAAACCTTTGGACCTCGCGGGCTCGTTTGAATGTGATCTCGTCGTCGTATTTGTAGAGGTGCACGGCCTCGGGCGTAAACTTTCGAAACTCGAACGCGAGAAAGTTCCCGTCCCGCTTCGTCACGCGAAACGCCGGCACGTTCCTTTCGTCGTAAAGCGAGTCTGTGCTTCGCTGCTTTAGGTGTTTTATATAGCGGATGTCGGATTCGATCCGGCTCTGCCCGATCGCAAACACGCTGTCGGCGAAATTGCTCAGGGCCTTGTATCCGGCCAGATCATTTAGCGTAAGTGCCCGCGACGCGGCCCGTTTTGGCGTGTGGGCCAGGACCAGGATCGATAATCCAAGCTCCGTTTTAAGCCTTTTCAGCGACTGCATCAGCCTCGCGGCCGATCCCGAATGTTCGTTCGTTCGTTGCAAATACGATATGTTGTCGATGATCACTACCTTAGCCGATAGATGTTCGGTCAAACCGCGGATCGCGTGCATCAGAAAGTCTTCGCGGCTCGCAAAATTCCCCAGCATCGCGTCGTTCAGATCTTTCTGCGACCGAAAGAGGTTAGACGAGAACTGGTAGTGGTTCTTGAGGCTTTCGTCGCCGGGCTCCGGATCCTCCGTGTATCTCATCTCGAACTGCTTTTCCGTCAGCTCGAAATCGAGATACAGCACCGACTGGGCCGCCGCATTCGTCTCAATCGGCCCAGTCGTACCTGTTCCACGGGCTATCGCCTCGGCTATCTGTACCGCAAGAATGCTCTTGCCCTTGCCCGTGTCGGCGAACATTATCGCCAGCTCGCCCTCCATCCACATCTCGCCAAACAGCATTTTCGGCACGGCCTGGTTCTTTGCCGCCCGCAGCCAGTCCGCCGCCGTCCGCACTCCGAACGCCTTTGCCAATTCCTCGCCCGTCATCTCCCGGACACTCTTATTGTCGCCTTCTAATTTCATATTGTGAGGTATCATCCTTAATAATTTGCACATCGTGACGTGTGTCACACGTGTACGAGATATTACAACATGTGTACGACATGTCAAGCAAAAAGTTTCGTTTCATTCCAACTTTTTTCGCTGAACATCGTGAACGCCGCTGAACATGCCTGAACGCCCCGAACGACGCGAACATTCTGAACGCTCCGAACACTCGAACGCTCGAACACCGTCGACCCGGGAGCCAAGATAAACGGCTCAGCCAACACTTCTGCCCATCCGCGAATCTAAGAGCCTGATCACTGTCAGTCGCGTTCCGGCGCGTTTTTCTAGTAGAATCAAGCTTTTGATCCATATCTGCCCGCGGGCGGTCAATTTAAGGGAGCAATCAAACATCTAAATGATAATTTCGAACCGATCCATTTTCATGCCCTTTGCGGCTGGTTTTATCTGTCTGGCAGGCATTCTGGCTCTCGGGGGCCTCCCGATAGCCGCCCAGGGTCCCGCCTCGTCTGCCGTGGCCTCGACCGACGTCCCCGCGCGCGTCAAGGCCGAACCCACGCCGACGCCGACCCCAAGACCCAAGACGACCTGGGGCGGGCTTTGTATCGGAGCGTTCGGCGGAGCGAACTTTAGTGCTGCGGCGGCGAACACATCCACCGTATTCGACGTCAACGGATATTTCGCACCGCAAAGCGTCACGCAGGTAAACACCGCTGGGGCTCAAAAGCTAAATGGGACCAATATCGCGGCCGGCATCGACGTGGGATACAACCGCCAACGAGGCAGTTTTGTCTACGGAGCCGAATTCGACGCGGGCATTCTTTCCGGCACCAGATCCAAATCCACGAGCGACAATTACGTCTGCTGCCCGGGAGCTTTCACTGTCACGCAGTCGCTTAAGTACAGCTGGCTGACAACCCTCAGGCCGCGTGCCGGAGTCGCGGTCGGCAAAAAATTTCTGGTTTATGCGACGGGCGGTATCGCTTTTACAAAATACGACTACGAAGCCGCATTTTCGGACACACACAACGACGCGTTCGAGAGCGGCAGCATTGCAAAGAAGCGTATCGGCTGGATCGGCGGAGCCGGGGTCGAATACTTGTGGCGTAAGAATATTGCCTTCAAGGTCGAGGGCCTTCACACCGATTTCGGAACCGTCTCGACCACGAGCACAAACCTGAACATCAATATCCCACCAGGGAACGTGACGGTCAATCCGTTTACGCACTCGATATCCCTCAAGGGAAACATGGTCCGAATCGGCGTCAATTTCCATTTTTAGTTAAGGGTGATGCATGATCTCACCGTCGTTCGAAGCTCGCTTTCGAACGGCGGTTTTCTACGTGTTTCGGTGGGTTGAAAAATGCCCGGTTTGACCGTAGACTTCCACAACGGCAAACGTATCTGGCCGGTGTTCGCCTCGAAAAATGCCCGAAGATCATGTGATCGTAATTGTCTACACGACGCTTTATAGAAAAGGCGGCGAGCAGTTTCCCGTTGTCTCGAAAACGCTGGCCGACGAGAAACGCACCGACGGATTTGCTGGCGAGATCGTCTGCCGCGCGGTCGAAAGTAAACGCGATGTGCTGCAGATCTTTGACGAGGTCGGTTCGTCTGGGCGCACCATCTCAGAGTTTCATTTCGTGGGGCATTCGGGAATGTACGGACCGATGTTTGGGACGGTAAAGTTTCCCGAGCAGTTCTCGCCATACGAATGGGAAACGACGGAGATACCATTCGCAGAAAACGCGTCGGCGTATTTTCACTGCTGCCGCTCGGCACGCTGGTTCGCTCCATATTTTGCACGCACCTTTAACGTTAGGGCGCTCGGCTTTTTTTGGTACACGACCTTCTCGCGAAGCAAAGCAAAATTCACCGCGGCGGGCGAAAGTATAGATCAGCCTCTATATACCATCGGCTGCAAGGGACGTAAGTCGCATGGTTATCTTGCGTCGGTACAGAAGCGTTTGGGAATGATGCGGGCCGAGGAAATGAAAGTTTTCGAACCGCTGCCGACGGACGGCGACACGTCATACGACCACGTCGCCGAATTGTACGACGCGGCGTTCGTCGATATTCGCGTTCGCAAGGATGAGTGGAAATGGCTGAACGAGCATCTTCCCGACTACCCGATCGATGTACTCGACATAGGCTGCGGAAACGGCGCTTTGTTAAATGCCTTGAGTGGCCGGATCGCAACCGGAAATGGCGTGGACGAATCGGCCGGCATCATCGAACGGGCGAAGATAAAGAATGCCGATAGAGCCAACCTTTTATTTCAACAGATCAGCGGACCCGTGCTTCCATTTGAAGACGCGAAATTCGATGTCGTGATCTCGCTGATGTCGTTTAGATATCTAGATTGGGACCCGCTGCTCGCCGAGATCAAACGCGTGACCAAGCCCGACGGGAAATTCCTCATCATCGATATGGTCACAGTTCCGGTAAGAGTGAGCGAATATCCGCAATTGATCAAAGACAAAATGCGCAGCGCGCGCGACCAGCGAAGCAATGCCAGTTTCAATGCGGCGCTCAAAACCCTTGTGTCCCATCCCGACTGGAAAAAGATGCTTGAGTATAATCCGATCCGATCCGAGCACGAGATGAAATGGTATCTCGAAAGCCGGTTCCCGGGACAGAAAATGGAGATCCTCAACATGGCATGGAACGCACGCATTGTCGCGTTCGACAGCGGCCCGGTTGAAAAAGGTATCGAGGCAAAACTCACTTATCCGTAATGAATCAGCGGCTCGGCATGATCG
Source organism: Acidobacteriota bacterium (assembly GCA_040006215.1). Taxonomy (GTDB): domain Bacteria; phylum Acidobacteriota; class Blastocatellia; order Pyrinomonadales; family Pyrinomonadaceae; genus OLB17. The sequence continues at coordinate 4,404 of JBDTXM010000144.1, forward strand.
ATTGGGGAATAGGCGGTGTCAGCATTTACAAGCTGATAAAGGAAAAGCACGCCCATGTCCCGGTCACTTATTTTTCCGATACCGGCGTCACGCCCTATGGAAAAATGACGCGAACAGAATTGGTCGTACGTCTCAACCGCGTGATCGCCTTTCTAAAATCGCAAGGGGTAACGCAGGTTGTCATCGGCTGCAACGCTGCCAGCACCGCGATGGATCTCCTGGACAACGGGGGTATCGAGGTCGAAGGGATGATAGAGAGCGGAGTCGCTGCCGCAGCCAAGCTGGAGCCGAAGAGACTAGGCCTGATCGGCGGACGGCGCACCGTTGTGTCGGGTGTCTATCGAAACGCATTTGCCCATCGCGGCATCAAGATCGAGCAGCGGATCGCCCAGCCGCTTTCTGCTTTGATCGAGAGCGGCGATACCTCGTCCGACCAGCTGAGAGAGGCGTCCAAACGCATTCTCTCACCCCTTCGAAACTGCTCGCACATACTTCTGGCTTGCACCCACTATCCGGCGATCTCGCACCTACTTCAGGAGTTCGTTTCAACTCGAACTGTCTTGATCGACCCCAGCTGCGAACTTGTCCGACGCATCGGCAAAATAAAGGCGGACGCGAACGCGGCGGATATTTTTCTGACCTCCGGCGACCCTACGGGCATGAAGACGGCGGCCATGAATGCGTTCTGTGTTGATATAGCGACGGCCCGTCAGGTCAAGATTTGAAAGAGGCTAAGATCTATCCCAGTAATAAAGGTGATTGCCGTCACCTCGGCCTTTGCTAATTCAAAACCCGCGAATTAAAATTGGTCTCACAAAGTGTCCGAAGAAGTAAGTAAATATCACGAAGAAGATGCGATCGGGAAAACGTACGATTTTCGCGTCGCTAAGCGTTTGGCCCGCTATCTGCGGCCGTACTGGAAATTGGTCGCCGCCGCCCTCGTCCTAACGCTTCTTACAAATCTCTTGTTGAGCACGCAGCCGTACTTTACCAAGATGGCTGTCGATGATTTCATCACGCCAAAACGAGTGGACGGCATATGGCTTTTTGCACTGGCGTTCTTTGGCGTTTTTCTTTTTCGGTTCGTTTTTTCTTATGTTCAGGAGATTCTCCTGAACAATGTCGGACAAAGGATAATGTTCGACCTGCGGACCGAGCTTTTTACAAAGCTGCAGGAGCAGGAGCTTGCCTATTACGACAAATTTCCGGTCGGGAGGATAATGACGCGGCTCACCTCCGACGTCGATGCGCTGAACGAGCTTTTCACTTCGGGCGTGATCGATGTACTGGGCGATTCCGTTCAGATTTTCGCTATCATCGGCTGGATGTTCGTGATCAACTGGAAGCTCGCCGTCGTATCCCTCGTAACCGTTCCGCTGCTATTTACCGCGACTAACTGGTTTCGCAAACATGCCCGTAACGGATTTGACCGTGTTCGTACTCGAAACGCGCGACTGAACGCGTTCCTGCAGGAATATATTTCCGGTGCGCAAACCGTCCAGTTATTCAATGCCGAAGGAAAGGCTCGCGGACGTTTTCATGCCATCAACGACGACTATCGCAACGCCAACATCGAGACGATCTATTACTACGCGATCTTTTACCCGCTGGTCGATTTTATCGGAGCGGTAGGTATCGCAATGGTGATCTTCGCCTTCGGATACGAATATCTCGCCACGGCGTCGCTCGCTGGAAACGCATTGACCGTCGGAGTTCTCGCGTCGTTCATTCAATATTCACAATACCTTTTTCAGCCGATCCGCGATCTTTCCGATAAATTCAATGTTCTGCAGGCCGCGATCGTCGCCTCGCACAGGATATTTATTTTGCTTGATCTGGACGTCGAAATCACGAGTCCAGAAATCCCCAAGAAAAAAGGAAAGGCGACAGGGCAGATCGAATTTCGGAATGTCTGGTTCGCGTATAAGGGCAGCGACTGGGTCCTCAAGGACGTCTCGTTCAAGATCGAACCCGGCGAGAGCATCGCTTTGGTGGGACACACAGGTTCGGGCAAAACAACAGTCACCAATCTGCTCATGCGTTTCTACGACGTCCAGCAAGGCAAGATCCTGGTGGACGGGGTGGACGTGCGGGAATGGGACCTGCACGATCTGCGGGCAAATTTCGCAGTCGTTCTCCAGGACGTTTTTCTGTTTAGCGGTTCGATCTCGAATAACATTCGACTCGGAAATAAGGAAATTAGCGACGATCGTGTCGAGTGGGCTGCGAAAGAGGTGCGGGCCGATGAATTTGTTCAAAAGCTCGACCAAAAGTACGGGTCGCTGGTTCGCGAACGCGGAGCGGGCCTTTCCGTCGGCCAGAAGCAGTTGATCTCGTTCGCGAGGGCTCTGGCCTTCGATCCGACGATCCTTATCCTGGACGAAGCGACCAGCTCGATCGATACTGAGACGGAGCAGTTGATACAGCAAGCGGTTGAACGGGTAATGAACGGCCGCACCTCGATGGTCGTCGCTCACCGGCTTTCGACGATCCAGAAATGCGACCGGATCATGGTATTCCATCACGGCGAACTGCGTGAGATGGGAACGCATAATGAGCTGCTTTTGCTGCGCGGTCTGTATTGGCGTCTGTATCAACTGCAATATTCCAATGAAAAGCTTAGTCCGGCTTTGCAGGAGCTGCCGACGACGAAGCTGAGTGCGGGTTCGCTGCCGTAGCATGTCCAGGTAGGTAGAATAAAAGCGGGAATTCGTTTATAATCCCACCAATTAACGGCCCGCTATGGAAGATCTGCTCAATAGATGTGACGCTCAAATCGACGCGATATTTGATCGATGCGTCGAAAGCGCACCCAATTTCGGAGTACGGTCAGAGTGTTTCAAAGAGTCTCTTAAAAAAACCGCGGCAAAGTATGTCGTTCCTGATGCCGGCGGACCTGTAACTGGGGAAGAACTGACCAATTTCTTCGGACAGATACAGGCTGATGACCTTTTTATGGCGCTCGCCTGCGCGAATGGCAACGAGCGCGCCTGGTGGGAGTTCGATCAGCAGCATCGCTCGTACTTGGAGCGTGTAGCGAGACATCTTGCGAAAACGGAAGTGGACGCCCAGGAAGTCGTCGATTCGGTGTATGTGGAGCTTTATGGGACCCGCGTCGTGGATGGCGAGCGCGTCTCAAAATTCTCGACATACAGCGGTCGCGGCAGCTTGCGAGGCTGGCTGCGTACGGTTATTTGGCATTCGCTCGTAGATCTACATCGGGCCGGTCATGACGAAATATCGCTCGATGAAATGACCGAGAACATCGGTGAGGGAGCCACTCATGCGGCCTTCCTGCAGCCTGCCCCTGGCGGCGAAGAGGAAATGGTCGATAAGATCGCCCGTGACCGATACCGAACGGCGACGCTCGAAGCGATCGCCACGGCCTTCTCAACGCTTGAGGATCACGAAAAACTGATACTTCTTTATTATCACGTGGAAAACATGAAGCTCCGCGAGATCGCTCGGCTTGTGGAGAACGAAGCATCGCCCTTGCGGGGATGGTTCCAGCGAAAGACACAGACGCGAGAGAAGGATCCCGGCAGCCGGATTCACGAGTCTACGGTAATGCGTTGGCTTGAAAAGAGTTACGCAAAGGTGCTGCAGCTCTTTCGTCAAGAATTGCAGGGCAAACACGGCCTCGGTCCCGAGGAGATTGAGATATGCTTTTCGATCGCGACCGAGGACCTGTCTGGGCCTAACCTGTATCGCCACTTGTCGGCGACCTGATCTTGAAAATGCTCTTTTTTGCAGCAGGTAGCAAGAAATTGTGCAAATGTTAATGTTCCGTTACGTCTACAATCGGAGGACGGAATGCAATGGCAAACCTAAGTAATCTAAATTTCGAGGAAACGAAGATCCAGGACCTGCTGGCTCGTTATCTTAATGCACGGTCAACTGCCGAACAGGCGGTCAATAGCGAAGCGAACCATCTTGACGAAGACGCTCTTTCTGTCTTTATTGAGGGCGGCCTCAGCGAACGAGAGGCAAAGCCGATCTTGAGTCACCTTGTTGACTGTACGTTCTGCCGTCATATGACCTCCGAACTGGTAAGGCTCGACCTGGCTTTTGCCGATACTAGCGAAGTAAGGGTACCCGTAGTAGAACAGGAACCAGCAAAGATCTCGCAGGTACTCAACGGTATTCTCAGCCGCATCTTCGGCACCCGTGACGGAGCGGTTTTCGCCCACCACGAAGTGGACGACGATGAAAAAGAAGACGAGGCGGACGACAAAAAGGAAACGGACAAAAAATCGAACGACGCAAGGGTCGATAACGACGCACGAGTAGACAACTAAAACATCGCCCCAAGCTCTAGATCTAACCGCCCGAAGCGCGTATTGCGTGAAGGCGGTTTTCATTATTGGTGCACCCAAAGAGCGTTGGCAGCCGAATTAGTCTGCGGCAAATCCAATTTTGGAGCTATAATAGTTGTTTAGGGTATTAAGAAGTGGAAACTCAAACAGTAGCCGAAAACATCAACGATTGCCCATGGAAAAGCAGGCCCAGGACGGTAGAGCGTGTCGCGACGGCACAATTGCCCACCGCGATCGGTGATTTTAATATCGCGGGTTACCGCTCTCTGACAAGCGCAGAGGAGTTCGTGGTTCTTTATAAGGGTGAAATGCTCTCCGATGTTCCCACCCTGGTCCGTATCCATTCTCAATGCCTGACCGGAGACGTCTTTTGCTCACTGAAGTGCGATTGCGGCCCACAGCTACATTTGGCAATGCAGATGATCGAAGCCGAAGGTCGCGGAGCCATTGTTTACCAGCAGCAGGAAGGCCGCGGCATCGGTATCCTCAATAAAATCAAGGCTTACGCACTACAGGACCAAGGCGCCGACACGGTCGAGGCAAACGTCCAGCTTGGATTTGAGGTCGATTCGCGTGAATACCAGCAATGTGCCGAAATCCTGTTTGATCTCGGCCTGTGTAAGGTTCGGGTCCTTTCTAATAATCCCAAGAAGTTAGAAGCTCTCGAGCAAGCCGGCCTTAAAATAGTCGAACGGGTTCCCATCGAAATAGACGCCGAAGAACCTGCGGCCCATTACCTCAAGACAAAAAAAGAAAAATTGGGCCATTTGCTTAATTTTTGAGGCAAATCCCACTTTTTTCGATTAAATACATAAATTTGGACGTTCT
>JBDTXM010000145.1:0-9479 GCA_040006215.1 Acidobacteriota bacterium
GCCGTGTCCGATCACAGCCAGATTTCTGATATTCTCCGTGGCAAATGATTTCATAGCGGCAAATCTCCTTTTTGGACGTAAATTCCAAATTTTCAAATTTCAAATTCCAAATTGGGACAGATCATGAAATCTGGAATCTGGAATTCGGAATGATTCGACTGTTGGTAAGCATTAAATTTATATTACGGGATACAAAAGGGCAAGAAGATGTCTCGGGCAAAGGCCGCGAAGAACGCAAAGGAAATCCCAAGACGCTCCGTCCGGTGTTACTAATTAGCGGTTTCGCGAGATGTATAGTAGTAGGGCAAGAGAAATCATTACGTGATTTTGAGGTCTTGGTTTATTATGTGTTCAACAAACGGTTCACCCCGGAGCGGCAAAAGGCAATGAAGGTCAACGTCTAACAAGTGTTTCGCATCGTAAACACGGGCTGAAAATTCGCCTATTTCCGATGCTTTTTTCAGCAAAATATTGAGGATGAAGATGAATAAGTCCATTTATCGAATAAAAGCGTTTTTGACTGCGTTTATATTGGCGGCGTTTTTGACCAGCGGATCGGCGGCATTCGGCCAGTCAGCGATCGTTTACAGCGACATTACCGGCGGTTCGAGCGTTTTTGTGTTCAAGAGCTCGGCCAAATCTGCAACCAAGAAATACGTCGCCCAGACAAAATCGACGCTTTCGCGTGAACAGCAGCTGGCCAAGTCCAAAAAGATCAATACGCAGTATGTGCAGCTAGCCAAGGCTGCTCCGCGGCGTGCCAGGACAAACTCGGTCGACCCGAATACGCTCCCGCCGACTGCCAAGATCAACCTGATGCCTAAGGATCAGGCGTCGAAGTTGTTCGCGGGTGTCGGTGAATGGTATATCGACCGCGAAGACAGCGATCACGCCGAGGACTTTTTCCGAACCGCGTTCACGCTCGATGGCAAGAACAGCATTGCGAGAAACGGATTGAGCGAAGCCTTGGCTTTGCAGGGAAATGGGCTTTTAGCGAAGGATGATGCCGACAACGCCAAGAAGAAATTTGACGAGGCGCTGACCTTCAACGCGAACAACGGCGTTGCTTATTACGGCCTGGGCGAGGTTTACAACAGCCAGGATGACAGCAAGAATGCGATCGCGAGCTACGAGAAGGCTGTGAGCCTCGACCGCGCCCTGACCGCGATCTACGTTCCACTCGGTATTCTTTATTACCAGACCGGCGAGATCGCTAAGGCCGACACGGAGTTGACGAGAGCTCTGGCATTGTCTCCCGAGGATTCTGAAACGCAATTTTTCTATGGGCTAGTTCGATACGCTCAAGGAAAGGACGACGAGGCACTGAAGGCATTCAGGGAGGCTAAGAGGATCAAGCCGGACTACGCGGAACCGTGGTATTACGCGGGATTGACGCTGCTTCGGATGGAGAAGACGGACGACTCGATCGCCGAACTGATAAAGGCGAAGGAGCTAAAGCCTGACTACTTTGAAGCATGGTTCTCGCTCGGGACCGCTTACCTAACGAAAGATACGCCGGAAGACTACGGCAGAGCGATCGAGGCCTTTAAACATGCCACTGCACTTAAGAACAGCAGTGCCGCAGCCCAGGCGAATCTTGCCGATGCGTATCGCCTGCGTGGGGGAGCTAATGATTTCAAGCTGGCCGAGGGCGGCTACAATGTGGCCGCATCGCTGGCTGCGAACGACAAGAACTTCACGACGACTGAAACCGGCGACATCTATACCCGAATGGGTTACGTGATCGCTCGACAATGCGATGTCTATTCAAAGAGCAACACCCGCTGCGGATGGGGACGCGCGATCACGGCACTCGAAAGCGCGGTCGCGAGAACCAACAGCAAGGTCGACTACGCTAACTTAGGCTGGGCCTATTACAACGCTGCCCACAACGACCTGACCGAAAATAAACCTGCAGAAGCCAAGGCAAAGCTAATTAAAGCTCGCGACGCTTTGCTGAAAGCCGTCGAAGGCAACACGACTTTTGCTCAAGGGCCGCTCCTTAATCTTGCGATCACCTATCGTGACATGGGCGAATACGCGAGCGAGATCGATGCCCTCAAAAAGGTCGTACAAATCCAGTCGGACTGGACGTTTGCGATGAACGAACTCGGCATCGCTTACATGAATACCAAGGACTATAGATCGGCGGCAGACCAGTTTAGAAACGCCACTAAAAAAGACGACAAATACGCGCTGGCGTTTCTGAATCTAGGCAAGGCCGAATTCCTGAACGGCAATATGAGCGAGGCCAAACGAGCTTATGACCGGCTTAAGAAGCTCGATCAAAAACGCATGGCCGACGAGCTGACCCTGTTCACCAAAGGCGCTATTCGCGGATAACTTTTCATTCCTGAATCGGCACGTTCGGCCTATAAGACGGGCGTGCCGATCATTTTTATTCTTCGTTTTGGATACCTCCATTCAGATCCAGGAACACGTCAAGCTTGCTCCCTTTACCACGCTCAGGATCGGCGGCCCGGCACGATATTTCGTCCGAGCGGAGACTGAACGCGACGTTATCGAAGCATTTCAATTTGCGTCGGCAAATAACCTGAAAACGTTCGTTCTCGGTGGCGGGAGCAATATTCTTGTCGCGGACGCGGGATTCGATGGACTCGTCGTGCAGATGGCGATACGCGGTATCTCAGACATCCCGCCTGACTTCACTTCGCGGGTGATCGTAATAAAAGCTTCGGCCGGGGACAACTGGGACGCATTTGTCCAACATTGCGTTGAGCACGATCTTGCGGGGATCGAATGCCTTAGCGGCATTCCGGGCTTTGTGGGTGGCACGCCTGTCCAGAATGTCGGAGCATATGGACAAGAGGTCTCGAATCCTATCGGGCTCGTTCAATGTTTTGACCGGTTGTCGGGCGAAATCGTCAACCTGGCAAATCAAGACTGCGGTTTTGCTTACCGAACGTCTATCTTCAATTCGACGGCCCGGGATCGATATGTCGTGCTGGCCGTATTTTTCTACCTCCAACCGGGTGGCGAGCCCAAGATCGTATACAAGGATCTGGTCGAAACATTTCGCGGCATGCGGCCGACTCTGAAAGAAGTTCGAGAAGCGGTCTTATCTATTAGGATGGCAAAATCGATGGTGATCGATGCGTCTGACCCGAATTCGAGAAGCGCCGGCTCGTTCTTTAAGAATCCGATCATCTCGAACGAAAAATACATTCAGATATTGGAAAGTTTTGGCGGACATGTGCCGAAATTTGCGGCGGACGGCGACAATGTGAAAATTCCTGCTGCGTGGCTGATCGAAAACAGCGGTTTTCACAAAGGTTATCGATTGGGAAACGCGGGTATCTCGACGAAACATACGCTGGCGATCGTCAATTGCGGCGGTGCGACCGCAAAAGAGGTGATCGACCTAAAGGGATCGATCCAAAACGCCGTCGAGAGTAAATTCGGAATTCTTCTTCAGTCCGAACCGATCTTCGTCGGTTTCTAAGGCAAAAATCTTCCATTTCAGGCGTCTATTTAGATTATACTTCACATGTTGAAGTGAGGAAGCCACATGACCCGCAGAAACCATCACACCGTCTTACGAATCTTTTTAGCTTTCAGCCTGACCGTATCCGCGATGCCGTACGGTTCGGCGGTTCGGGCTCAAGACATTATCGCGTCGGACGACATAGCCGGCGGATCGAGCGTTTTTGTTTTCCGGCAGTCGCGAAAAAAGCCGCAAGTTCGGTCGGCGCACATGCAGGCGTATGCTTCGCGCGGAGCTGCGGGTTCAGTTTCACGAAGACGGGTTAACGCATACGTCGCATCGCATGCGCGGACGCGAAGAACGCCCTCGTTGGTTAAAAATACCTCGGCCGTCCGTGCGGCCGCTGCAGAAAAACGCAGGATCGCACTTTCCAATACCCTGACGGCCACGGCTGACAAGATGTTCGAAAGCAAGGATGTGGACGGTGCTATCGCGAACTACCGACAGGCGCTGAAAGAGTATCCGAAAAATGCCAACGCCAAGGATGGTTTGAGCGACGCGTTGACTTCGAAAGGAATCACGGTTGCGGGCGACAGTGCCAACCTTAACGGTGCCGAATTTCTTGCTGAGGCCGTGACACTTGATCCGAAGGACTTGGCCGCGTACGCGAAACTTGGTGAGATCTACGACGCCAACGACCAAAATGCGAAAGCTATCGAAAGCTACGAGGCCGCATTGAGGATGGATCCCGCGTTTACAGAGGTTTTTGTGCCGCTCGGTATCGCGTATTTCAAAGCGGGCGAGATCGCTAAGGCAGACGTTTACGCGGCCAAGGCCGAAGCGGCTGGCACAGAAACGGCAGACGGAAGGTATCTGCGCGGTTTGGTCCAGTTCAAGCAGAACAAAGATAACGAGGCGCTCGCTTCGTTTGACCGGGCGATCGCGCTGGATCCGAATATTGTTGCGGCCTACTACTATCGCGGGCAGGTGCTCGACCGGCAGCAGCACGACGATCAGGCGTTGGCGTCTTATAAACAGGCAGTGACGCGAGATTCGACGTTTGCTCCTGCGTGGTTCGAGATCGGCGTCGTGTCATATAACACGGGCGATTACACGACCGCGGCGGGTGCTTATCAGCAGACGGTGCAGTACGAACCGGACAACGCAGAGGCGCACGCAAACCTGGCCAGCTCCTATCGTCAACTCGAGCGCTATCCTGATGCGAACAAGGAATACTGGCTCGCATCCAACGGGATCAAGAACGATCCAGATCTTCACAGCGAATGGGGCTATTGTCTCGGCAAGACCAACGAATGGGACAAAGCGATCAAACAAGAAACGACCGCACAGGAAATAAGCCCGACGGCCGTAGACTACACAAACGTTGGCTGGGCATATTACAACGCTGCCGAAGCAGACAAGCAGGCCAAGAACGACGCCAGTGCGTCAGCCAACTACGAGATCGGCAAGGCTTTTCTGCAAAAGGCGGTCGCGACGAATCCAAATTTCGACGCCGCCTATCTCAATCTAGGCTCGACGTATAATGCGTTGGGCGATTTCCAGAATGCCGTTGCAACGCTAAATCATGCCGTCGATCTGCACGCGAACTGGGTGATTGCGTTGAACCAACTCGGGGTCGGCTACCGCGGGACGAATAATTTGTCAGCGGCGGCATCCGCATTCAGCCGAGTCCTGTCGCTCGACGGAAGCAACGTGAGCAGCCTGTTTTACCTGGGCGAGGTGCAGTACTCGCTTGGCAATAAAAAAGAAGCTCGGCGTCTGCAACAACGACTCAGCTCGATCAATCCAACGCTTGCAAACCGCCTCGACCGCATTTTGGACGGCAAGGAAGTACTTGATGCCGCAGGCAAGAAGATCCTGAACAAGATCCCGATTCCAAAAATTCCATTCTAAAATTGGAACACCTCTTCAAGACGCACGTCTCATGCGGCGTGCGTTTTTTGCGCCAAATATCGACTGCTTTTGGACAAGAAAGATGCCGAGTCAACCCGGAGTCACGAAGAAGGTGGACGTTCACCAGACCAGGCAGATTCACCTTAATTACGTATGAAGAAAAACCGATTGACTTTCCACAAAATGAGATATATCTTGTTTAGCAATTTCTCTCAATCGCAATTTTTACTCTCGAAGTTTCAAGACTCGCCCACATCCTGATCTTTATCTGAGATCTCGTTGTTTTAGAAGCGAGGCAGGTCCATTTACCACTTTTTCGGTCTATCGAAGGGCCGAATTTTCGAGCAGGCCCGACCAAAGGGCTAACTGTATTCTCGGTCCAAACAAACTAGCTTTAAGGAGACAAAAAATGAACACGACGACGATCTTTGGGGAAGGTCCAACGGAAGAAAAGGCCTTGGAGTCGAGCGCGAGGAGAAATTTCCTGGGCAGCATCGGAAAGGCCGCGATACTGGGAACGGCGGCGGGAGCGATCGGGGCGAAACCGTTTTTCGGCGGGCAGGACACGGAAGTACGGGGTTCTGTCGTGAACTATGACTCGTCAAATCGAGCGGAAGCTAGTCTTAATTACCGGCGGCGAACGGCCCTCACTGAGCACATCGACGTAGGCGAGCAGCCGGATAATGGCGATGCGGATCGATATTCGGACTTTAGCGGCAGTTACAGCAAAGCCCTGCTGCACGACTCGCTCGGAGTTCCGAATGCTGGGGCGTGGCTAAGCCTGCGTCACGCCCTGAAAACCGGCGATCATTCGGATTTTACGGCGATCGTTATGGGAACACCGGGCGGCGGACCGAATTCGCGGTTGAACGGACCCCAAGTGTCTCTCGCATTTGACCTTCAAGGTCTAGATTCGCACGCGACGGTTATTCCACCTGCGCCGCGAACGAACAGCGCACAGACCGCCGCCGAAGCGGTAGAGCATTATTGGGGAGCGATATTGGCAGACGTACCGTTTTCGCGATATGCCTCCAGCTCAGTGGTTGCTAATGCGGTCGCAGATATGAATTCGCTCTCGTTCGTCCGGAGCAATGCCAATAATCAGATCCCGTATCCGGTAAGCCCTCAAAACCTGTTTCGCGGCCAGTTCACACCGGGCGACGGTAACGTGCTCGGGCCGTATATATCCCAATTTATGGTACAGCCGACATTTTTCGGCGCACAGCCGCTGAGTCAGCAGTTCCGGACGTTTCTGCCGGTTGGCGGCGGCGGCAACGATTACATGACCGACGTTAGTGAGTTTCAACTCGTTCAGAACGGAGGTGACTCACGACGTCCGGTCGCTTTCGATTCTACTCCGAGATCGGTTAGAAGCGGGCGCGATCTTGCGGCTTTCACGAGCGTGGATGTCTTGTATCAGAGTTACTTTACAGCGTTTTTGATTCTCTCAGGTATCGGAGCTGCTCCAAACCCGGGTAATCCATATATCGGTTCGCAAACGGAAAAGGCATTCGCGACGCTTGGCGGCCCGGATTGCGCTGCCACTTTGGCGGAAATGGCGACACGAGCGCTAAAGGCGGCTTGGTATCACAAATGGATCAAGGATATGCGCATGCGGCCCGAGGAGTACGGGGGGCTGGTACATGCGAGGCTTACCAATTCTTCACCAGTACCGCAGGCTGCTCGTGACCTTCATCGCGATGTGTTGAACTCGGCGGCCGTGCAGAGAACATTCTCGACCTACGGAACTTACCTGCTGCCGCAGGCTTTTCCCGAGGGCTCGCCGACACATCCGTGTTACCCGACAGGTCACGGAACAGTAGGGGGAGCGTGCATTACCGCACTTAAATTCTTTTTCGACGGCAACCAGCACATCAGGCCTCTGCTGCAGGCAGCCGGACAGGACATTGCAGTTCCGAATAATGCGGGAACTGGGTTGACCGCCTACACCGGTGCCGACAGAAATAGGCTGGACATCAATGGAGAGCTGAACAAGCTCGGGCATAACGTTACTTTTGGGCACGGCATCCACGCGGGAATTCATTTTAGAAGCTCGAGCTATTGGTCGCTTTTGCTTGGCGAGCAGGTCGCGCTGAGCGTGCTTCAAGATAGGGCACGATCCTACAGTGAGCCATTCTCGATAAGCATCACCAAGTTTGACGGTACGACGGCTACGATAACGAATCAGAACTGACAGTTCCAAAAGATTAGGAGAATGCGAAAAGCGCGGTTAGAGCAACCGCGCTTTTTCTGTATAATCGGGGATTTAAGAAATGCCCCGACGCGACGATATACACAAGATACTCATAATTGGCTCGGGCCCGATCGTGATCGGGCAGGCCTGCGAATTCGATTATTCCGGGACGCAAGCGTGCCGAGCGCTCAAGCAGGAAGGTTATGAGGTGGTTCTGGTCAACTCCAATCCAGCCACGATCATGACCGACCCTGAGATAGCCGATCGGACCTATGTCGAGCCACTAACGCTCGAAACTCTAACGGCCATCATCGACAAAGAACGGCCGGATGCTCTGCTGCCGACGGTCGGCGGGCAGACGGGATTGAATCTGTCGGTTGAGCTTTATGAACGGGGAATTCTCGACAAGTTCAGCGTCAAATTGATCGGGGCGAATATCGACGCGATCAAGGTTGGGGAGGATCGCGAGCTGTTCAAAGCAGCGATGGACGAGATCGGTATTCCGACGGCGAAAGGCGGGTTTGCACACACCTGGGAAGAAGCGAAAGGAATTGTTGACGAGATAGGTTATCCGGCGATCATTCGGCCATCATTCACCCTTGGCGGCACGGGCGGCGGCACGGCTTACAACCCAGAGGAGTTCGAGGAGATCGCCCGCGGTGGGCTGGCCGCGTCGCCAAATTCGCAGATCCTGATCGAAGAATCGATCCTCGGATGGAAGGAATACGAGCTCGAGGTCATGCGTGATCTCAACGACAACGTAGTCATCATCTGCTCGATCGAGAATTTCGATCCGATGGGCGTGCATACGGGCGATTCGATAACCGTTGCCCCGGCACAGACTCTGAGCGACGTCGAATATCAGCGTCTCCGCGACATGTCGAAGGCTTGCATTCGCAAGGTCGGCGTGGAAACCGGCGGTTCGAATATTCAGTTTGCAGTCAATCCCGCAAACGGCGATGTGCGGATCATCGAGATGAATCCGCGCGTGTCGCGTTCCTCGGCTCTGGCGTCGAAGGCCACCGGGTTCCCGATAGCCAAGATCGCCGCGAAACTCGCAGTCGGATACACTCTCGACGAAATTCCGAATGACATCACTAAGAAAACGCCGGCGTCGTTTGAGCCGACGATCGACTACGTTGTAACAAAGATCCCCAAGTGGGCTTTCGAGAAGTTTCCTGGTGCGGAGGACGTTCTTGGCACACAGATGAAATCGGTAGGCGAAGTAATGGCGATCGGGCGGACGTTTAAGGAGTCACTGTTCAAGGGATTGCGATCACTCGAGGCTGTTAAACCGCTGCGGCTGATAGGCATTCCTGATCACGAACTGCAGAGAAAGCTTGCACGGCCGAATTCGCAACGATTTTCTTACATCACCTACGCTTTGCAAAACGGGTACACGATCGAGGAAGTACATCGTTTGACGATGATCGATCCGTGGTTTTTGGAGCAGCTTCAGGAAGTGATGGTGCTGCAAAAGAGGATCGATTCACGAAAGCTAGCCGAAGTGCCGCAGGAAATCCTCCGTTCGTCGAAAGAATACGGATTGTCCGATCGAAGACTTTCATTTTTGACCAACACCACCGAGTCCGAGGTTCGCGAACACCGAAAAGCGCTCGGGATCGCACCTGTTTATAAACGGGTTGATACTTGTGGTGCTGAATTTGAATCTTTCACGCCCTATCTCTACTCAACCTACGAAGAGGAGTGTGAGGCCGAGCCTAGCGAACGGCGAAAGATAATGATCCTCGGCTCCGGGCCCAACCGGATAGGGCAGGGGATCGAGTTCGATTATTGCTGTTGCCACGCGTCATTCGCTCTGCGCGACGCCGATTTTGAGACGATCATGGTCAACTGCAATCCGGAGACGGTCTCGACCGACTACGACACTTCGGATCGGCTGTATTTCGAGCCGCTGACGTTCGA
>JBDTXM010000146.1:0-9469 GCA_040006215.1 Acidobacteriota bacterium
AGGACCGAGCCCGTCCCGAAAATAAACATTATCGCGATGATCGGCGCGGCGACAATTACCGAGCGCCCGATCGAACGGACCGGATCACGCGACTCGCCGGCGTGGATCGCGACATATTCAAATCCTCCAAGAGCACCGAAACCCATTTTGCCCATCAGATTCAGCGTCATCAGGCTGAGCACCGGCATCTCGGTGCGGAAGGGATGATACTCCGTGATCGAGCCGTGTGCCAGATTTAGCAACGGCAGAATGAAAAGCGCGGCGAAGATCAGCACCATCAGCACTCCGCCGGCCTTGTGAACCCACTTGCCGACCCCGAGTCCGATCACGGTAATGTAGATCAACACGCCGATGATCGCCGTGTTGACCGCCCCGATGAACCAAACATTTGCGGTCAGCCATTCGCTGTCTGGACCGATGATGTAGGCAAGATATTGCGTCACCTGGAGCCCGACCTCGGAAGTATTCAGGATCGCGAAAAGCCAAAGATTCCACGCAACTATAAAACCGATCAGATCATTGAAACCAAGTTTCACCCATTGGTAGAGCCCGCCTTCGAGCGGCATTTGGCGGTTGAGATAGATCACGACGAACGCGGACGGAATGTAGAATAGAAGTATTGCCCCGAGCCAAAGAACAATATGCGATGGACCTTGCTTCGCGGCCACGCCGACCCACGGCAAGCCCACGATAAACAGGATCTGCGTCAGAACGAGATCCGTTAGTCCTAGCTCTTTCTTAAAGCCGGAACTCCGTTCCTCTACACGTTCTTCTTCGTCACGAAATTCCTTATCGCTGATCGGTTCTTCGTTGGCGTCCATAGGTTTTCCGGTCGATCTTTTTCAACGCATCGTATTACAAACGTCGGGATCTTCAAAATCAAGATGAGTGCTGCGGCCGGGCGCGGTTTTTGAACACAATTCTTTTAGGCTAAGATTGAGGTCGAATGAATGAGCTTCCCATTGGAATATTCGATTCGGGCGTCGGCGGGCTTACTGTCTATCGGGCGCTTCATAACCACCTTCCGAACGAGCGATTCATATATTTAGGCGATACGGCTCGGGTGCCGTACGGGACCAAATCGCTCGCGACAGTTGAGCGCTATGCGATAGAGAATTCGCAGTTTTTGGCTTCGCTCGGTATCAAAATGCTCGTTGTCGCTTGCAACACGGCATCGGCTCTTGCCTTGCCGAAGATCCGGGAAAAGATCGGACTCGACGTAGTCGGCGTGATCGGTCCTGGTGGACGAAAGGCGGTTGAAGTTACAAAGGACAAGGCCGTTCCAAAGATCGGCGTGATCGCCACCGAGGCGACCGTTTCCAGTAACGCTTATTTTAAAGCGATCCGTGGGGCCTCGCCCGAGGCGAACGTAATGCAGACAGCATGTCCGCTGTTTGTTCCGCTCGCGGAAGAAGGCTGGACCGGCGAATCCGAAACATGGTCGATCGCCGCCAAATACCTGGCGAAAATGAAAGAATTTCGGCCCGACGCTCTCGTTTTGGGATGTACGCACTATCCGATCCTGTCAGCGGTGATTCAACAAACCGTTGGGGAAGGTGTTAAGCTTGTGGACTCAGGCGAGGCAACGGCGGATGAGGTAAGAACTCTTCTTGCGGAAAAAGGCCTTGCGAATATTATCGAACACTCGGGCCCGCGAAACCTGTGCGATGACCTCGACCATTTTTACGTAACGGATGCAGCGTACCGGTTTGGCCGTGTAGCCGAACGTTTTCTCGGCACCAAACCGTCAAAACTCGAAGCGATCGAAGTCTACGGTGGTGACGAAATAACCAAATATCAGCGAACTTCTTCAGATGAGCTATCAAAGGCAAGATAATCGGAATCTCGATCAGATCCGAAACGCAAAGATAACGCCGAACATTTCTTCCTACGCGGAAGGCTCGGCTTTGATCGAGGTCGGCGGAACAAAAGTGATCTGTACCGCAACGGTCGAGGAAAAAGTTCCGCCATTCCTTCGCAACAAAGGCGTGGGCTGGGTGACGGCGGAATACGCAATGCTTCCTCGGGCTACGAGCACGCGGACCCAGCGTGAAACTCTTCGCCCATCCGGCCGGACCCAGGAGATCCAGCGGCTGATCGGCCGTAGTTTGCGAGCCGTAGTCGACACAAAAAAGCTCGGCGAAAGGCAGATCTTTCTTGATTGTGACGTTATCCAGGCAGACGGCGGAACGCGCTGTGCTTCGATCACCGGAGCCTACGTTGCACTGGCTTTGGCATGTCGAAAACTCGTCAAGCAGGGCCTTCTCTCAAAATCGCCGCTTTTAAGCGAAGTTGCGGCAGTTAGCGTAGGGATCGTCGACGGAGTTGCGATACTCGACCTCGCTTACGTCGAAGATTCGACCGCTGAAGTGGATATGAATGTGGTTTGCACGGGAGCAGGTAGCTTTATCGAGATCCAAGGTACAGCGGAACGCGAGCCTTTTTCGCGCGATCAGATGAACGAAATGCTGGCGTTGGCGGAAAAGGGCATAAACGACCTGTTTGTCGTCCAGCGGACGGCCCTGGCTCTATAACTGGATTCGCGGAGTTTAACAACCCTCACTTATAATCACCGCGTCTAATGTTATCCGGCGCACTTAATAGATATGGCCGGACTTCTGATTGCTACGATGCATTCCGAGAAACTCAGATTCGTTAACAGACCGTTTTGGATGCGGTTCGGCGTGGCGTTCCTGTTCGTCATGTCGGCATTGCTGCTGACGTCAGGGCTCTGGCTGATCGTCGACAGGCCCATCAGCTCAGTGCTTTTTCTCGTGGCGATAGTATTGAGTGCGTGGCTGTGCGGGTTTCGGGCCGGCATCTTCGCGTCAATAATTTCAGGACTGCTTCTTGACTATTATTTCGTACCACCGACTTACGCAATGGTGGCTAGCCGTGACGAGATCATCCGATTTATTCTTTTCGTTACAGAAGGCGTGATCATTAGCTGGTTACTCGATGCGCAGCGTCGAGCGTCGGACGAGGTGCAGATCTCGCGCGAACAGCTCCAGGCTCTGTCGAATCACTTGCAGACGGTCCGCGAGTCGGAACAGAAACGAATTGCCCTTCAGATCCACGACGAACTGGGCCAATCACTAACCGGGCTGAAAATGGGCGTTCACTGGCTAAGCCGGCAGATAACGGAAAAGGGCAACAGCACCTTGAACGGCGAGGTTTCGGCAAAGCTAAGCGACATGCTTTCGATGATCGATTCGACCGTTTCACAGGTCCGGCGTATCGCCACGGAACTACGGCCGTCGGTCCTCGACGATTTCGGTTTGATCGCCGCGATCGAATGGCAGATCACCCAATTTGAAAAGATGGCCGGGATCCCCTGCAAGTTAATAGCGGACACCGACGAGGTCGAGCTCGACCCCGTTGTCAGTACCGCGGTTTTCCGTATCTTTCAGGAAACTCTGACCAATATCACCCGGCACGCCGAAGCGTCGTCGGTCGAGGTCCATTTACAGACCGATGACGGTGAGCTTCGCCTTACCGTCGCGGACGACGGTGTCGGCATCAATTTGGATGAGCTTCGTCACAAGCGTTCACTCGGACTTCTCGGCATTCGCGAACGGGCCAAGTTGGTTGGCGGATCGGTCGATATAGTTCCGTCTGGGGACGGCGGCACCGAGGTCAGATTGAGGGTTCCGATCGCAATTGAGAATAAAGATGTGAGAGTCGCCGCCTGATATGATCAAAGTCCTGATAGCTGATGACCATACGATCGTTCGCGACGGACTGCGCCGGCTTGTCGATGCGGAATCCGACATGGCGATCGCCGGTGAGGCCCAGAACGGCAACGAAGTGCTCGAGATCGTCCGCCAGACATCGGTCGATGTCGTCTTGTTGGACATCAGTATGCCGGGCCGAAACGGCCTGGAGACGTTAAAGGAACTTAAGAAGCTGCATCCGCTCATGCCGGTCATTGTCCTTAGCATGCACCCGAAGGACCAATATGCCGTGCGGGTTCTTCGTGCGGGTGCCTCTGGTTACATCACAAAAGAGAGTGCGCCGGAGGAATTGATCCTTGCGATCAGGAAGGCATTCGCAGGTGAAAAGTTCATCAGCCCTGATGTTGCCGAATTGCTTGCCGATTACATTGAACGCGGAGAAACGGGTGAACCGCACCGAGTTCTTTCCGATCGCGAATTTGAAGTTTTTCGAAAGATCGCTCAGGGCAAGACCGTAACCCAGATCTCAAAAGAGCTTTTCCTCAGCGTAAAGACAGTTAGTACCTACCGAACGAGGGTTGTCGAAAAGACAGGCCTTACCACTAACGCGGCGATAGTTCAGTACGCCCGCGACCACAAGATAGTCTAGTAGACGAATACAATCAGCGTGTAAGACAAACTCTGATGTAAAAATCAGAACGAGGACTATTGTAAAGAAGTGTAAAGGGGAGTAGAAAAGAGAAACCCAAATGCCCCGCTACGTTTGTTGCGCTAAACCCACGGGGCATTTGAGGTTGACTATTAACAACTAGAAATTTCTGACCAAGAACTGAAAACAATTGCTAAACGGCCCGCTTGGAGGCATAAGCCGTTAAGTAAATGAAACCATCCTAGACAGAAACGTCCTGCAAATTAGACGTCGGAAGGTTAGGAAAAGTTTCTTTTTTTTCAGTTCTACGTTCACCGAAGACTGAAACTAAATGAGCTCACAACTGCTGATACTCGGCCTGCATAGGGTCGGGCAGCCACCCGTTGATGCAACGATCCGCGGACTGTTTATCACGCCACGGCTGCTTTCTTTTGAAATATATCTCTTGAAACTTTTAGGTTATCGCTTTGCCACTCTTCGCGATGCGATGATCGAAAACGACAGAAATGTTGCCGTCATCACGTTCGACGATGGGTATTCCGACAACCTAACCGCCGCGCTTCCAGTTCTTCGCAAACATGGGGTTCCCGCCACAATTTTCGTCGTGACCAACGACATCGGAAAGTGTGACGTCGTTTGGGAGGAAGCAGGAGAGAAGCTGCCGGCCGACCTTGCGTGCTGGAGATCTCTGGCAAAGCTCCGCGCCGATGGCTGGGAGGTTGCGAGTCATGCCCATGAACACGTTCATTTAACGGCACGCTCAGAAGAAAGCCAGGCGGAGCTGGTGAAACGCTCGATGGATTTGATCGAAGAGCATCTAGGCGAACGCCCCATCTCGTTTGCCTACCCCTATGGAGACTATGATGAGGTAACGAAACGAGTTCTCTTCCGGCAGGGGATCCGTTATGCTGTCACGACGGACCCAGCGAACTTTTCAGACGATCTTGTGCCTCGCGACAATCATTCCCTCACCCGTTTATGCCTTGGCGGGCGGCACTTTTATCATTACTTCCGCGCTTTGTTTCGAACTCTCCGCGTCACGACGGGTCTTGCATCGATACCAGGAACTGTCGTCTCGCATGCCAGCGTGCCGAGCATTGCCGACTAACATTGCTAATTAGGCCTGCAGATCAATATAAAGTGTCTTGAGAAAAGCGACACGAACGGATATCGCGCCGCTTTTTCTTTGTAAGGCACCGCATCTCTGCCCAACGCAAATGCAAGGTTTTGGGATAGATAGATGGGCAACGCAATAGGCAGCCAAAACCATTCGGTCCATTTCGCCGGAACATAACGGATCTCCGCCGTTTCAAATCCCGCGTCCCTCAATATCCTCATCAGATTTTGGAGCGGCAATATTTTCCACGTCGGTGCGTCATCCGCAATAAACATCGGATACTGTCTGAACCTCCCCGAAAAAAAGTAAAGCACGCGGTCCCTGACCGAGAGCAGGTTGTCGTTGGTCACGATCAGCAAACCGTCGTCGGCGATAATCTCGCGAAGCCGTCGAAGGAAATTCAGCGTGTTGTCAAATTCCATCACGCCGCTAATCGAAGTTATGACGTCGAAGCGAGTTTCAAACTTCAACTCCTCCGACGAGGAGAGGTCGGCCTTCACAAATCCCTCGCGGTCAGGCGGGGCGATGTCCACACCGACCGCTGTAAGGCCTGGAAAAAGCGTCGTTACGGCCGCAATGAATTCGCCGTTCCCACACGGCACATCAAGGACGGCCGCTTGCGTGGCCCGATCTATTTTGGTCGAAAGGTAATCGATCACCGTCCGGTTAACGCCGGGAGCGGTGTTGCCCCGCGGGATATGATCGAGGTCGGTTTCCAGGCTCATCGCGGACAGATTATGGCATAAGCAACAGCCTTTAGCATTTTTCGCTGAATTGCGTAGAATTGAATGATCAACAGTCAGGAGATCAATTTTGAGCGATAAGAAATTTGCCGGGCGATCGGCGATAGTTACTGGAGCTACTCGCGGGATTGGCCGGGCAATAGCATTGGAATTGGCGAAGAACGGTGCGAATGTGGCGTTCAATTATTCTAAGAGCGCCGACGAGGCTGAAAAGCTGAAAGCCGAGATCGAGGCTCTTGGAGTCAAGACCTTTGCGGCGCAGTGTGACGTCGCGAATACCGAGGCTGCCGCCGAGTTCGTCAAGCAGGTCAAGGAGCAGTTCGAGACGGTTCATTATCTCGTCAACAACGCCGGCATCACCCGTGACCAGCTCATCCTGCGGATGAAGGAAGAGGACTGGGATGCCGTGATCGATACGAATCTAAAAGGCGCCTGGAACTTCTCTAAAGCCGTCCTTCGCCCGATGATGCGAAACGAGAACGGCGGATCGATCCTGAACATCTCGTCCATATCAGGCGTCGTCGGGATGCTCGGCCAATCGAATTATTCGGCCTCGAAGGCCGGAATGATCGGCCTGACAAAATCGATGGCAAAAGAGGTTGCGAGCCGCAAGATAACGGTCAACGCACTCGCACTTGGCCTGATCGAAACCGACATGGCTGCCGAGATGAACGAAGACTACCGAGCCAAAGCTCTCGCCATGATCCCGCTCGCTCGTCTAGGCAACGTCCAGGAAGTCGCCGAGATCGCCGCGTTCCTCCTCTCCGATGCCGCCGGGTACATTACCGGCCAGGTGATACAAGCCGACGGCGGATTGGCGATGTAGGCGGCCCAAAGATGTCCCTAAAATATCAAAACGACGAAGAGACGCAGGACGACGCAACCGAATCCGGGCCGGCACTTCCGATGCCCGTGCCGCTCTACACATATATATTCCTTGGCTGCATCGCCGCTGTGGCGGTCGCTCAGTTTGCGTCGGGCCTCGATAGTTCCATCTTGCGGGCGGGATTTGTTAAGCCCGCTTTTCTTCACGATCATCAGTACTGGAGGATATTGACCGGAGCCGCTCTTCACGGGAGCGTCGTGCATGTCCTGATGAACAGCTATGCGTTTTATAGTTTCGGGCGGATCTTCGAGATGCTTACTAATCGTGCTCATCTTGCGATCGTGTTTTTGCTTTCCGCGATAGGCGGCGGACTGCTAAGTCTGTTCTTCCTTCCGCAAGGCATTTCCGTCGGAGCATCGGGCGGCATCGTCGGACTCATCGGTTATCTGGCGATCTACGCTTTTCGTCGAAAAGACTTTATTTCAGATGCGTTCCGAAAAAATCTGCTGATAAATATCGGGTTTCTTTTTGTTTTTGGTTTGGTCCTTTATCAGGTAGTCGATAATTTCGGACATCTCGGCGGATTGATCGTTGGTGCGGTGTATGGACTGATACAGATACCGTCCGACCCGCATATAGACCCGCGAGAGGCAGGACCCGTCACTCAGATCGCGGGCCTCGCGTCATTGGCAATCTACGGAGCCGGCTGTCTATTTAGTATTTTAGTTATCGCCGGAATCGTCTGATTACGAGTCTCCTTCAATGCCACGAGTCCGAGTTCATCAGCACGTTAATCCACTTTCGCCATATTACCGGCAGGAGCCGCAGCCGGTAGACATCGTATCTGTTTTTGACGATTCAAGTAGGCCGCTGCATCTCGATATTGGCTGTGCCCGCGGAAGATTTCTTTTGCGAATGGCCGAGGTCCAGCCGGACTGGAACTATCTCGGCGTAGAGATCCGCGAGCCGCTTGTCGATGAGGCAAATCGGCTGGCGAGCGATGCGAACCTCACCAATCTCCACTACACCTTCTGCAACGCCATGCTGTGGCTGGACCGGCTGCTTGCCGACGTCCCGCCCGCCCAACTCCAAGTGGTGACGATCCAATTCCCCGACCCCTGGTTCAAGAAAAAACACGCCAAACGCCGGATGGTAAATGACGAGATGGTCGAGGCCATCGTCCGACACCTGGCTCCCGACGGTAACGTGTTCGTACAAACGGACATCGAATCTCTCGCGCAAGAGATGTTCGAGCTGTTCCGTACGCATGTTCGCCTCCAGGAAGTTCCGGTTAGCGACAATCCCTTTCCAGTAAAAACCGAGCGAGAAAATGCCGTCGAGGACAAGGGCTTGCCCGTGTTCAGATCGGTGTTTAAGAGGACCGGGACACGGCCAAATGATGGCCCGGAGCGGCAGCCCGAATAGCGGCCGATCCCGCACGGGCGGCGGACGTCGGGAAGGTTGGGCCGTCGTAAAGCCGCTGCTCGGGCCGCTGGCTGGGCCCTCTCTCGCCCGAGGCGCCATTTGGCCCATTTTTCCGCAAATCGGAACGTGCGAAGGCCAGTAAAAATGGGGATCGGAACGTCTCCAATCGGCCGTTCATGGCGGCAACTGCTTGTCGGAATTGAGGATAAGGCCTGTGGTGGAATATCTGGAAAACCATGACTGGGGTACCTGGAAAACCATGCATATCTAGAAAGTTACGTCATATATAGAAAGTTAGGCATATCTGGAAAGTTGGTATCACACTTCGCGGCGGAGCTGTGCCATGATGTCACCCGAGTCGAGAGGCAGGCCTCCGACCCAAGGAGAAAATATTCATGAGCGACGAGTTGGTAAGCGGCGATCGGGCGAGACGAAAATGGGAACGGTTCGAGGCGAAGGGAGATGGGCCGAGGCGCGGCAAGCTAAGGGTTTCGATCAGCCGGCGAGGAACGATCCAGATAAACGCGGCGGCAATGGAGATGCTCGGTAACCCGAGAGCCACGGCTCTCTACTTTGAGCGAGCGAGCGGAGCGATCGGCGTCGAGTCTCGTCGACTAGACGAGCCGAACACATTTCGCGTCAGAGCCCATTCGGCCCGGGGCTATGGCCGCATCGCCGCCCTCGCATTTCTCCGAAAGCACGGGTTCGACGTCCAAGCGACGGTCGCAGCCGACCAGGTGGAGATCGAGCACGGCATGGTTGTAATCGAGCTCCGTAGGAGCGATATGTTTGTAGCAGATAGGTTACGCCGCGAAGAACAAGCTCCGTAGGAGCGACACCATGTGGCATCGAGTACTACAAACATGTCGCCGCGATGGGGCTGGGAAGAGATTTTCGTATTGGGTTCTACAAACATGCCGCCCCGATGGGGACTCATGAAGTCCACAAATATCGACAAAGTGTCATCGAAGAATCGGATATCATAGGCTTGACAGCGATTTGTTATGTTCGACTGGATCGAAAGGTGCCGCTCCT
>JBDTXM010000147.1:0-9443 GCA_040006215.1 Acidobacteriota bacterium
TCGAGCATAATTTTGAGAACGGACTGCTTTTGATCAGGTTGAAGAAAGCTAAGTAGTGTTGGCGAAATAGAAATTTGACGCTCATCGACAGATGCGGCTGTCTGTCGTACCCAAAATATGGCGGAAGAAACTAAGAAAGAACAGGCAAAAACGCCCGATACTGACAAACCGGCAGAGCAGTTCGATATGGCGGTGCTGCCGCTGCAAAACACCACGCTTTTTCCCGAGACGGTCGTGCCGCTTTCGGTGGGTCGCGACAGATCGGTCAAGGCTGTCGAGGACGCTCTCGCGACGGAGCAAAAATTGATCGCCGCGATCACTGCCAAGGGCGAAGACATTAACGGCGACAATGCAAAACCGGAAGATCTGTACAAGGTTGGAACCGTCGTAAATATTAAGCGAATGATGCGAAACGACGGCATTATGCAGCTTATTGTCCAAGGCATCGATCGCTTCAAAGTGCTGGAATTTACGGCGGAACAGCCCTTCCTAAAGGCGAGGATCGAAATTCTGCCGGACTTGATTCGAGGCGATGACGAAGAGATCGAAGCACTCAAGCGCAACATTCAGGGAATGGTGCAGCAGGCCCTGGCAATGCTGCCGCAGGTACCGCCCGAGGTTCGCATGGCCGTGATGTCGCAGCAAGATCCGGTGCAGCTTTCGTATTTTCTGGCATCGGTTCTCGATCTGGGAGTCGAGACGGAACAGAAGATGCTCGAATCCAGCTCCGTTGACGAACTACTTTCTCTTACCCACGCCGCTCTCGCCCGCGAGGTCGAGATTATGCAGATCCGCTCAAAGATCGCCAGCGAGGCGGCCACCGAGATGGACAAATCCCAGCGGGATTACGTGCTCCGCCAGCAGATGAAGGCGATCCAAAAAGAGCTGGGCGAGGATGAGACCGGCCAAAAAGCCGAGGCCGATCAGATCCGTGAAAGACTGGAGACCGCCGACATCCCGGACGACGTTCGAAAGGAGGCGACCCGCGAACTAAAGCGGATGGAACAGCTCCCGCAGTCGGCTCCGGACTATCACGTCATCCGCACGTATCTCGAATACGTTCTCGAACTACCGTGGCGAAAGTCGAGTGAAGAAAAACTCGATCTCAACGAGGCTCGCAAGGTCCTCGACGAGGATCATTATGGCCTGGACGATATCAAAGAACGCATCCTGGAATCGCTGGCTGTCGTAAAGCTAAGGCCCGATTCTAAGAGTCCAATACTTCTTTTTGTCGGCCCTCCGGGAGTTGGCAAGACCAGCCTTGGCCGTTCGATCGCCCGCGCGCTCGGGCGGGAATTTGAGCGAATGAGCCTTGGGGGCATGCGTGATGAAGCGGAGCTTCGCGGTCATCGGCGGACGTATATTGGAGCTCTTCCGGGGCGTATCATCCAGTCGCTTCGCCGCGTCGGCGTCAACAATCCCGTGCTGATGCTCGACGAGATAGACAAACTTGGCAACGATTACCGCGGCGATCCGTCGGCCGCTCTGTTGGAGATTCTGGACCCGGCGCAAAACAATACGTTTCGCGATAATTACATCGATCTGCCGTTCGATCTGTCCAAGGTTTTCTTTATCGCCACGGCCAACCAGCTCGGGCCGATCCCGATGCCGCTTCGTGACCGGATGGAGATCATCCAACTCGCGGGTTACAGCGATCAAGAAAAGCTGAATATCGCCAAGCAGTATCTGATCGCCCGGCAGATCAAAGAGAACGGCCTGGCACAGGAACAGCTTGAGATCACGGACGACGCGATAAATCTATTGACAGGCAGGTACACACGCGAAGCAGGCGTACGCCAGCTTGAACGCACGATCGGCAACATTGCTCGAAAGGTGGCTCTAAAGGTAGCCGAGGGAGCAACGGAAAAGGTTACCGTAACTGCCGGTGACATCAAGGAGTATCTTGGCGGCCCGCGTTTTTACCCCGAACAGGCCCGCAAGGAATTGCCGGCGGGTGTGGCGACCGGCATGGCGTGGACCGAGATGGGGGGCGAGGTTTTGTTCATCGAGGCGACGTTACTGCCAGGAGGTGGCGGCATGACGCTAACCGGCCAGCTTGGCGATGTGATGAAGGAATCTGCTCAAGCAGCCCGTAGTTATCTGTGGTCGCACGCGGCAGAGTTTGGCATCGATCCAGAGGTGATAAAGCACAATGGAGTCCACCTTCACGTCCCTGCCGGAGCGATCCCGAAGGATGGCCCGAGCGCTGGCGTCACGATGGCGTCAGCCCTTGCCTCGCTCTACACCGGACGTAAAGTCCGCTCCGATACGTCAATGACCGGCGAGATCACGCTGTCGGGCCTCGTCTTTCCTATAGGTGGGCTAAAGGAAAAAGTTCTATCGGCCTATCGTGCCGGTATCCGGCGGATCATTATGCCGTATCAGAACGAATCTGATACAGAGGACATTCCGGAAGACGTTAGAAAAGAGCTTGAGTTCGTTCCGGTCTCGAAGATCAGCGAGGTATTGAACGCGGCCCTCGAGGATCACGTGACCGAATCCGAACGGCCGACCTACGTCGTGCAAAACGCCGACGGGAACGACCATGCCCGGGCCGACCGCCTCATCGCAAAGGAACCTGACGCCTAAAGATCTAACGCCGATTTAAGAGGTCCAGATTACGGCGGCCGCGAAATTGAGGATTGAGCTCGATCGCTCGTTGAAAGTGCTTTTCGGCAAGAGCGTTCATTCCGACGTTTTCCAAACGAAGCCCGAGCATCCATTGAAAAAGAGCATCGTCCGGCGTCGAGGAATCTGCTTCTTTTTCATAAACTGCCGCGGCATCCGCATCACCTCGCAAAGCGGCTGCTCCGGCCAGCATGTAGTTGGCTAATACCGAATCCGGATTGCTTTCGACCACCTCATTCCACGACGCCACCGCATCCGGTTTGCTTCCAAGCTGCCAGAGCGATTCACCCCGTTCCTCGCGTGCCAGGATGAGATCGGGAGCCGCCGTCAAAGCCTGTTCGAGACTCGTCAACCCCTCGTCATAACGCCCCAGACGGTTTAGGATCGCGCCTCTATAATAGAGGCTGAGAGCTTTGCCTTGTCCCCTTTGATACTCTGCCGCTCTCGCGAGCAATTGGACAGCCCGTTCAGTATTTCCTGAAAGATACTCAACCCACGCAAGCCTTGGAAGGGTTTCGGAATTAGTGAATAGACCGAAATCAACTGCGTCGTGAAGATGCTGCCGACCTTCATCTATATTCGTGCGTTCGGCGGGCGTTAGCCAGATCTTGGGATTTGTCCTCGCCAGCGCAAGCTCGTCCGGTATTTTTATATTCTGGAACGCCAAAGCTCCTGCCCTTTCGTGATATCGGATCCAACCGCTGTGCGCATTAGATCCGATCCAAAGCAGAGCAAATCCGAGAAACGTCCAACCAGCGATCTTGATCTTCCCGACCGATTTCAAACTATATCTATGAAACGAGAGATCGTGGGCGCGAAATAGTCGGACGCTTCTGAGAGCGAGAAACGCCGTGATCGCCGCGATCCCAAGCGCCATCAGCATCGGGACAAGCTGGTAAACATCCCAAACGGCTAGAAAGCTCGCAAAGAACACAGCCGCCCCGAGCAATTCCTCGGACCAGGTCAGCGAATAGTTTTTCGATGTCGCCTTTGCAACGGCAGCCGCGGGTTTTCCAAAACCGAAATACAAAGCATCGTTAGGGCAGACGCTGACGCAGTCCATACATTTCATACAGCCTGCATCCACGACCATTCCGAATTCCTTTACCTCGGCATGGACAAGGACGTTCGAGGTGCAGACGGCCGTGCAGTGTCCGCACTGATTGCAGGCGTCCGTAACACGGATCTTTCCGGGAGAGAGCTTATCGGCAAAAGCGAAAACGCCTCCGTAGGGGCACGCATAGGTACAGAAACCCTTTGATCCGAGAAAGTAGACCGTCACGAATCCGCATATAAAGAGAAACGGGATCGCTACAGCGATTGATGGAAAGGTAGCCCAAAAATTTTCTATGATCAGATGATTCGTAAATGGCGGAATGACCGGCTGATTCGGCGCCGCTAATAACCGACTTACGCTCGGCCAAACGAACATATAGAGAGCGGCAGCGAGGGGAACGAAGACAAGCAGCCGCGATCGAAACGGTCGCGGTTTCAGGCCTATCTTCTTGAGCAGCCAGGCACAGAGGTCTTGGAGGGCGACTATGTGGCATCCCCATCCGCATACAAATCGCCCAAATATCAGCGTCGCCAGGATAGCAAGCGTAAAGAAGATGAAGCCCGCATTCACGAATCCGTCTTGGAGAGTGTACATGGTCTCCGACGGTTCGATGGGCGAGACAGTCCTGCCGACAGCGAGCCATTGAACGACATGGACGGCCATGAGCAACGTCAGGGTGGTAAGAGCTGCCGCCCGCCAGCGGCTGATCCGTGATCGACGAATGCCGCTTTCCTCCTCACGGGAATTTTTGAGGACGGGAAGTTCAGCCCGCCGGCGGGCCTCTTCCTGCTTGCTTTCACAACCACTTTTCATAGCTCGGCGCTGGGTCTTGGCTTATCCATAGGATAAAGGACTACTATACCCAGCTTGATTAAATCACCTAAAAGAGTGTAAAAGGAAAGATACATTTTACGTAACCCACATAGACTTTGGAGTTCATCACTTGCCTGGCCACATGGCTGTAGTTCGAAATTATGTTAAAGATAATTCTCGTCGCCTTACTGCCGTTGCTTGCTATTTTTAGCGATGGTTCGGATCAAACCATAGACGTCCTCAGCCAGAGCGGCCGGGACGGCAATACCGGAACTCTCGAAAAAATGATCGCCTCGAGCGGGAGCGTCACGATGGATGTGAGCCTAACCCGCTTCAACGGTGGGCGCCTTTCTGCAAAGGCATCTCGACCCAGCTCCCTTCGTTTTGACATCCAGGCCGATTCTTTTTTCCCCGTACAGGTCTTTAACGGCGAAGTGCGTGGACCTCTCCCAGGATCGATGACACTTGTGTCGCAGACCAACGCAGCCCTGCCGGGACATCTGGGCAGCTCGTATCGAGATCTCATCATCGAACGCACATCATGGGGCGAACCGTACGAACTTGTTGTTCGCGACGCGAAATCAGGATTTGTTTTCTTCAATATCGAAGGTCACGAATACGATTACGATGCTAACGAGCATACGCTTGGCATCCAGGGCGGCCGCCTGCTTTTATCAAAGGAATTTGCCGCAGATCTGGGCCGCACGGCCGATACAGGATCTGTCGTTGGCCAGATCTCGATAACCGCGGCTTTGCGCGTGATCGAGGTTACGCAGGTCGTCGACGGCGAGGTCAAATCCGATGTCCTGCCGCCGATGACGCCTTCGTCCGGAACGGTGCCTGGCCCGGACGTGATCGTTGGTGATTTGTCGGGATTGGCTCAGTTCGGCGCGAGTGCCGGAACACAGGTCGGCTTGGCCGTCGGAACAGACTCGTGCAACGCCGGTACAGTGCCCCTCAATTGGATTGCCACTCCGGGTAACGACCATCCGGTCATTCCCCAGAATCTTTATCGCTTGAGTGGAGGAACGACAAATGACGAGCGTTTCGAACAGGTCGGACAATCCAGCGTAAAACACGCATTCACCGCACTCCAGGACAACATTTGCGGCTTTGGGTGCAACGCGAATCCCAACGGGACCGCACTCGGATCCGGCTGCTCCGATCCGTATGTTGCCAGCCTGAATGCCGGGCCCAATCTCGGATCGCGAGCGTGGATAAATCCCTTTACCGGGGCCTACCCCCGGGCCGATTCGGCAACGCCGCCGAATAACCACTCGGGGCATGTTCATAACGGACCTGCGCATAAGATCCTTACCGAGGTCAATGATCTGAATACGACGCTGAATCCTGGTGCGTCATATTTTGCCGAAGCTCAATACATCACGCCGCACGAGTACGCCTGGTGCCAGGCCAATCCGGGCCAGTGCAATATGTACAACAATGTCTCTTACCGGAGGTACACCGTCAGCGGTACGACCTGCTCGCCAGGTACCAGCGGGTGCTACGGCTTTTCACAGGCCGCCGCCACTGTCAGGTCAAAACCCGCGATCACCGCTTGGACCGGGGCTACCTTGGCCGAGATCAAGCCTGATCCGGTGAACGACGGCGTCGGCACGCTCGGTTATAAGGTTACAAACCCGTCTCCCGGCGTTTGGCATTACGAATATGCTATTTATAACCAGAATCTTGATCGGTCCATCCAGTCCTTTAGCTTTCCCCTCGGGGGGGCGGTGATCCTTAGCAATATCGGCTTCCACGCACCTCCTCAGCAGCCGGGCTGGACAGCCGATGGGACGGTTGGAAATGCCGGGTTTAACAATACACCGTGGGCTCAGAGTCAAGCAGGCGGTTTGATAACTTGGAGTTCCGAAACATTTGCGCAGAATCAAAACGCAAATGCCATACGCTGGGGCACGCTGTATAACTTCCGTTTTGATGCGAATCGTCCGCCGCAGTTGGTGACGGCGACGATCGGATTTTACAAAAATGGCTCTCCGATCACGGTTCAAATCATGGCACCGACTTCTCCGCCTGTTTCAGTTTCCGGACGCCTCGCGACGGCAATCGGAAATCCGATAGGTAATGCTCGTATATCCATAACGGACTCGAGCAACAATACGCGAGTGGCGATCACCAATTCGTTCGGCAATTATCGCTTCGATAATGTAGCGGCCGGAGGAACCTATACGATCACCGCTAAAGCGAAGAGCTATACCATCACGCCTCAGGTGATGCTTATAAACGATAATCTTGCCGGGGTGAACTTAACTGCGGTACAGAACTAGTAAGGTTTAACCAAAAGGTGGCCTTCGGGTCGCCTTTTGTCCTTTTGGGGGTTTGTAGTTCCCGCTTTATGTTGTCTATCTCAATGCGGTGAAGCCGACATTCGGCTTCTCATCGGCCCGCAAAGAGCCCACCGAATAAATTTCTTTTAAAACTCGCATTAAAGAGTGTTTTCCAGTAGAAAAACGCTGAACAATAAGTGTATGCTAATGGATTAGGCGTTTGGAGCGGCGGCGTTCTCGTAACTGAATTGTTCAAAAGGCTTTCCAAAGAGCGGTCTCACCACTTTTCAAACCCTAGTTCTAAGGAAGCATAAAAAGCTCGGGTACATTTCTCAAAATGGCATTTAAGTCTTTATTTAGTTTATTTTCCAGCGATCTGGCGATCGATCTGGGCACGGCAAATACGCTCGTATATGCCAAGGGCCGCGGCATCGTAGTTTCGGAGCCGTCGATCGTCGCAATTAACAAGGTCACCAATCAGGTCGAAGCCGTTGGCCGCGACGCAAAAGAAATGCTTGGCCGAACGCCGGGCAATATCGTCGCCATACGCCCAATGAAAGATGGCGTGATCGCGAACTTCGAAGTGACGGAAAAAATGCTGCAGCATTTTATCCGCAAGGCTCATAATGGTAAATCGTGGGTACGTCCGCGAGTCGTGATCGGAATTCCGTCCGAGATCACTCAGGTTGAACGTCGTGCCGTTGAGGATTCGGCATACCGGGCCAAGGCATCGGAAGTCTATCTTGTCGAGGAAGCAATGGCAGCCGCGATCGGTGCCGGACTGCCCATCACCGAACCGCACGGCAACATGGTCGTCGATATTGGCGGTGGAACTACGGACATTGCGGTCATCTCGCTTTCAGGTATCGTCTATTCTCGCGCGGTCCGGGTCGCGGGCAACGAAATGGACGAGGCAATAACGCAATACATCAAGCGTAAATATAATCTCCTGATCGGCGAACGCACATCTGAGGCGATCAAGATCGCACTTGGAAGCGCATTCCCGCTCGACGAGCCGCTGTCAATGGATGTTCGTGGCCGCAATCTCATCGAGGGCATTCCCAAAACCATCACAATGACCGACGAAGAGGTTCGCGAGGCCCTGTCCGACGCGGTTTCGACGATCATTAACGCCGTCCGAGTGGCCCTCGAACGCACACCGCCCGAGCTTTCAGCCGACATCGTCGAACGCGGAATCGTACTTACGGGTGGCGGTGCTCTTCTCAAAAATCTTGATAAGCGATTGATGATCGAAACCGGCCTGCCCGTTGTAATCGCCGACGACCCGCTCTCCTCGGTCGTGCTCGGCACCGGCAAAATGCTTTCAGACATCGAGCTCCTCAAGCGCGTTAAGTGGGACAATTCATTGATGACAGGAAGTTAGGAACAGTGGTCAGTGGCCGCTTGTCGGTAAGACATCTGCTGACTACCGACCACCGACCCTTGAAGAATGGTTGAGCGAAGTCAGAAAGATGTATGGAGACTGACGCCATGGCTAGTGATCGCGCTTTTGCTCGGGAATTTTATTCTGATGGCGTTTAGCGCCAGGGATATCACCTCGGGCCAGCGTATCATTCGCGTGTGGGGCCTCACTGTCGCCGACTTTGTCCAATCGCCTGTAACCAGCGTTACGTCCTCGATCTCGAATTATTTCGGCTCGATAGCCTCGCTCCGATCCGCCCAGACCGACAACGACCAACTCAAACAGAAGGTTCAGGAGCTTCAGGTTGAGCTCAACGGCAAAGAGGAACTGACCGGTGAAAACGAGCGGCTCAAATCGCTCCTGAGTCTAAAGGAAACAAGCAAATATAAGGTCTTGCCCGCTCGAATAATCGGCCGCGATCCGTCCGCTTGGTTTGATTCGTCCGTGATCAACCGGGGAAGTCTCGACGGCGTCAAGCTGAATATGGCCGTTGTTACCGACGGTGGTTTGGTTGGCCGGGTGACGGCGGTGAGTCCGCTGACGGCGCAGGTCGATCTGATCACGCGTGATAAAACCGGCGTCGGGGGAGTGATCGGCGAGATCGGCTCGTCGACAGCACTCGGGGTCGTAAGCGGCACAAGCAAAAAAGATCTTCTGGAAATGCACTATGTACCCGGAAGCACGAGCGTGCAGGTTGGGCAGGCTGTCTTTACCACTGGCCAGGACGGAATTTTCCCCGCCGGACTTAAGATCGGCGAGATCGTCAACGTCGGCGGTGGTTCGGCTTCGGAAGCCCTGCAGATAATGATACAGCCAGCGGCAAGATTGAATTCTATGCAGGAAGTCGGCGTCCTGCTTTACGAACCGCCGCAAAAACCGGAATTTGAACAGCGTTTGCCGAATTCAGTTAAGGACTCAAAGAAGAAGTAGCTCAAGGATAGAATGGATCAGATCAAGCTAACAATTGCATTGATCGTGGCGATCTTGCTGCAGTGGACACTGCGGAACGTGGCTGAACCTTTTGTATTCGTCGATTTTCCGCTGATCATCGTCGTTTACGCTGCACTTCAGCGCAATTCGATCCGGGCCATCTTTTTTGGAACTTTCGCCGGACTCTCTATCGACGCCCTGAGCCGCGGACTTCTCGGAGCCAATGGATTCACAAAAACCCTTATTGCATATGTAGTTTCCGAGATCGCTCGCCGGGTTTACATGGACAACCTTTTGCTTCGAA
>JBDTXM010000148.1:0-9356 GCA_040006215.1 Acidobacteriota bacterium
GTCTTGCGGAACGGGCCTCGAGGTTGCCGAGCTTCCGACCGGGATGCAGCGATTCGTGCCGCGATCTTTATTGACGCGGCTGGACGCAAGCGTCGCCAAGAACGAGGAGACGCCTTTTAAACCACAGTACCGGTCGTGGAGCACGATCATGGCCATCGCCGTGCTGTTCCTATTTTCGGCGGCCGGCAACATGGTCGGACACAACTGGGGCAGTGCGATGACCAATTTTGTCCTCGGGTTGACGCTTGTCGTCAGCGGCGGCTGGAACCTGATCGCGTACCGGCGCACCGCGGAAAAAGAAAACTTGGCGGTCGATACGCGGCCTCCGTCGCGTCTCAATGCTATCGGGCCGTTTCTGCTTGCCTCGTGGCCGACGGTGCTCGCCGTTCTGGCGGTGTCCGGCGGGATGATCTGGTATTTAGGAATAATCCAGGCGGTGCCGCTGGTTATCATTGCCCTTCTTGTTCTGGTTGGTGCGTTCCTTCGATTTTGGCAGCAAAACTTTTATCAGCCCTTCATCCACGGGACCTTGCCAAAAAGCGATGCCGATCTTAAGCCGTCCCTCACTCTTGAAACCTCGCCGCTCGCCCACGAGCCTCTCAGCATCACCGAACCCACAACCCAATTCCTCGACCCGCTAATGGAAAACATCGAGCAACAAAAAGCCCCGACAACCCAAAAGCTAACCAACCCCCGCCATTAGCGACAGACTGGAGGAGCCCACCGCCTACAACCACGCCATCACCTTCGCCCTCGGCCAGATCAAAGTCGAAGAAAAGATCTACGTGACTTTCGAATTAAATCGCTAGACGGCAAGAACTTCCTGATCGACAAGACCGGCAAGTCATGCGCGAGGTTCCCTATCGCAGTGTCGGCGACTTTCACGACGGCATCGCCTCCGTCATCGAAGGCGAGCATCATTTCGGACACAGCTTTTACGTCGATACCGAAGGCAACGAATATTACTAGAAGTTCAAAAATGAGCATCGGGTGTATATTCATAGTGAAGTGAATGAGGTTGTATCTTCTCCAGCCGGAGGCTCTTTCTTCTTGAAGTGTTGATCGAAATTGGCCCGCAGATATGGCCAATAGCAATCTTTCGATGATTTGTTAGAAAGGTTGCTCCTCGAATTTTTCATCAAAGGACCCCGCATAGGCGAGATTGTCGTCAAGAAAGACCTCGAAGTTGTATCTTTCCAAGGCGGTCGGGAATTTAATGGGCAGCAAACCTTTCGCCGAAAAATTCTCTGTAATCGTCTCTTTTGGGTGACTAATCGTCCGCACTAGCCTCAGCTGGAATGGTTCAGCGTATTTCGGGTCAGGAGAAAAGCTGAGTACGACCTTATCCCTGTTGAGGGCTGCGTTTTCGACAAATGCCCATTTTCTATAAAAAAGTGTCGCGGTCGATGCGACTGCAATCCTCCGACTCCATATATTTCTAATTTTCGGGGGTAACAAGTAAAGTAATGTCTCTCTTTCGGCGGCAGTTCTGCAGTAAATAAGCTTAAGAGCTGAAAGATCTAATTCGTCAGGGATAACCAATTCGGCATTTTGATGAGCTACCGTATCTCGCAGTTCTTCCTTAGACACCCAGGTATCATGGTAAATCTTCGAGAAGTCGAACGTCGCAAGCTCGTCAGCCGAATTGCATAAGCCATCAAATCCTAACCTCGCCAAATTACCGTCCGAGAAGAGGCAGTCGTCTCTAACGAGCAGCGTAAATAGATCAAACAGGAAGAATACCGGCACCGGACAATGGGAGCCTTCCCAATACCTTTCGCGCGGCCTTAGGCCTTCTGATCTATATTGGGTTGGGGTACGCGGGCGAAAATACAATCGAACATATGACTTTACGGAGGGGTCGGTCTGAGCGATGACGCGCGGACACGCAGCGTCGATGAAGGAGCCTTCGGGCAGGGCCGCTCGACACTTTATCCCTCCGCTCGCCAAGATACAGGCCGCGTTTCGTATTTCAGTGAAATGAAAGGCGTACTTCGTCCAGTATGCACGGATACGATCTAGTGAAAGCCTTTTTGACAAGCCGCTCAGAAACTCTCGGTACTGCTCGGCGTCAGATTTCATTGGTCGACTTTAGAGGAAGAGAGACGGCTGAACGGCACCCTGGCTCGGGGCGATATATTGCAAACCACTCAAAGGTTTACCCGTACCGGAATCCGAGAAGGCATCATTTTCCGAGAGTTCTATCCGGTCAACATAATCAAGTTCAGCAAGAACAGGGATAATGTAATATAAGACCTTCTGAACAGCATTGGTTACGATTCCCCGGCGCAGATAGCCGTGGGCCCTGAAACGAGACCAGACTTCTTGCAGATCGTCATACTCTATTCGATAGACTCTACTCTCTGTCTCAACTTCCAAAGCTCGTTCAACGTCATTTATGCGAGCAGAGAAAGTTTTTGACGAGGTGTAGAATTGCGACCTCTTGGCAAGTACGCGCTTCAGATCGGACCATACCTCACTAAAGGCTAGCGTCCGCGGTTCCGACCGCAACCATTTGGCTATCTCTTTTTGACTGCGATGTTCAGGCAAATCTTCGCTCGGCATTGGCGGGTGAATGAAGATGTCAGCGGGCACCACTCTCAGATAGGATTCCATTAGGGGTTTGACTTCGGCCCAATCTAGTTCACCGTTGCCACATCCCAAAGCTGGAAATGCAATGCTGTGAATTTTCAGATCGCCGAACTCATCAACGAATTTCCTGAGTCCGATATCAATATAGTCGATTCTCGAAGGCTGCCGCCACGACCTTTTCGTCGGGAAATTCATCACCCATTTGTGGGGGGATTTGTATATCCACAACTTCCCTATATCGATTTTACCTTTCTCACATAGAGCCTGATATTCCGTAAACATCTCTGGAAATATCTTCCTAAATTGCAAAGCAAGCCCCTTCCCCATTACACCTTCGGTATTAACTGTATTTACCAATACCTGAGCTGGAGAACCGAAAAGGCTACTTCCTATATAAGTAATCATTTAAACCAACGATAACGACAAAAGTACGCGCCATCTGTGCAACAGTATATCACGCTTGTTTCGTTTTGTCCGATATTATACCGATTCGGGCTAAAACTCTAAATCCTCTAGGATAGACCTCATCTCGCCCGAACCCAAATAGCAGCGATCATTGTCATCTAGAGACTTACTGGCGTTCATCGGTGTGCCCTGGGTGGAAGCGTACAAAGGTTAGCTCACAGGGTTGAAAGGCTACGTGAGTGAATAGCTTCATAAGCCAAGCGTCCGCTTCGTTTCTCGGGCGTTATGGGTTCAAGACGCGAGAATAGTAAATCGGAACGAGGAAAAAGGCAATAGTAGATCAGTGGCCAGCGGTCGATGGTCGTCTTTGAGTTCAGATAGTCGACGATCATTGAAACCGTTTCATCGATCGTATTTGCCGTTCTGGCATCGTATGAACTTTGCTCATTTGTTTCGACGATAAACGGACCCATTCCGTAAGACGATTCGATCTGAATATCGTCGTCCACATTTGGAAGCGAGAAATACCAGAGGCCGTCATCATCGGCTCCGGGATGTGTGACTTTCAACTGGTCAACGCGCACCTCCGGAATCTCCTGCTTAACTCTTACGATAATTTCGTCAATGTCACGCCGTTCATCGATCATTTTGTTTGTTGGCATCGAGAATTGAGGCAGTCTATTTTTCAACCTAGCCCACGTTGCGAACTGTGGGAATTGGTAGCTCGTCATACCGAATCGATTGCATCCCTCATTTCTTCAATAAGCCTGAAATGTTCTTCCGACTCCGAAATCGAAAGAAAGCGCCGTAACTCCGCAAAAGCTTCTTCTCGTCGTTCGGTGTTCCATAAGGCATGGAATAAGCCGATCGACGCCGATGCCGAAAGCGGGTGATTCTCAACCGCGACCGAAAAACATTTTAGAGCATCGGCATAGTCCTTGTTTTCGATAAGTATCGCTCCAACGGCACAAAGAGACGTAACATCGATCGCAGG
Organism: Acidobacteriota bacterium; assembly: GCA_040006215.1. Lineage (GTDB taxonomy): Bacteria > Acidobacteriota > Blastocatellia > Pyrinomonadales > Pyrinomonadaceae > OLB17. Next base: position 3,992 of record JBDTXM010000148.1, read on the forward strand.
TATTTTGTCGATTGTGGCCTTAACTCTCGCTCCGAACTCAGCGACCTTATCCTCGTCTCGAAGTCTAATAGCCTCGTCAATTTCCTTTCGATAAGACACTTAGTTATTTATTCCTTGCTCTAAAATATTGGTAAGCAGCAATCCGTTCGGGCCGGCTCCAGAAGCAACCTACTTACGAGGCAAATCCTCCGATCTAAAGAACACGTAATGCTCGGGCTCCAACCCAGACGCGACTTTTGTGTCGCTCTCCCAATCAAAACTGAAGTTTACACGGATCGAAAAGCCGTTCGCCAATTGGTCCCTGGGAATACCGAAGATCACCGCTTTGCCGGACTTTAGAATATTGGTTGAACAAACGTGACACTGAAACCTGCTAGTCACATTTTCGTTCTTATCAACAACATCGTAGTAGAGGCCGACATCGCCCAATTTCTCGTCATAGCCGCCGGACATATCAAGTCGTATTCCCCATCTGGAGTTGTTATGGAGACGGAGCCAGTAGTAACTTTCCTCCGAGCTTTTAAGATCCGTTCGCGCGTTCGATTTTCCAATGGACTCAATGTAAATGGTCGGCTTTGATCTATCGATGGCACCCCGCGAGGCCTCTTGAGCCCCGACTCCAAACGTTAGCGACAATAAAATAGCAGTCAACGAAAAAAATGAAATTCTCATAACGGATGATGTCAGGTGCTTCGCGGTCTTCTCCCGACTTATAGCGTTGGCGTTGGCGTTGGCTTTGCCTTCGTCGTCGGTCCCCAGCCACTAATCCGCCAACTATACGAGTACTCAATTACGCGGAAGGTATCGACTCGAACCCCATCTTCCATCTTTGGTTGAAAGGTGATCTTTTTCGCGGCATCGGCGGCAAGTTGACCTAGTTCCTTCGTTAACCCGGAAATCACAACAACCTTCCCGACCTTTCCGTTTGCGAGAAACTCGATCCTTAACCGAACGACGCCTTGGACGTCGAGCATTCCGTAACCTTTAGGAAGCTCGGGCTTTGGTCTCTTCAGGATGCAAAGCGGTGTGTTTTGAGCGGAGGCGAACAAGGGTAGTGCAAACAGCATAAGAAAGGCTACGTGAGTGAATAGCTTCATAGAGGTTTGGGGCCGTTTGTCGCTCGGGCGTTATGGGTTCAAGACGCGAGAATAGTAAATCGGAAATGGGGAAAAGGCAATTGAGAATTGAGAATTGAGAACGGAGAAGAGTCTCTACTGGAGGACGGCGTTTTGCAGGAGGGATGGTAGACTCAAGGCCGGGTGCTTCGGAAGCGAACGAGACCTCCCGCCGTATCCGGGCCCATAATTCTTAGTTACTAGCGGAGGGTTTCATTATGGCGGATGTAAAAATGCTCAAATTCCTTTCGGTGAATGATTTCGATCCCAGTCTGAACAAAGAAACTAAGCCTCCCGTCGCGATCGGCGGCAAGGCGATGCTGCCGCTCATCGAGGGCAAGACTATTGACACAGCTACGTGGCTGGGCAACGATGACCAGCACATCTATCTTTTCCAGTTGATGTTAAGCGACGGCTCGGGGCTCGTTATCCGCCCTGGTGCCGACGGGTCCGCCCAGGTCATCCATCGACCGCGGTATTAATAGAGAACTGAGGAGACTCCGGACTTATTTGAATTGGAGCTCTCCGGCTGTTTTGTAGATGGCGTCTTCGATCCCTTTTAGTTTGGGGCCGCCTTTGTCGGCCTGGTCGCTGACCTGCTTTTTGCCCATCGTGTAGACGATCCATGTTTGCATTGGCGGGGCGTCCATCAGGCCGGGCTCTTCGTACCTGTCGGAAAGCCCCAAATACCCGTTATCGATCACCAACTTGGCGAGCCGGTCAAACTGTTCGAGGTCGATCCGGCCTTTGAAAGTGCCGCTGAGATCACCATCGGCTTTTTTTACAAACGCGGTGGGGTTCTGTTTGAACATGCCCTGGCAAACCGGGATCGATCTGACCTGCATCGATTCGGCCAGGGGTGAGCTGCCGAGGTCATAGAAGGTGCAAGTCAGCTCGGCGGTCCCATCACGGCGCAGGATGACCTCAAGACTGCTGCGGCCCAAACCCGTGTGAAAGCCTTCGCCGATCTCGGTGATCGCCTTGTCAGCGTGGCTCTGAAAGATGGGCAACCCGCACCCACCTATCACGACCGTCGCGATCACGAGAAACACAAAACGTAGAATGTTGAGCGAGAATTGTCTTTGGCCTTTCGTCATCTCTTGTGTTTCTTTTTCAACTGCTGTTTTAGTAATCTTTTCAAACTCTCCTGGCCTTTTACATGATCGCGCCACCACTGCCACTCGCCGTCCAGGTAGTAAGTGATGGTTCGGTACATCGTCCATAGAGGTTTTAAAACCTGGCGTCCGCGGCCAGGTTTCGGTTCGAAGACCCGATCGACGATCCAATTTCCACGAGCATCGTACGAATATTGATGGATCTCGCGATCGGAGATCTTGCCCTCGTCGTACATATCGCGTTCCTTGATATCGCCGCTCGGGTAGAGGATATCCCTGGTACGCAGCTGTTCCTTTCCGTCGGAACCGTAATCCAGCCGGAGCCTTTCTTTAGTAGGATCCTCGCCGCTGTACGTGTAGGTCGATCTAACCCACAGCTCTCCGTTATTTCGATATTGGCGTTCCTCGATCAGGCGGCCATGTGCGTCGTACGAATACTCAAACCGTGAGTGGTAACGCGTGTCGCGCGGAGCATTCGAATTTATCGCGGTCAGCAGGCCCGCGTTTGCGCGGCCTGCTGGCGGCCGCGGTTTCTCGCCATCGACATAAATGACACCGCCCGAGCGACTGACCATCATCCCGTCGATATATCCGAAAACACTGACCGACTGTGGGTAGCCTTCGTCGTCGGCCGAAACCGCTTTCGTGAGATTTCCCGCTTCGTTAAAGAATGATTGTGTGGAAAGCTTGTGCAGCCGGAGCCTATCGTCTGCGTCGACGCGGTATTCGATCACACTTTTTACGTTCCAGCGCAGCCGCCGGTCCCGGGCATCGCTTCCCTTTCTAACCGGGACAGGTGTCTGCGGCAGCTCGGGCGGAGTCGCGTCGGCGATCTTTTTGGCAAAGTCGGCTTTGCCAAAGGTCTGCGCCGAGACGGCCAAACCAAAAACAGCAATGCTTGCGAATGTGAGGAAGACGTACTTCATACGATTCTTTTTGGGCGTAAGGACAAAGTAAATCGCCTTTCGTTATATCACAGAATCAAGATGAGTGAGATGAAAAGTGTGAAATGGGAAATGAGAGTGGAGACCGGAGAGTGGATAGTGAAGAGATTTGATCTACTAGCCCGTCGGAGCGGCTCCGTCACTGCTTCTAACGAGGAAGGGAGAAAGAGAACCCGGTCGCTGTCGCTCGCGGGTTCTGACTTGGAACTGTTAAATGCCGCGGCGGGATATTAGGCGAAAGAGCGCGAGGATCACTATGGCGCCGATCACAGACGAAATGAAGCTCGGTAGTGAGCGCCCAATGTTGTCGAAGTTAGAGACCATCGGGTATCCGACGAAGGTGCCGATAAATCCGCCGACGACGGCCCCGAGAATTCCGAGAAAGGTCGTCATGATAACGCCGCCGCCATCGGGGCCGGGCATGAGGATCTTTGCGATATAGCCCGCCAGAAAGCCGAGCACCAACCATATAAGTATTGATAACATTTTGTTCTCTCCTGTTAGTTCGTCTTAAAAAAGTCTAATTAAGCCGCAGGTACTTCCGTCACATCCTGCGGGCTGAGGTTTAACAAATTCTGTCCGGGCACGACCGAGACGGGCGAATTCCAGAGAGCGAATCCGTTACCGACGCGGGTTACCGAGAACAGGTAATACTGGTTGGGATCGATGTTTGCCAGATTGGCAACGCCGCGATCGTTGGTGGTCACGGAGTATTTAGTATGGGCCGAGATGGCCTTCATGGCGTCCTGCCGAAAGCTCGCGAATCGGTCGGGATAGGTCATCGCCAACCCGAGACTGCCCGTGAGAGTGTTGCCCTCGATCGGGTCGATGCGGGCCTCGCTCAGGATCGCTTCGAGGTCTTTATCAAGCAGGTAGAATCGGACGCTTTTGGCCGCGTGCGGCGGGCCGCTAGGCGCATTAATGCTGGCATTGATCGAAACGACGCCTTTGTCGCTGGGCGGAGCGGACACTCCGGTCGTACCGGTGCCGGGAACCGTGGTCGTATGCACCTCGGCCGGCTGCGTTTGGACACTGCTTGGAGCTGTGGCCGGGACGTTGGTGCGTGATACCTCGATGGGCCGCCCGTTTGCCGCGACGCGAACGTTCATATTCGACGTGTCGTCAGGCCGCGTGAACAAGTAAAATCCGCCGACGATCACAAGAAGCGCCAGCAGGCCAAGCGGGATAAAGATCCAGTTTGGGAAAGTTTCGCGTTGGGCAGGCGATTGAGTGACAACGACCTTTCGCTCGACCACAGGCGTCGCATGGATAGGGCGTCCGCACTGCGGGCATGCCGCCGCCGTATTTGAAACCTCGTGCCCACATTCGGGGCAATATATTAATGACATCTGAGTTCCCTCCGTTTTGCTCGATTGTGCATCGCTTCGATACACTTAGTACTTCTTTAGAGGTCAAAGGGCAATTCACATTCCACGGTAGCCAGAGTTTACGCGCTAAAGGCGAAAACATCTGTGCGATTTCATACAGACTGCGGGATCAGGCCTGGAAGGAGGTCATTAATCGGTAAACGAGGTTGATGGGGAGGCCGACGATGTTCCAATGGTCGCCGCGAATGCCGGTAATGAAAAGAGCGGCTTGGGCCTGGACGGCGTAGGCACCGGCCTTGTCGAGCGGGTCGCCTGTGACGGCAAGGAAGTCGATCTCGGCTTCGGTCATCGGGGCGAAGGTGACGGTGGTGCGTTCGATGCCAATGGTAGCTGCACCGTCTTTGACGAGCGCGACGCCGGTGAGCACTTCGTGATCGCGGCCTGCGAGGATGCGGATCATCCGGCGGGCGTCGTCAAGATCCACGGGTTTGCCGAGGATCTGATCTTCGGCGACGACGGTCGTATCGGCAGCGAGAATGAGCGGAACGTCAGGCGATCTGAGGGCGACGGCGTCGGCCTTTTCACGGGCGAGGCGCTGGACGTAAACGTCGGGAGCTTCGCCGGGGAGCTCGGTCTCGTCGATGTCAGGAACGACAACGTCGAATTCCCAGCCGACCGAGCGAAGTATCGCCGCCCGGCGCGGACTGCCTGATGCAAGCAGCAGTTTCGGAAGTGTAATCATCGTGCCCTCAAGCGTTTAGCATTTCACGGAATTCTCGCTTAAAATGATAGATGATAACAGGCGAGTACCGAAGTGGAAAAAATAGTCGCGGCATTTCCAAAGATATTGAAGCAGCTGGAGA